>JAURMN010000091.1 GCA_030830725.1 Balneolales bacterium | reverse complement strand
TAATGTTTCACGCCGGTTAATGCGGTGAGGGGAAAAAATTCAGTTAAATGTGCACATTGGATATTACGTACTTAAAACGATGCATACACAGGTAACCAAAAATACACAAGCCGGATGTGACCTACAAAAAAAGATAGATTGTGTTTTGTTTTGTTTTGAATGTATATTTATGGCCCTTTCAAAATCTTTATTCCTGTTCTTTTTAAATGCATAGTTCGCAGTAGAGTGCGTTTTTTAGGAACAGATCATCGACTTCGAAAGAACAAGCTTACATTCGGGGCTATAGCTCAGCTGGCTAGAGCGTCGCGCTGGCAGCGCGAAGGTCCGGGGTTCGAATCCCCGTAGCTCCACACTTTTTTTTGTTTTTGATTGTTTTTCCACAAAAGTGGCTCTCCCTGCAAGATGTTCAATTGCAGAGAGCGTAGGACAAAAACAAATTTCAAGGGCATGGGGCAAGTTTCACGCAACCAGCTCCCTCTGAAATCCGTCAGGACCGGAAGGTAGCAGCGGTAGGAGGTCGTAGCGGTGTGATGTGAAGGGCTTGCCCTTTTTTTATTTCTTCAAAAAGGAAGCTACTTCATGCCCAAGCCACCCTCCTGGAAGCGTCATAAACGCTACATGTCCTCCACCACGTTGAACACTCCACTCTACCCATCCATGATTTATCGTTTCCAGCGTACCGGTTGGAAGCAAACAAATGGGATCGTTAAGGGCATGAATGAGGCGGATTGGAGTGCTAATCTCTTTTAACTTAGGACCTGTTGAACAGGTTTCGTAATAGTGCTCAGCGGATTGAAATCCATGTACTGAAGCGGTTACCTGATCATCAAATTCTCGTAGGGTTGCGCCGCTAAAGCGAGGATAATCTGGAAACTGACATATTTTCTGAAGATTTTTATTCCGCAATGAACGAAGAAAATAATATTGATAAAGCGTACGGATTCCATGTTGCAAGTCATCAGAAATAGCACCCAGCTGAAGTGGTGCGGAGATGGCTACAGCCGAAGCGATGGTTCGCTTTAGATTTGAATGGATTAGAAAATTTAGGGTAATACTGGCTCCGAGAGAAAACCCGGTTAGATGCAGAGTCGGCGGATGTAAGGTTTGGATTACCCAATGAATCACCTGCTCCAGATCATCATATTTCCCGGCATGATAGGTAATTCTCGATCGGTTGGGTTCTCCACTGCACCCTCTGAAATTCATTGCAACGGTTTGAAACCCGGATTGATTCAGGTGATTCGCCATGGCACGCATATAGGGCCGTGACGAAGATCCTTCCAGCCCATGAAGGATAATGACGACCGGTCTTGTTTTATCTCTTTCTCCCCCACTTACCTCCACATCCAAAAAGTCTCCATCGGGGAGTTCAATCCGTTTTCTCACAATTGGAAGAACGGGGTTTGCCGGTAGATAGGAGCGCACGATGGTCTGAAGGTGGCCACCTGGTGGGAAAAATAGTGGATTTTTTTGGGGTTCCGGGTTCATTGTATTCGTCGTACCTTATTATAGCTAACAAGATACTCATTCCTATTGGTTCGTTTTGTATGACCTCGACGTCTGACTCTCAAAAAACACCTGTATTTCCACTGCTTCCCATGAAACGGGTAGCCGCGATCGATCTGGGTACGAATTCGTTTCATGTGGTTCTCGCGGATCTCTTTTCGGATGGGCATTACGAGATTGTCGATACGCTAAAAGAAATGGTTTTATTGGCGGATGACGGAGATCTTGAAAATCTGTCCGAATCGGCCATGGATCGAGGTATTGCCGCGCTGAAAAAAATTCGTGCTTTATGTGATGGGCAAGATGTAGAACGCATTTTGGCTTACGCTACGAGTGCAATTCGTGAAGCCAAAAATGGCGGGGATTTTATTCAACGGGCAATTGATGAGACGGGAATCAAAATCAATGCGATTTCCGGTCTTTTGGAGGCAGAGCTCATTGCCCTTGGGGTTCAATATGGCATGAAACTAGGCAAAAAAGAGTACATGATTGCCGATATCGGAGGTGGAAGTGTGGAGTTTATCATTGCGGATCAGCAGGAAATAAAAGCGCTTGACAGTCGAAAAATCGGAGTGGCGCGATTAACCGCCGATTTTGTGCATCATGATCCAGTTGAACCCGAGGAAATCCGGGAGATGAAAGCCCATATCGCCAATGAACTTCTTCCGGTAGTCGAGGCTTGGGGTGAACGAAAAAATAGCGTACTGATCGGATCCTCTGGGACGATGCAGAGCATTGCTGCAATGATTTTATTCAAGCGCAACAAGGATATCCCGATTACGTTGAACGAGTTTGAGTTCACTAAAAAAGAATTCACGGAATTGAAAGAAGAAATTGTCAATGCTAACCGATCCAAACGAGAGAAAATCCAAGGCCTGGATGAGAAGCGAGTTGACCTGATCCAAGCCGGCGTTGTACTGGTGGAAGAAATCCTGCAAACTTTCGGGGCTAAAGCCATTCGCATCTCTTCTCAAGCCCTTCGTGAGGGAATTTTGATTCGTTATATGAAAAAAATGATGAAAGCTGAGCAGCCTCTGATTACCGAGAAGGATCCTCGGAGAAGAAGCATCTTCCAATTGGCACGCAAGTGTAATTGGCATGAAGCCCACTCAAGGCATGTTTGTGCGCTTTCACTTCAGCTTTTTGATCCATTCAGGGATGCCTTAGCCCTTACGGATATGGATCGCGAACTCCTGGAGTATGCGGCTATTTTGCATGATATTGGGTATCACATTTCGCATAGTAGTCATCACAAACATGCACTGTACCTTATTTTGAATGCGGATCTGAAGGGATTTTCAGATGAAGAGATCCAGATCATGGCCCACGTGGCTCGATATCATCGGCGTTCGACCCCGCATAAGAGGCATGAATTGTATTCCGGACTGCCGCGTCAGGTAAAGAAAAGAATCAAAAAACTTGCCGGCATTCTCAGAGTGGCAGACGGGCTGGACAGAAGTCATTACCAGAATGTCAAATCTCTGCAGGTGACAATGGAGCCGGAAAAGGTCACCATTGCCATCCATACCCAGTCTGATCCTGAGCTGGAACTCTGGGGCGCTACACGGAAGTCAGAACTTTTAGCCAAAAAACTGAAGCGAACTGTTGAAATTGTCGAAGCGATTGGCTGAGGATCATCCCAGCCTTTAGCATTCAATTAAAAACTCCCAGCCGGTCCTGGAAAGACAACCGGAGACTCAAATCCTGTCTCTGAAACTGCACTTACGCCGAAGTAGTAATTGTCGATGACAATATTCTCAAGTGTAAATTCAGACACGTCTCCAACAAAACGGTGCCACTGCCACATCGGTTGATCGGTCAATCTCCAATGGACGATATACCCCTTTACATTCGGATTTGTTTCGGGATCAGCTTTATCCCACAATAAGGTTGTGCTGGGTTGCACAGCGCCCAGAATCCTCACATTGGCTGGTGGTGGAGGAGAGGCCGCGAGAGATGCCAGCGTAATGGCGTTCAGGCCTGTACCTTTGGCAACGTACTCCATATCTACTTTCTCCAAGACGTCACCATAGCTAATCCCATTTTCGATCCGCAAATCCTGATGTTGACGGTCATAGTGTTCCCATGTTTCCATGATTCGAACCCCTGGAATACCCGCCTCATTAAAGGGACGGTGATGACCACCACGACCGAAACGATCCAGTCTGTAAACCATCATAATTTCGGTGTTATAGAGATAATTCTCGCCTAATTTTTTGATGTAACGGGCCAGATTTCGGGAAGGAGAGTCCACTTCACCTCCAGTAAAACGTCTGAAACGGGCATCACGCTCAGATTCGACCGCTCTTGTGCCTTCCGAAAAAACACGAAAGGTGCGGTTATCCATCACCCCATTTATTCCTTCAATATTCCCAATCATATCGTTGTTGAGTACGGCATTGATATCCCATCCATTTTCGAGGGCATATTTTGCAAGGATTTCCCCGCCAAACAGCCCCTGTTCTTCCCCTGAAAGTGCCGCATACACAATCGTACTTGGAAACGTGTACTTCGTCAGTACCCGAGCTGCTTCGAGTGCACCGGCTACACCTGTTGCATTATCATTGGCACCGGGGGAATCGGAGGTAAAGTCCATTCCATCCGACACTCGGGAATCAATATCCCCGGCCATCAGTGCCATTCTCATTAGATCTGTGGTGCCCCATTGCACTGCAACCACATTTACCACATTTGTAGGATTCGGAATGCGTTGCTCTCCACTCACGATCCCTGAGACATAAAAGACCTCCAGGCATCCTCCACATTCCTCAGAGATTCTCTTAAACTCATCAAAAATCCAACGTCTCGCTGCACCGATTCCCCGGGTTTCGGAGAGCGTATCTGACATCGTATGACGAGTTCCAAAGGAAACCAGAACCTCAAGATCCTTCAGAATCCGATCCGCCTGAGGGGATTCCCCAATTTCATATAATTCGTAATGGCTGGAGAGCGCCAAGCGTGAAGGTGTCTGATCTGGAGAACCGGTGTTCACCGCAGTCACAGCCGATGTAGTCCCAGGTGCCGATTGAGCAAAGAGTTGGAAGGGCGTGATGATCAGCGAAATGAGGATAAAAAAAAGCAGTCGTTTTGCCATAGTGAGTTTATGAGGGTTTAGATGAGATTGCGGTACTAATCAGTAGTGAGATGAAGATCAAGAACAAGATGAGGACTGGCTCAAGAGTAGTAAGTTCATAATTCAGAGAGATCCAAGTCAATGGTGGTAGTGCGAAGACTCCACTCAGGCCCCATTCAGAATGAGGAAAGGCCTGTTCCTTCTGCATGTAGCGGGTTAGGACTTTACGGCTCAGCAAAAAGTACAAGACACTTGTGGAGAACGCAACTCCAACCAACCAGCCCAATCCGTCGAAAGTTCTCAATAAGAATGCATTTGAACTGAGAATCAAGGCTGTGGATAGGACCAGTGAGAAGTTGAGGTAAGCAAAAAGTCGAATCATCGTATGGATTATTTTGAAGAGGGACTCAGCCAACCAACCGGATTTACATTCTGAGTACCCTCCCTTACGAGGAAGAAAACCACTTCACCCCGAGCGGATTCCCGTGTTCCGGACAGTCCGATTAGATCACCCC
>JAURMN010000090.1 GCA_030830725.1 Balneolales bacterium | reverse complement strand
TTCCAATAATTCCATCAGGTTTCTGGCCTGGTAAAACAGGCGGATATAAGGGTCGGTGACGGTGATGTGCTTTGCACCGCTCAAATAGGGGCCAAAGAGAATGTCGTAGCTCACCCCTCGCTGGTTTTCCATAAACGTGAGATGCTTCTCTTTGAGTTCCTCCTCGACTGACTCCAGAGGTTGATTGTTCGAGCCAGGCTGTTCGTGAGCGGGCTCAGGAAAGTCCTCTTCCGGCTCCGATACCTTTTTGCTGAAATAGCCGGGGTATTCCAACTCCTCTAAAGTTGCCACGGACTTTTCTTCACCGCCCGTTGAGCTGTAGGCAAAGTTAACATCGGCGTAGGTGGTATCAATCCGGAAAAGCTGGTCCTTGACGCGTTTGCGCCCCTCCATCGCAAATTTCAATAGCTCTTCTATTTCTGCATCTGATGCGCCACCTTGGGGAAACAGGATCTTCATAAGTCCTGAGAAGGTTTTGTTGATTGCATCCCGATCACGGGTTGAAATATCTGATGATAGAGAAAAACAGTCTTTATATTGGTCAGAAAGATCCTGATTCCTGAGATGACGGAGAATTTCCGCTAAATAATCGACGACGAAGCCGTATCCGTCCGAAAACATCTCGCCACGGATGATATCCACCTCCCAGCCAGGTATGTAAAAGTGCAGACGATCCAGGAAAGCTGAGTCATAGAACTTATCTGGCAGCGCATCAAACAAATTGGAGTGCTTCAACATGTATGGCAGGCTGTGCTCGGTGTTGCCGACGAATACCATTGATGCGTCCGCGCCGAGGGTTTCTACACCCCTGGAGAACGACTTATTCGCCATGTAGTTTTTCATGATGTCGACTAGGGCTTTATCGACACGTTTTTGCTTTCCGGCAAATTCGTCAAACGCCACGGTGTCCCAGTAACCAACAAGCCCAATCTTGCCGGTGGAGTTATTGACGAACAATTTGGGTACTGTAACTTCCCCTCCCGAAATGAGAATGCCGTGTGGGGAAAACTCTGAATAGATATGAGATTTGCCGGTGCCTTTGGGGCCGAGTTCGATCAGGTTGTAATTTCGCTCACAATAGGGAATTAATCGAACGAGCTGCAGGAGTTTGCTGCGCTTGCCGAAATACTCGGGATTGAAGCCAATACTTTGTACCAGCACATCGATCCAATCATCCAGAGAGAATTGTTTTCTAGCATCAATATAGTGCTCGTAGTCGAAGTGCGACATCTGGATAGGTTTGAGGGTGCTCAAAATCCAAGGTGAAGAATCTTTTTCTTCGGTGTGCTCGTACTCAATATCAGCGATTACCCAAACGCCACCTACCAGAAGCTTTGGATGCTTTTTAACGGTATCTGAATCAATGAGGACGTTCTTAATCCCCAGGTTGGCAAAAGCGGTCTCATAGACGTCTTTCTTGTCATTGAGTGCCACGCTGACTTTATCGATTACCTTGTATCGACCTTTCTCTCTGATCGTCGACCTGACCAACCCCGCTTCATTACGATGCACATAGTGTTTAGCAAGTATCTCTTTTACCGTGGCGATACCACTCTCAATACTGGCTTCATCGTCTGTTGCACAGTATTGACCCAGGAGATATTCAAGAACGTAGGAGGGAACAATAGCGTTACCCTTCACGGTCTTGACCAAGTCTTTTCTGACTACAAGGCCGGAAAAGTGAGCGTTGATCTTCTTGTCCAACTCGTTCATCAGTTGTCTGTCCTCAAAAATCAAAATCGCTGGTGAAGGAGCGCCGCATTACATATCGTAGTGATTTGTATTCTTTGTAATGTGATGTCCCCGCGTGCTTCTCTTCCAGCTTAAGAAAAACTTCCTGACCATTTGCTTCATCAGCAGCACGGGTGAGCACAAATCTAACCTGTAGTTCCCGCTCTCTTGGGTTTTCAGAGGTCAAATCGAATGTGAGCTCGTGACTGTCTGATATCAGCTCGCCGGACTCCGTATAGATTCCGGCGCGTAATACTCTTGAATGGTTTTTGTCGCTAACAGGTGTTGATTGGTAAAGCGCGACCGACAATTGGCCGGACGTAATGACCGAGCTGGCCCCTCGGAGAATGTCGATCTCGACAGCGCTAATGTCACTCTGACGCTTCTTGTTGATTTTTAGTACGGGGATGACTACTTCCTGTAACGAAGCCCCGCCATGCACAAATCGACTGCCAGATCCCTTCAGCCGAAGCCGGTTGATCGACTTGGGAATCTGTATTTCCACGTCGCTTGCCAGCCCGATCTTTCCAGGTGAAAAGGTTTGCAGGCCCGGTGAAGGCTTCAATCCCCTACCCAGGACAAAACGGCGGTCGCGGTAGAGAATTGAATCGCCTTTAGCATCTACGCTGGAAAAGTCACTCTCCTCGATGGCACGGTTTTGATAGATAAATCCATGGTCAGCGGTTATGAGTATATTGGTAGCGTTTGCGGCAGTGAGTTTCTTCACCAACCTGACGAGGTCTTCCAGCGTTTGTTCTGCTGCTTCGAATGCCTGGCCCTCAGAGTGGATCTTGTCCCCGGTATGATCTATCCGAT
>JAURMN010000089.1 GCA_030830725.1 Balneolales bacterium | reverse complement strand
TATGGATGGAGAATTGATTGGAATTAATTCCGCCATTGCTTCTCGAAGTGGCGGTAACCAAGGAATCGGGTTTGCGATTCCGGTGAATATGGTTCGCCAGGCGATGGAATCCATTTTAGAATCGGGCCGCGTTGTACGTGGATTTTTGGGCATCAGTTGGGGCGGTGATGTGGATCAAACCATGGCTAAAGCCCTCAAACTGGATGTGAATTATGGCGTGATTGTCGGAACGGTGACAGAAGATGGACCGGCAGAGAAGGCAGGTCTCCGGGCAGAAGATGTCTTAATTCGCCTCAATGGTGAACCTATCCGGAATTGGGCATTATTCAGAACCACGATTGCCTCCACTCGACCCGGTGAAAAAGTTGAGATTGAATATGTTCGTGACGGGAAAAAACGTACTACTACCATTACTCTAGGTGAAATGGAGCCCGAGACCACTGCTGCAGTTGAGCCAAGTGCGCGTGATGAATTTTTGAAAAATCTGGGGCTCGGAATTCAAAGCTTAACCAATGAAATCCGCTCCAGACTCGGCCTCGATTCTGACGTGGAGGGAGTTGTTGTTTCTGATCTCGATCAAAACTCATCTGCCTACCGACAAGGATTGCGTCAGGGTGATGTGATTTTAGAAGTGCAGGGCCAGTCTGTGGACAGTGCAAACCGTTTTTACCAACGATTAAAAGAGTTGGTGGATGGCGGTGAAGAGGCGGTCTTGTTCCGAGTGAATCGTCAAGGACAGCGTCTGTTTATTGCGTTGGATTTGACCAAATAATGGTATTTAGGTAAACCGACTTGCCTGGGGTCATGAATGGAGTATAAAGATTATTACAAAGTTCTTGGGGTTGAGAGGAAAGCGGAAACCAGTGAGATTAAAAAGGCCTATCGGAAATTAGCGGCCAAATTTCATCCGGATAAAAACCCCGATGACCCCACGGCTGAGTCGAAATTCAAGGAAGTTGGCGAAGCCTATGAAGTACTGAGTGACCCGGAAAAACGGAAACTATACGATCAAGTTGGGGCCGATTGGAAACGGTATCAACAAACGGGAGGTCGTGCCTCTGATTTTGATTGGTCGCAATATGCTTCTCAAGCGCCCGGAGGAGGATTTCGGATAAATCTGGAGGATTTATTTGGGCCTGGTGGTTTTAGTGGCGGTGGCTCGGCAGGTGGGTTTGGCGGCGGTCAGGGGGGATTCGCCGGAGGGCGAGGAGGTTTCGCGGGTGCCGGAAGTCCATTTTCTTCCTTTTTTGATACTCTTTTTGGTGGAGGTGCGGCAGGTGGATTTGCGGGAGGTCCTGATGCCGGCGGTACTAGAGGTGCAAGAACCTCACCTCGCAAAGCAGCCGATTACACCGCTGAATTATCGGTTAATCTCAAAGATCTCATTAATGGCGTAGAGAAAACTATCCGACTGAATGGCCAGCAGATGAAGGTGAAAATCCCGGCCGGATTTGAACATGGAAAGAAATTAAAACTCAAAGGCCGAGGCCAGAAAAGAGAGGGTTTACCATCTGGAGACCTCATTCTGACCGTGAATGTATTACCCGATCCGGACTTAAAGAGAGAAGGAGATACACTTCGAAAAACGGCCCAAGTGGAATTTTTGACGGCTCTTTTTGGCGGGGAAATTCGAGTTGAAACCCTTACCGGAGCCGTAAAACTCAAAGTTCCGCCTGGCACCGGAAGTGGGAAACAATTTCGGATTCCAGGCCAAGGAATGCCCAATCCATCTACCGGGAAGCGCGGTGATTTAATGATTTCGCTGCTGGTTTCAATACCTGAACTCTCCAGCCTCTCTCAACAGGAAAAAGAGCTGCTCGAAAAGTGGAAAAAGCTGCGAGAAACTGGTAACATGTAACGGTCTTTTGAACCGTTTTTTCTCTATCACTTTTTCTCACCACTCTCAAATATAATTCCATGAAGGCTCTTTTATCCGTTTCGCTTTTGCTGTCCCTTTTTCATTTCGGCGATGTTAACAGCATTGAATCATCCTCCGATGTTCATTCTTCTGAGTTGCATTCATTGGTAGCGGAATGGGGGCAAATCGGTCACTACACCACAGGTTACGTGGCCTTACAATACTTAAGCCCGGAAGCTCGTGAGGCAGTGGAAGTCGTTCTTGGAGGTGAGTCATTTGTGGCCGGGACAGTTTACATGGATGATGTTCGTTCCGACAATGCTTATGACTCCTATGGAGACTGGCATTGGGTGACCATTCCAGATGGAATGACGTATGAAGAAACGGAAAAGAACCTAAGCGGGGACATTATTTATGGAATCGAAACCTTCACTTCCGAACTCAAAGAAGGTGGATTATCCCCAGAACTCGAGCGCGAAAAGCTCAAATTTCTGATTCACTTGATTGGCGATATTCACATGCCTCTACATGTGGGAACCGGTGAGGATATGGGTGGAAATCAGGTGCGGGTGAGCTGGTTTCGTGAGAGTTCGAACCTGCATCGGGTTTGGGATTCTGATATGATCGAGTCTCGTCAAATGAGTGCTTCCGAATTGGCTGAATCGTTGGGTTCTCCAGATGCCGCGATGGTTACTGAGTGGCAATCGATGAGCCCACGAGAATGGGCCTACGAGTCGATGAGTTACCGCGAAGAGGTGTATACTATACCCGAAGATGCTCGTTTGGGCTACGAATACCGTTATGATAACTTTCATATTGTTCAGAAAAGACTGCTACAGGCCGGTGTTCGGATCGCGGGAGTATTGAATGAGATTTATGGAGAGAGATAAACCGCTTGAGTTAACCCTTTAAAAAGAACTCCTAAGAGCAGGTTCAAAAAGAGAGAAGTAGGCTTGGAAAGGTTTAGCAAGAAAGCTGACACATCAGGTGACAAAATGGCAGGATAGCCTGATTTCACTCCTTTCTCATCGCGATTGGTACGGATTTAGCACCAAGGATTTGTAAAGCGTTCGAGTATCTAGATACGCGCACAGCGTTCGAAGCGCTCGAAACGTCATGCATTTGAGATGTTCAAAGCGTTCACAAGTATCCAATCCGACCAAGAGATATGAATTTTAATAAGTATACCGTAAAGGCACAGGAGGCTGTTCAGCAAGCGCTGGAAACCGCCCGAAATATGAATCATCAGGCCGTGGAGCCGTTACATCTGCTCCGAGCGTTGCTCCACGATACGGCGTCAGTGCCTTATTCTATCTTTAAAAAGCTGGACGTGAAGCCTGCCAGTCTTCTTGAAAAAGTAGACAAGGGACTTCGTAAATTACCCGTGGTGAAGGCGGACGGAGCGTCGGTTCCGGGCGGTCAATATATGTCCAACTCGATACGGTCTGTCTTTGATACTGCGGAAAAACAGACCACTCAGATGGGGGATGAGTATGTAAGCACGGATCATCTTCTGTTGGCTCTGCTCAAATCGGGAGATCAGGCGGCCACTCTGCTCAATGATTCAGGAGTAACCCAGGAAGCAGCAATCGAGGCAGTGAAGCAGGTGCGCGGTTCGCAAAAAGTGGACGATCCAAATGCAGAATCTCGTTTTGAAGCACTGAATAAATATGCCCGAGATCTAAATGAATTAGCGGAGAAGAATAAACTCGATCCAGTGATTGGCCGGGACAGCGAAATCCGCAGGGTCATGCAAATTCTCTCTCGCCGCTCGAAGAATAATCCGGTGTTAATTGGGGAGCCTGGCGTGGGGAAAACAGCCATTGCCGAGGGATTAGCTTTGCGAATTGTGCGTGGAGACGTGCCCGAGGGGCTGAAATCGAAGCGAATTGTGGCGCTGGACATGGGATCGCTTGTGGCCGGGACCAAATTCCGCGGAG
>JAURMN010000088.1 GCA_030830725.1 Balneolales bacterium | reverse complement strand
CTAAATTGGTGCTGATACCGATTTGATGATCTCCAAAAAGATCGCTAAAGGTGAACGTAGCAAAAGCGGCCGTTCCATAATACGTATCCACTCCACCTGCGGCATAGGTAAAGTCTGGTGAAAACGCCAGCCGGTATTTTCGAGGCTGGTAGTATCCACCTTCGGTAAAAGGATTATCCGGATCAAATTTACGAGGATCATCCCGTAGGGTTAGAGTCGTATCCTGAGCCACTTCTGGAGCAAAGACATAATTACGAAAGTCTATGCGATCCGTCTTCTTTGTAGTATCGGCTACGGCCGCAAAAGGCACACGATTCACGTCAAGACTGTCGGATTCCTGCGATTCAGTATCCGACACAGCCGATCTGTTCTGATTCAACAATGCGGCTCTTCTGCGTTGTACTTCCGCTTCTGCTCTTTGATCCAGAAGATCTCGAACCTGATCCACCATCACAGCATTTCCATTCCCACGCACTTGAATGAGTTCTTTGGCGTATCTCAAAGCTTTGACCCGATCATCTGGTTCCTGGGCATCTCGCCGTTTTGCCCATTCATTTGGCACCAAGGCCTCCTTACGGATTCGACTTTCGGGATTTCTCATCAAAAAGACATCCAGATAGCCTTCGTTCAACGAGTTCAGTGCAAGCCTGCTGCCGTCATCTGAAACAGAGATCTGCATAATACCCGATTGGACATCGGTAACCGGACTCGATACAAACGTATCCAGATTATAATGCCAGATATTTTGAATCCCGTTTTCATCTGAGAGGTAATACAAATCATTGCCTGAGGAGAGCGTAGGCTGGAATTCAGAGACCTTTGGAGTATTGGTTAATCGTTGAATATTCCCGTCTGAGAGATCGATTCGATATAGGTCAGTGGTATAAACCGAATAATCGGCCAGGATAGAAAACCCTGACAGATACTTCCCGGCTACAAGCTGATCGGCTCTGTCGGAAACAAAATAGAGCGTTTGGGAGTCACCTCCCCAGGCAGGCTCACGATCAGAATAGACATCCCGGGTCAAATTGATAAACTCACTGGTTTCCAGATCATAGACAAAAATATCCTGGTATGGCCCCTGATTCCCGTCAAATGCAATTTTTCGTGCATCGGGAGACCAGTCAACCGATTGAATTCCATCTAATCCAGGAAATTGTAACTGTCGGATGGATCCTGTCTCGGCATCCACAATGGCCAGCGAGTAGCTTCCTTGACTTTTCGTGGATAGCAAAATAGCAGAACCATCAGGAGCCCAGGAGAGGTTTGGATTGAGAATATTCAATTCCTCAAACATCGGATTATCCTCCCCTTTGACCAATGTTTTTATCCGTTTTCCAGTTCTGGAATCGACCAAAATCACATCAAATAAACCTCTTCGATTGGAAATAAATGCAAGTTCATCTCCCTGCGGTGAGATGGCGGGAGAGGTATTATAACTGCCGAATCCTTTTCGTTTTGTGATTTGGGTTGCAATATTTTTGATGGGTTCCCTTTGGGCTACCTCCGGAAAATAACGTCTTTTGTAATAGTCTTGCCAGCGATCAGAGAGTTCCTCCAAACTGAGCCCGAGTGCGAGTGCGAGTGCTCGCTCAACACTACGTGTCGCCTTAACCCGTTGCAGAATTTCGGTGATTTTAGGTCTTCCATAGGTCTCCTCAATGAAATACCAAAAGGACTGCCCCCCCCGATAGGCATAATATCCATATAGTTGCTGTAGATTAGGGAGAAAATTATTCAATACGGCTTCTCTCATATACATGTCCGTATTGGTATCCCAGCCAAGGGCTAAATACTCAGCAAGTCCTTCTTCAAACCAAATTGGAAAAACGAGTTGAATATTGTTTTGAACGATCGACTGGAGACTCCCGCCATAATACATGTCATTAATAAATGCGTGAGCTAATTCATGCTGCAACGTTCGCCGAAAGTCGATATAATCGCCCATAAACGGCTGTGTCATTCGATTTTTGTACTTATCCGTAACCCCTCCAATACCTTGAGCGTCAATGGGTAACGGTACCACATTAGTCTGTGAGAAATCAGCATGTGAATCGTAAATAATAACCGAAATACGATCTGCAATTTGATGATCAAAGTCCTCAGAAAGTTGCATTAGCCCCGATTCCACACTCTCAGCTGTGAATTGCGCAAGATGATAGTTCTTTGCGTCGTAATAATAGATGTCAAAGTGATCCGTCTGGATGTAACGCCATTCAAAATCTTCATACTGAACCCGGTTTTTCCCGAAATAAACCATTTGAGCCAACCCCTGGGCCGGTATCAAAGTCAAGAAAAACCCGATATAAAAAAGGGTTCTTAGAAGATGAGAGAGATCACGATGAGTCTGTGGATTGTTCTTCATAGTTTCAAACAGTTTCACTTACGCCATTGTAAAATCGATTTGTCTGCGATCCCTATCCGTTCGTAACACTTGTACGCGAACAGGTTGTCCTAAACGAAATTCCTTTTTCTTTCCTCTGGCGATCAGAGCGTGACGTTGAGGATTGTAAAGATAATAATCATCCTTAAGCTCGCTCATTCTCACCATACCTTCACAGTAAATATCCTTCAAAACAACATAAAAGCCATGCTCAGAAACCCCCGAAATGACACCGTCAAATACTTCACCCAGTCTGGTGCTGAGGTATTCTACCTGCTTCAGTTTTACAGAATCCCGTTCAGCTTCGGCAGCACTGCGTTCCTGACCACTACAATGCTCTCCAGCTTTAAAAAGTTCGTCCAAATTGTACTCTTTTCGTCCGAGCGCATACGCTTTTAACAACCGATGAACGACGACGTCCGGGTAACGTCGAATCGGACTGGTAAAGTGTGCATAGTGGCTGAAAGCAAGTCCGAAATGTCCAATATTTTTAGGAGAGTACTCGGCTTTTGCCATGGCGCGAAGGATCAGATCATTCACAATGCGTTCCATTTGCGTGCCTTCAACTTGCTTGAGTAATTGATTAATCTCGCCCGATGACAGGGTATGAACTTGGCCAACCTGTATTCCCAACGGGCGTACATTCTCCATCACATTTTCGAGTTTCTGACTATCCGGGCGATCATGAATTCGGTAAAAGAAAGGGAATTCCTGATCGAGTTTATGTTTTTCACCCGATTTGGCTGAATGTTTTCCCGATTCAGATTGTGGCATTTTCCGCAAACTCTCCACATGTAAAGCAACAGTCTTATTTGCCGCAAGCATGCATTCCTCAATTAATTTGTGGGCGAATAATCGTTCCTTGACAATCACCTCCAATGGTTTGCCATTTTCATCAAGCACAAATCGAGGTTCCGGAGTTTCAAATTGGATGGCACCTTGCTCAAAACGCAGATTCATCAAGGTTTGTGCCAATTTCTGCAGTAGTTGTAATTCAGGTTTAAAAGGATGCTCCTTTTTTCCGTCTAGGATTTCCTGAACTTCTTGGTAGACAAAGCGCTGCTTGGAGTGGATAATTGTCTCGCGAATGGAATAATCCACGATTTTTCCTTTTGGGGTGATCTCCATGAAGCAGGAGTAGGTCAATTTATCCTCTTCCGGTCTGAGGGAGCAGAGCCCGTTACTGAGACGTTCGGGTAGCATCGGAATCACTCGATCTACGAGATAGACACTCGTGGCCCGGTGATAAGCCTCTTCATCCAAGGCACTTCCCCTCGGCATATAATGAGTTACATCAGCAATGTGGACTCCAAGAAGATGATTTCCATTATCGAGAACCTCTATGGAAAGGGCATCGTCAAAATCCTTGGCATCAATGGGATCGATTGTAAAGGTGACCTTGTCCCGATAATCGATTCTTTGTTCAATGACCTTCATCGGAATTTGCTCAGGAATTTGCTCGGCGAAAGCTTCAACCTGAGTGGGGAATGCTGCATGAAACTGCTTTTCAGAGAGAATGGAGAGGATTTCCGCTTCACTGGTACCTGCTTTTCCCAGAGAACGAATTTCTGTGGCCTTAGGGAGTGAGCCGTGATTGACCCATTCAGCCAATCTGAAACTAACTTTTTCTCCCACCCTCGCACCATTTAAATCTTCTTTTAAGACATAAAAGTCTACATGAGCCGATTTTTGGTCCGGTTCGATCAAATAGCTGCCTTCACCGGCTTTCATCAATTCTCCCACAAACAAACGACCAGATCGTTTTACAATATCAAGTATTCTGCCGACGTCCCGGCCACGTCTTCGATCTTTTCCTGTGAGTATTACGGTGACCGTATCGCCGTGCAGTGCGGTTCCCATCGCTCTTTGAGGAATCCGAATATCTTCTTCCAACCCTTCTACAATCACATATCCGTCTCCACGGGCTGTGACATCCAGGATTCCGGTCCACTCGCCGGATTCGGATCGCTGAGGTTTCCTGCGGAGTTCACGCACAGGGCGTTCTGTCAACGTTTTCCCTTTTGCTTTAACAGATCGCTCAGTCGATCTTCTCCCTGGTTCACGCACAGAACGTTCCGAGAATGCCCGGTCTTTTGCTGGAGCAGAACGCTCCAATGATGCTCGGCCTTTAGCAGTCCCACCTTTCCCGCCAAGAGTAATCATTCCGCTATCCGAGAGGGTGATTTTTCCTTTCGAAGCGAGTGCTTTGAGAGTTTGAGAAAGTTTACGCTTTCCTTTTTTAGAGTTGAAGTGCAGTACATTAGACAGTAAATCAACTGGAATTTTGGTTTCAGGGTATTCCCCAAGAAGGGTAAGAATCTGAAGTTCGGTTTGTTTATTCTGATTTTGTTTCGCCATTAACGTTCGCTACTTAATCCCTTCATTCTGTTTTTTCTACCGGATCCATGCCGTAAGTCTTCGGAAGAACTCTTTCCACGTGTGAAACTGAAAACGTGCCTCCACACCTACACCGTTGATTACCTGATTATCACCACCATCTGCACTACTCTGACTGGTACTGGAAGTAAAGGTGGGGTCCTGTCTGTGAAAAGCGGTAAGCGAAAGTATTCGATTAATTTGATAGGTTGCTCCTAAATCTCCAAGCCTGTTCTGATCCCCGGTGATCTGTCCTTCTCTTCTCAGTACCAGTCGATCATTATACAACCGTAGCGCTACGGCCAATTCCACCTCATTATACGCATCAATATTTACATCTACGTCAAACGTCACATTTTCATTAAGTAACGAGTTGATTTGATTTGAAAGTAGAGGGCTCAACAACTGGGTAGAGACAAAGGGGTTAATCAATACGGCAGAGCCTGTCAGGCCTGATAATACCGATGTGTTCTCAAACGTAGATTCCCCGGTTGGAATGAAATTACCGGTCAATAGAATACTAAATGCCTGCACCAGTTTCTCTTCCTGATTTCGGTTCAAGCTGTTAATCCGAGTTGATAACGTTGGATCACTAAACCCGGCAATCCCCGATGGAAGTCTGAAGAAGAATTCATTCTGGATCTCGTCAATACTCCCGAAGATCTGTAAGACCAATTCGATCGGGATTCGCTGACCGGTTCCAAGTTGATCGGCTGAAGTAGTTGAGACTACTCCCAATGTTGCGAGCGGAGGACGGGCACGATATACAGCATTGACATTGAGTTGTGCATTAGTGGGGTCTCCTTCCCATACGATTCGACCGCCTTCTTCCAATTGAAAACGACGCGTCAGGATGTCACCACTAACAAAATTATACTCTCCTGAACTCAGATCCAGAGCTCCAAAAAGTTGATAGTTACCATCTTGAAGAGTTACCCTCATCTGACCGGTTCCATTCCCGTAGATCGCTTCATTGGTAATTCGATCAAAGATCATCTCAAATCGTAAGGGTTCCCGAGCCACAAATTGTAAATCCATCGTAAACTGATCTGTAAACGAAAATTCAGTTACATCAGAATCGATTGGAACGGTGCCTGTAGTAGATCTCTTGGTTCCGCCGGAGCCTGTCTCTCTCCAGGAATCAAAATCATCAACAAAGGTGATAAACTTAGTATCCTGACTCACGTTTATGACGTCCAATAATGGTACGGAAACGCGTGAGTTGGAGGTCACCAGAATGGGTGCAGGAGTGCGGAGCACCGGATTTGAAGAAGTTCCTGTCAACTCCAGCATACCGGTTCCATTTACTGTGGCATAAAATGGCAGGTCTGGATTGTAGGGATTATTGATGAATCGAAATCGATTCATATCGAGAGAAAGGGATAACGGAATCGGCTCCTCAAGATTCTCTAAAGCGGCTAGTCCGGTGAGTCGGGCTTCCCCTCCGAAAGCATCTCGCAACAAAAGAGAGGAAAACTGAAATCCAATACGATTGCTATATTCAAGATCTCCGCTTACCGCATAGCGTGTGTTGAGAAAAAGTGGGATAATCTCTGAATTGACAACTTCTACCTTACCCTCCAGCAGAGGTGCGGCTTCTTCTCCTTCTTCAACCGGATCTCGTAATCGAGCTGTACCGGTCGCGATACCCCGGGATGAAACAATGATATTGGGTAATAACTCCTCCAAGATCCAAAGGTCAATTCGGTTGAATTCGGCTTGTAAATCAAAAACCGGGATATCCGAAGGCGTTGTAACCGGGTTTCGAACAAATCCTTGGATCAGGAAATCCTGTCCAATAGACTCTTCTCTGCCATTGATTAGTTCGGTTAGTGAGTCGTCTGTCCTCAAACTCGCTATGAGATTAAAACGCTCTGTTTCCCTGTCATAAAGACTGGTCAGCGAAAAAGTCCCCACCGGGCGATCATTGAATTCAAATCGATTTATTCCCACCTTACCAAAGATCACCGGGATTCCACTAGGAAAACTGCCTGTCAGTTCACCGTCGACCCTCCCGTCAAATGTCAGCCTACCGGGTAGAAAATCAGAGATCTGTCCCAAATTCACATCTTCGAATCGAATAGTAATAGAGTCTCTGGGTGCACGACTATAGGTCCCGTTGATCTCTATACCTTGTTTTTGATTTTCGAGATTCAGGGATTGAATCGTAATCAAATCTCCTCTGGCAAAAGAGAGGCCGGCCGGATTCGATAGAGACCATTCATACTCCCCCTTACCGGCATGAAGAGAAAGAATATCCAGTATGAGTTCATCTCTTTTTAATTTCAAAAGTGAACTCAGTTGCAGATGGAGAATATCCTTCCCTTTTTCAGAATCCAGAGTCAACGCAATATCTTCTCTCAATAAGGAAAAATTTACCTTAGCGTCTTTCGAAAGAAATGAAGGCCCCAGAATAGAATCCGCACTGATTTCGATTAATATTTGATTCTCTTCGTAAAGATTTTTGCCTGGGTAATATTCGATATCTGTCAGCCCACTAACACCCGATAATCGTTGACCTCCGAAGATCATGAGGGAGTCGGAGAAGCGATTCTGTAATCGGACTTTATCGCGTGATATCTGAAGATTTCCAGAAGAACTTAAATGTGTTTCCAGCAAAGAGATACCGGAAAATTGGGCGAGTGAATTCAGATTTCGAAGTGCCAGGGTGAACTCTCCATCTACCACTGTATTCGGGAATCGTGAAGTTTCTGCCTGCGAAAGAGCTACTCCTTCTTCAAACGGAAGATTGACGATTCCAAATGTTTGTTGATTTATTTTTTCCGTAAATAATTGGCCAAATCGTTGTACAGTGGGCCCTAACGATAGAGGGGAAAGCGTACCTGTAAACTCCAGATTTCCAAGGGTAGAGGTGAGTTGCAACATGGTATGATCGATTCTGCTACGATCAAGCTCGAATTGGACGAATAGATCCTCGACAGGAAACCCGTTAATATGGATATTTTCTGCAAGGATTTGTCCATTACCGGATCCATATTCAGGGAAACCGGCTTCCAGATTGCTTTCAATCTGTAGTGAAAGATTTGTTTGGTCTGGAAATATGGAAGGAAGCAGTTTTGTCAGATTCAAGTCGGTTAGACTCGTTTTCTGATTCCAGAAGATCTTTTCAATCTCTTGATAAGCTCGTAAGGTATCCGCTGTCCACCATTGGAAAAAAAGTGGGGCATTGAAATCTCTTAGTGGCAGTGTTCCGGTCGTTGTAAACTGATATTCGATTCCCCCACCATCCACGTCATATCTCAGGGTATCTTCTGTTGTATGAACCCAAAAGGAGAGAGGGCCCAGTTCTACGTTTCCAAGTCGGTTATCTGTAAGATTGCCGATAACATCGAAGTGGCTGACCGACTGATTTTCAACGCCTAACTCTGCACGCACACCCCCTGATAATTGTGATGTAGGTGAGAGTTCATCCTGAATTTTATTCCAGAACGAAGGCGATTCAAGATTAAATCTCCTCGCACGGGGTGACTTGGATAAGAATGGGGACAGAGTCCATATCAGAGAATCAACCTGAATGTCCAGAACAGATGTGAAGGAAGAAAAGGCATCCATTGAAGTAAGACTGGCATCAATTCGAAGTGAGTTATGAGGCTGATAAAGATCGAAGTGTGCTTTCAGAGATTCTTTTCCATCAAAACCATTAGGAAGTGAAGAGAGTCTTCCGGTAATACGGGCGTCGCCAAATACTTGGCCAAATTTCTTTAAAAGTGCTCCATCTGGAAAATCGACTGGATCCACTGAAACAGATTCCAGATTCATCTCCAAATTTTGAGTCCAATTGGTTCGATTACCCTTCCCACTCAACCGTAATAGACTATTCCCCGAGTAGAGCTCAACCCCGTCGAGGAAGATCATGTCCAGTTCTGTTAACACCTCCATTTCAAGTTCAATTTTTGCAGGAAGTTGACTTGCAGAAACCGGTAGACCAACCCGTATCAGTTCTTGGGTATCCAGGAGGACTTTGCTCGTGGCAACTTGAAAATCTCTTGTAAGCCAGGTCTTTGAATCAAATAGTTTGGACAGGGGTTCACCTAGACTAACATCCACTCCAACACTCAGTTCCAGTTCCGATCCAAATGTGCGAATTCGTAAACTGTTCACCTCGGTTGTTTCCATATCCTGGAAAAACTGACCGGTAATCTGAATAGACTCATGATTCCAAGATGGAATTGTAGCGGTAAGGTCTGTCAGATCTACAATCCTACGATCCTGAGATGTTTCAAAAAAAAGCGAAGCAAAAATCTGAGAAACCCTAATGGAATCAGGCTTGCCGATTGAATTGGATTGGACAACTAACACAGAGCCATTCTCAAGAACAAACTCTGGTATAACAAGACCCTGCTGTTCTAAAGCGGGTGATGAAGCTAAACTATCTGAGGGGGGCTCTGATTCGTAGGGAACATCTCTCTTGGATAGGGCTTCTGCTAAATCGACCATCCCACTCTCTGAATCGATTTGTATAGTGACACGTGGAGCAATGGCTCGAAATGTATGTATTCGGACCGTTCCGGAGAGTAAATCGATGAGATCAAGCTTGATATGAACTTCTGGAATCGATACGATTGGAGTGGAAAGATATTCCTGGGTTTGGGATGACTTGGATTCGATCTCAAGCAAGGAGTCGACCTTGTGCTCAGTAAGCCTAAGGTCGTGTAACTGAATAGTAAAAGGGATAAAGCCCGAAAGTCGTTCCGCGTGAATGGAACCCTGTATCGCTGCATTCACTTGAGTGAGCGTTTTCTGTAACAAAAACTGTTTAACAGCAGGGAGTTGAAAAACAACAAGGCTCAACGTGATGACCAGCAATAAAAGAGTAGCAGCCCAACTTAACAGATTGAGCAGGATTCTCCAGGTTTGATAAATCCAGTGGAGAAGTTCACTCATTTGCGGATTCTTTCTCTCTCTGACTGTTTGGAAATCCACTCAAAAGCTTCTTTCCAGACTTCTTCGAGTTTTTTTCTGTCTATGGTTTCGTGAAGAAACGGGCGTCCAACCTGTTGAAGTAAAATCAGTCGTATTCGATCAGATTGATTCTTTTTATCCCCACTCATCTCGTTCACTAACGCATGGATCATCTCCTCTTGCTGCGCAAAATCTTGCCAGTTTTCCTCTGTAAGATTCAAGAACGGATCCAGAGGTTCTAGTGGTATCGTATGCTTCGAATTCTCCTTTTCTAAGGCATTACGAAAAATCCCTGCACAGACCATTCCTGCCAACACGGCGACGCCGTGATCGATTTTCCCGTACCCTGCATACTGCTCCAGTGCATGTCCGAAGGTGTGCCCATAATTCAAAAACATTCGTTCACCCTGTTCATACTCATCGCCTATCACAATCTCATGTTTGATCTTCCAAGACTCCGTTATCCAAAATTGAAGACGATCCATGACCTCTGTCCATTTCGATTTATTCCATGCTGGAACCTCATGCTGGCCAATCGTGTCGAGACCCAGTTCATCAGGAAACGAAACCAATTCCTGAAGCATCTTGGGATTTCGGATGTATCCATACTTTATCATCTCGGCAAATCCATTGATCCATTCCCGCTTGGTCAGGGTTTTCAAAAATTTCGGATCCACAAGGATCCACTCGGCGGGATAGAAGGCACCGATTCTGTTTTTTCCACTTTCATGATTAATCCCAACCTTACCACCTATTGAACTGTCAACCATTGCCAAAAGCGTAGTGGGAATGTGAATCAACCTTACTCCTCGAAATAACGTTGAGGCTACAAATCCTACTAGATCCCCGACTACACCTCCACCTACGGCAATCAGGGCGTCATTTCTGCGTAACCCTAAGGCAAAAAGGTTGTCAGTTAATTCTGACCAATGCATAACAGACTTAGAGGATTCGCCAGATGGTATATCCAATACGGCTAGACATAAAGGAATGGTTTCGGTTACACGATTTAACCATTCCAAATGAAGTTGCCGGACCCGTTCGTCTATCAGAATGACATAACGTCCTGATACGATTTCCCGTAAGGCATCGTCACCATTTAGGCCTTCCTTGTT
>JAURMN010000087.1 GCA_030830725.1 Balneolales bacterium | reverse complement strand
CTAAAGTTTCAGATTCAGAATGGGAGATCTAAACGTCGTTTCCGCGTGGAGTAAAGGCCTGAATTCCGGTGATATCACGACCCAAAATCAATCCATGAATATCGTACGTCCCCTCGTACGTATTCACTGACTCCAGATTCACGACATGATGGATCACACGATACTCTCCGGTAATTCCATTACCCCCATGCATATCCCGTGACACTCGAGCAATATCAAGTGCTTTCCCAACATTGTGACGCTTCGCCAGTGAAATCATGGAGGGGTGGTCACGTCCTTCGTCTTTGAGTTTCCCTAATCTCCAGGCAAGCATCTGCATTGAGGTGATGTCGGTGAGCATATTAGCCAGTTTCGTCTGGGGAATCTGATTAGCAGAGATTGGATACCCAAACTGCTTACGATCTCCCACATACTCACGAGCTTTTTGATAGCAAAATTCAGCAGCACCCACAGCACCCCAGGCGATCCCGTAGCGAGCACTATTCAGACACATAAACGGACCTTTGAGTCCTCGAATATCTGGGAAAACATTTTCATCGGGAACAAACACATCCTCAAAGACTAACTCTCCAGTAGATGAGGCCCGGAGGCTCATTTTATGTTTGGTAATGGGAGCGCTAAATCCCTTCATCCCTTTTTCCACAATAAATCCGCGAATCTCAGCCGGAGCGTCTTTACTCTCTTTCGCCTTGGCCCACACCACCGCCACATCAGAAATCGGCGAGTTGGTGATCCACATTTTGGCGCCATTTAATACCCATCCACCATCTGTTTTTACTGCGTTCGTAACCATTGAACCGGGATCTGAACCATGATCTGGTTCTGTTAATCCAAAACACCCGATGATTTCGCCAGTAGCCAGTCTGGGCAGGAAGCGCATTTTTTGCTCTTCAGTCCCAAAGATGGAAATAGGATACATCACTAATGAGGATTGAACCGACATAAAGCTTCGGTATCCGGAATCGACCCGTTCGACCTCGCGTGCCACCAACCCATAAGCCGTCTGGCTGGCTCCAACTCCGCCATATTTTGGATCTATCGTGGCTCCCAAAAGACCTAAATCGCCCATTTCTGTGGCGATATCCATGTCAAAATACTCCTCCTGGTTTCCTTTTAAGGCTCGAGGCTCAAGGCGGGTTTGAGCATATTCTCTGGCTGCCTCCATAATCATACGATCATCTTCGGAAAGCTCAGATTCAAAAAGGTAGGCGTCGTCGATGTTAAATCGGTTTTTACTCATGGTGATTTATGTTCAATGCTAAAAATTAAGCGACTGCAAAAGTGTGAGTTTTAGGTTAGTGAAAGATAGCGAGAGTAATATTCGAATAGTTCACTTTTTCATTACCCAAAATTCCAGGTTACTCCTCGGCCGATTTCGGGGTCAGGATAACTCCAGGCGACCGCACCTTGATCACACGCATACATACAGGTGCCACATTCGATGCAATCTTCTACTTGAAAGTGGACCTTCCCAACCTCGTCAAGGGTATAACAATTGGCAGGACAAACATAGGTGGTACACTTGTGCGGACAGCCGGAATTACAAATCGACGTATCGACCAGAATATGAGGTTTAATCTCGCTTCTGGATTGATTGCGGTAATTCACTCTGCCAAGTTTTTCGGAGAGAGAGCTTCGTAAGGAGGGAGTTTTGGAATCTGTACTCATGGGCTATTCCTATTCATCAATACAACTGGTATTCATTTAAAAACTACTATAGCTCAAAGTGCTCTTGAACCTTTGAATCCTAATACCGCCATTTCCCATAGTGAGGAGTGTTCGCGAATCGACTCCTTCATCAACTGGGACGCTTTTTTCGATGGTTCATTGGATATGGTAAAGAATTTGCGACCAAAATCACATAACAAATTGGGTACTTTAGAGTACATGACGGGGTCGTGGAGTAGATGGACTGCATCCTGGAAATTTCGAATATCCTTCATGATATAGCTGTCATCCAATGCTTTTTGATAACCGCACAACACCTGTTCGCTGAAGTCATTTTTTTCCGAAGCTATAATGACAGTCTCGGCTGCTAATATTCCCGATCTCATGGCATAATCCATTCCTTGAATCGCTTTCCCGGCGTTAAGCAGTAAATTTGCTGCTTCACCACATACTAAAACCCCATCTTTGTAGAGTTTTGCAGGAATCACCCGTGCATCTCCAGAGGAGACAACATGAGCAGAATACTCAACCGATTCACCCCCTCGAATCATATCTGCAATGACGGGATGTGCTTTAAAATGTTCCAGTATATCGTACGGTTTTTTCTTCTTCTCTCTCAAATCCTTTAGCCCAAGAACCAAGCCTATGGATATTGTATCTCGATTCGTGTAAAGGAATCCACCTCCTTCAACTCCGTGAGTGGCAAATCCGACAAACTCATTACTCATTCCACTCATTCCCTGAAGCTGGAAGCGATCTTCGAGTATTTTTTGATCAAATCGGAGAATCTCTTTGACCCCGGTAAGCATATGATCCGCAGGCACATACTTGTCCTGAAGACCGACCTGACGAGTTAGCAAATTATTCACTCCCTCCGCCAGGATGATACTATTCGCATGAAACTCCTCTTCGCCCGCACGGATCCCTACAGCTGTATCGCCCTCCATTAAGATTTCCTCCACCAAAATATTAGTGGCGATGAAGGACTCCATCGATTTGGTGCCAGCGGCAATGGCTTCTTCAACCTTTCCTGCTAGCCAATTGTCAAACTTCGAACGTAGAACTGAGACACCTGTGTACGGAGGATTTGCAAGGTGCACTGATTTAAAGTCGATGCTCAGGCTTGACTGATCATCCATGAAAGAGAGACGGCGATGGGTAATGAAACGCTCCCATCCAGCTTGATCTTCTTCCCAATAATTTGGAACTAATTTGGCTAAATCCTGTCCCCAAAGGACTCCACCGGATACATTTTTGGCCCCTGCAAACTCCCCACGCTCGATCAGAAGAAATGATTTATCCGCCTTTGCCAGAGTAAGGGCTGCGGAGAGACCGGCAATCCCGCCACCAACGATAATACAATCAAAGCGATCGTCCATGCATCAGCCCTTGATTGCTTTGATTTCTTGAATCAGCGCAGGAAGAATTTGGTAAAGGTCACCAACTAATCCATAGTCTGCAACTTCAAAAATAGGAGCGTCAGGATCTTTATTAATAGCTACGATCACTTTAGAATTGGACATTCCAGCCACGTGCTGTATCGCTCCAGAAATTCCCACTGCAAAATAGAGTTGAGGAGAGACAACCTTACCAGTTTGACCAATTTGCACACTCGGATCGTAAGCCCCAGACTCAGTGAGGGCTCTTGAAGCGCCGATTCCTGCGTTGAATAAGGAGGCAAGCTCGGAAATCAGCCGTTTACCTTCATCATCTTTTACCCCGCGACCCGCTGCCACAATCACTTCAGCTTCTGCCAAATCAACGGTCCCTGCGGTTGCTTTTACAACCTCGCGAAGAGTTTGTCTCAGAGTTCCTTCATCAAAGGCGAATTCAAGCACGTTTTTTTCTCCGCGCCCGGCTCTTTCCACTACTTCATAGGAACCTGACCGAACCGAAACCAGGACAGGTTTCTTCTGTCCGGAGTTTGGAAATAAAGCCTTTACATTTGCCAAAATTTTAGCCGCCATTACGGGGCGTTTTACACAGACCTTATCCCCCTCAATCCAAAAGCTCGCGACATCAGGTAATGCCGGACTGCCGAGTGCTGCAGAAAGTGCGCCTAAGATATCTTTGGTGCTCTCATTGGATGCAAAACTCACCAGAGAAGGATGAATAGAGTCAATAGCCATGAGAATGGCCTTCAGTAGCGGTGTATTGAGATGCTGATTCAACAGCGAGTTTCCAACTAGGAATACGCGATCAGCGCCATGAGAGGCAACTAACTGGGAAAAAGTTTCAGGTTGAGCTCCCAGGAGAAGGACGTCAGCTGTAGTTCCTTTTTCATTCGCCAGTTCAACTGTGCGAGAGAGAACCTCTAAAGAAGCTCGTTTCAGGGATTGATTTTGAACAGGAATAACCGTTAAAAATGGATTCATGAGAATACTCCTGTTTTTTCGGAAAGAATTTTGGCGACTTGACGAGCTATTTCGTCCGCCTCACCTTGGAGTTTTTCTCCTGCTTTTCTGGCAGGCATGGATTCGAATGAGGTGGTGTGAGTGAGGGCCTCACCGGTGAATCCAGAGGCTAAAGAGGTCCCATGTAGCGATGAAGCCTGAACGACTTCAACAGGTTTACGTTTGGACCCCATAATTCCCTTTAACGTGGGGATCCGAGGATCGTTCATGTCATTGGAGCATGTGACCACACACGGTGTTGGAAGTGCGATGATTTCTTGTCCGATATCTCCCTGACGTGTAACAATCAGATGATCTCCTTCAATAGCAAGTCCGACCGCATTTGTGGTATAGGGAAGATCGAGTAATTGCGCAACCATGGCGCCTGTGAGCCCCGAGTCGGTATCCTGTGCCTGTTTTCCAAAGCTCAACACATCAAATTCTTTTTCCTTCACAAAGGTTGCCAACAAGTGCGCATAGCTGGCTGAATCTTGGCCTGAGGTCGACTCAGTCTGTAGATGAATACCTTCTTCTGCCCCCATGGCCAATGCTTTGCGAATCGTTTCATGTGCTTTTTCTGGACCAGCAAGGATAACGTCCACGCGCCCGCCATGCTTTTCAGTAAGTACAAGAGCCTCTTCAACTGCAGACGCATCATAGGCATTCAATACCTGACGGTCGCTGTCCTGGTGGATTTCTCCGTCTCGAATCTGAAGAGGAGCGTATACGTCTGGCACTTGCTTAATACAAACAAAAAATTTCATGGTGAGTTACTCTCAAATAAAGGTGAGCTCGATTCTACAGTAATCCAAAAAAACGTGGTGTATGGTCGTGTGTCAAGCAGATGGTACCGCTTTTCTGCCTTGCTCTCGAATATAACAAAGTTCACTTGAAGTTCAGGCCAAAAAACCACTGATTTTCGTATTTTTCAGTTCAAAATTCAGGATCTAATCCATCGCTTTCATGACACCAGAACTACCAGAGGTTATACTCAACCTCTATACGCCAAAATCGCCTGCCACAATTAAAGTGGTTGAAAATCGAATTGCAACAGTGGAGTCGAGCCCTAATATTGTTCGTCACATTACCTTCGACATATCTGGAACTGAGATGGTTGGGAAAGTACGTGCTGGCCAGGCGATAGGAGTTGTTCCACCCGGGGAGGATGAACAGGGAAAACCCCATAAAATTCGACTGTACTCCGTGAGTTCCGCGACAGGGGGCGAAGGTGGGCAACCCCATTTGGTATCGACGACAGTGAAGCGAAATATTGAAGAGGTGGAGGGGAAACTCTACACGGGAGTATGCTCCAACTATCTTTCCAATCTCCAACCAGGGGAGGAGTTATTGGCAACCGGCCCCAGTGGGAAACGATTTGTACTCCCTGTGGACGCCAAGAAGTGGAATTATCTCTTTTTTGCTACCGGTACCGGGATTGCCCCCTTCAGAGGAATGTTAAAAGATCTCTTCGACCAGGGGGATTACAACGGGGATGCTTGTTTACTTTTTGGTTCTCCCTACCGAACCGATTTACTGTACCTGGATGAGCTTACCGAACTCGAGAAAAAAGCGGATAATTTCCACTATATGAAAGCGATCTCTCGTGAAGATCGAAGATCCGACGGCAGCAAACCCTATGTTCAAAGCCTGCTCGAAGATCAGGCTGATCTCCTACGCCCTATCTTGGAAAAACCCAACACACTGATTTATATCTGTGGTCTCAAAGGAATGGAATCCAGCATCTATAAAAAACTGCTTAAGGAAGGCTTTTTCGACTATTTTGAGCTTAGAGAGGCGCTTCCTGCAGATCTGTCTGCTCTGGATGGGGCTGAGTTAAAAAAGGTGGCCAAACCGAACACACGCATTTTTGAGGAGGTCTACTAAAGGAGTCTAGACTGACAAAGGTGTGTAGATTGAGGTATCCGCAAATCATACTACCGAAATTTCTAAAGTCAGAAGAACACGTCAAGCTTCGTCAATTTTAGTAATTCCTGCTGAAACTACGTAGCGCATCGCATCTGAGGCGTTCATATCCAAAGGGGTAATTTTCTCAGCCATCACGAAGAAGAGATTTCCAGAAAAATTGTAAGAATGCGGGCAGTAAACCGCTTTATGTCCCGGTAGATTCAGTCTTGCCAAGTCTTCTTCGGTAATAAACCCAAGGCGAAAGACACCGGATTGTAATTCGACTCGAACTGGTCGATTAAACCGTTTTTTTTCTCCAACAAAGGCCTCTGTCAGGTCTCGTAGCGAACTGTAGACCAATTTGACGAGAGGGGTTCTGACAAACAGACTCTCTACCAGACTCAAAACAGGTCGTGAAAATGCTCTCGTGAAGAGAAATCCAAGAGACACAAGAACTAAAAACACGGTGAAAATACCCAATCCCGGAAAATTAAGTCCTAAGTCTTCAAAAAAGAGGGAATTGAGTCGCTCATTTGCCCAGGTAATAGAATTGATAATGACATAGAGCGTGGCAAAGACCGGGAAAACAATTAATAAACCTTTAAAGAAGTAATTGAAAATTCTTTTCATGAGGATTTTGCTATTTTTGAGCGAATCTGATTGGAAGTTTCTCGCCCTTGAGTTTCAATAGGGCTGAGCACCCACCAAGAATCACAAAAAAGAAGAATTTATCCAAGTACTCCAATACTATGTCACCAAAACCGGTCTCATCTGACGAGATTCGCGACTCATTTTTTGAGTTTTTCAAAGAAAAAGAACATCGGATTGTTCCAAGTTCACCTGTGGTTCCGGCTGACGATCCAACATTGTTATTTACGAATGCTGGAATGAATCCATTTAAGTCCATTTTTCTGGGCGAAGAAGAGGGGCATGCCGAAAATGGCAAACTTTGGAAACGCGTTGCGGATACCCAAAAATGTATTCGGGTGAGTGGGAAACATAACGACCTGGAAGAGGTAGGAATTGACACCTATCACCACACGCTGTTTGAGATGCTTGGAAACTGGTCTTTTGGGGATTATTTCAAGAAAGAGGCCATTCAGTGGGCTTGGGAGT
>JAURMN010000086.1 GCA_030830725.1 Balneolales bacterium | reverse complement strand
TTTGGATTCTGTAGAAACCCTGGAACAGCTCCGTGAACTTTGTCAACTAGCGGAGGAGTTAAAAACAGATCTGGAGGGGACTCATTTAGTTTTTGGAACGGGAAATCCAGTAGCCGATCTGATGATTATCGGAGAGGCTCCCGGAGAGCAAGAGGATCTTCAAGGAATTCCATTTGTGGGAAGAGCCGGAAAATTACTGGATGATATCCTAAAAGCGATTCAGATGGATCGAAGTGTGGTCTATATTGCAAATATTTTAAAACACAGACCTCCTGGAAATCGAAATCCAAGTGAAGAAGAGAGGCAACGAAGTTATCCTTACTTGAAGAAGCAAATCGAGCTCATACAGCCCAAACTTGTGCTCTGTCTGGGAAAGATATCGGCCTCTACCCTGCTTCAATCTGAGTTACCATTAGGGGAGATGAGGGGATCCTTTCATCCTTTTGGAAATGCAGAACTTCTGGTAACCTATCATCCGGCAGCACTACTACGTAATCCAAACTGGAAGCGGCCTACCTGGGAAGATGTACAACTTCTTCAAAAGCGATATATGGAGTTGGGTTGCAAACCCGATTTACTTCCCAAATAGCGTAACATTACTGCTGTTTAACGGCGTCTTGTCCGAATCCATTCTCTTTCCCTCCCTTTTAGAATGGCCTGAAAATAAACGTACATCTTCCAAATAACATATCTTGGTGCATGATTTAGGGCTTTTTTCAGTCCGGAATCCGCTCGATTAGAAGACAGTCCAAGTGTTAGATGGCCAATCAAAAAACTGATCGATGTAACCCAGATTACACCCGCATACGTGAGATGTGAAAGGGAAAGATCGGTGGATAAAATCACGAGTGCCCACAAGGAAAAACCGGACACTAACAGGAGCATAAAATTAGCGAGTGGCGGAATGAATAAATCGATCACGGTTTCCATGCGTTTAACCGTGGGACGAGTCAATAGTTGAACTGAATAATGGTAAAGCAAGGGCCATCTTCCCAACTCCCACCTACGACGTTGACTCATCGCATCACGAGAATTATCGGGCATCTTCGCCAAGACAGTGGCTTCCGGTACAAAAACCGGGTATTCACCTTTCGAAATCAGGGTCAATCCATATTCCAAATCTTCAGCGAGTGAAAAAGCCTCCCATGGGTGGATTTCGATCACCGATCGTCTAAAACACATTCCATTCCCTCTTAATCCAACCGGCAGACCCAGGAATGATTTTCCTAAAGGCCGGATATAATTGTAAAGAAAAAATCCCAAACGTATGATTTCGCTGCTCCAAGAACTGCTTTGAGGTTCAATCTGATCATTTAACTGAAACACACTCCCGCCTCGATTCAACTCCGAATTCAACACCTGAAGAGTGTTTTCCGACAAAACCGAATCGGCATCGATAATCACACAGGCGTCCCATGAAGGATCTTTGAGAAGATGTGAAAATGCGAATCGAAGAGCATATCCTTTCCCTCTTTTGGAAGGATCAAATCTTTCCAGAACAGTCACGCTATTTTGAAGTGCAATATCGGTGGTCTTGTCATCTGAATTATCCGAAATCACCACAATCCGATACTGTTCTTTCGGATAGCTGAGCTGTTGTAGACTTCGAATGGTTCCCAGAATTCCCTTTTCCTCGTTATGAGCCGGTATTAGAAGTACAAATCGATGATGGAAGGAATTTTTTACTGGAGATTGGCAATATGTATCTTCTTGCCTTTTCTCTCGCCACAATGCGGCAATAGTCAATCCAAAGAGATAGAAGGATCCACCAAAAAGAAGCCATAAAAACAGGTCGTGCAAGACCTGTAGCACTGTCCAAACGGTATTTAAAAAAGTCCCTTCCATCATAGACTACCCCTTTACTTGAGCCGATTGATAGATTTCGGACTCCGAATGTAGTAACGGCGAGCCATTTGCGGCCTGTCTTACAAGTTCAATTACACTCCCGAGGCTGTCCTCCAGTCGATGATGGGTCAGAATATACTCTCTGGCTTTCTGCCCCATCCTTTCGGCACGAACTGGATCATTCCAAAGCGAGATGATGGCCTCTCTTAAAGCATCTACATCTCCCTGTGGAACAAATAATCCGGTTACCCCATCCTCAATCAGGTCGATCTGCCCTTCTACTCGGGAGCAAATTACCGGTTTACCCATAGCCATGGCTTCCACAATCGTTGTCAGACCATTATCCGAATCAGTTTCAAGAAGAGGAATAACCACAAATCTCTATTTTGCATACAGGTCACGTAACTGCCTGTAATTTTTTTGTCCAATTGAAAGACCATCCGGTAAATCTCTCATTTGATAAAGTCTTCTCACAGTATCAAACAATTCGCCTCTGGCCTGACCTGTGGCAATATGACATCGAATGGATGTCCCTTGTAAGGCCCGAACTAAAGTCGGATAATCTCGCATCTCCATTCCAACAGAACAAATCATCGTCTGTTGGTGAGTAATGGGTCTCCAAAATTGCTCGTCTATGCCATATCGAATCCAATGAACCCGTCTGGAGTCCATATGAAACTGTTCACATAGAATTTTCCGCTGATTGGATGACCAAAGTAGAATCGAGGTAAAATAATCTACCGTCAGTCGCATAAATAAAGCCTTCCACTTAGCCTGAATGGAATCGGATGATGTAATTCGCCAAATGGTTAAAACGTGGGGCGTTTTAATTCGCATCCACTTTAATAACAAACCAAGTGGTAGGCCAACTTTTTCCGTATGTGAGAAGATGACATCGGTTTTTCGACTTAAATAAATTGCTTCCACTATCTGAGAAAGCGTGACAGGAAGCCATTTATAGAGGGTGCCACGGATTCCATTGACTTGTGAGAGCCATCTCTCGTCGAGAATATTGGCATTCAATGAACGCTCCAAATACGTTGTGCGTGGATGTCGATCTTGAAGTTCTAAGGCGTGAAGGGATTGAATATCAGGTTGATTCAGTCCCTTGCTGAGAATGTATAAGATGTTCATCTCTCTTGATTCGGTTTTTGGTTGAAATGGAAAAATCTGAAACGCTCTCTCTGAATGATTTCACAAAACGGAAATAGGCAAACTCTATCCAGTTATAGGGATAGCGCAATCTCATCAAATAAGAAAAAGGTCCTGTGGATGCCTCAATAGACAATCGACGAAGATTAAATCGATCTGCTGAGAAAGATGCCGGACCGCTATAAACTCCGCATGCAAATGAATATCCTGCAACACTGGCGAGAGAGCTTAGGATGTTATTTTGCTTTCCAAACGGAAAACTGAAGGTAATTACGTCCTTCACAGTGATCTCCTTCAATATTG
>JAURMN010000014.1 GCA_030830725.1 Balneolales bacterium | reverse complement strand
ATTTTGCAATTCCGGCTGCTCGCCCAAGGGACCATCACTTTCTATGAGCGAGGCAATGGGTTCCGCCGAAGCCACTGTGGCCACGACTTTGAACAAATCCCCGCGGCGGTCCAACCGCGGCGTTACGGTGCCGGCGGTCTGGGCTTTTTTCAATTCGTCCAAATCCACGTCACAGATCAGCACCGTTTCCTCGTTGGAGTCGGCCTCGGCCGCGATGCCATCCCGCGCAAAGGCGAAATCGGACGGCGTAAGCACGGCCGCCTGGCCATGTTGCACATCCATGTTGGCGACATCAGGCAGATTGCCCACGTTGCCGGCGAGCGCGACGTAGACCTGATTCTCAATCGCCCGGGCGGCGGCACAATAGCGCACGCGCAGGTAACTTTGCAGATTATCGGTGCAGAACGGCACAAAGATAATCTCCGCGCCCAAGTCGGCCAAGTGGCGCGCGGCTTCAGGGAATTCCACATCGTAGCAAATCAGCACGCCGATCTTCGCCACGGGGGTGTCGACCGCCTGCAGCGTGGATCCGCCGGTGATACCCCACCAATGCCGTTCGTTCGGCGTGATGTGCAGTTTCGGCTGCTGGATAGATTCACCATTGGGGAGGTAAACCGTGCAGATGTTGTGGAGTTTGCGACCAACCTTGGTCGGGTGACTGCCGCCAATGATCGTCGTGCCGTGCTTGAGCGCGAGTTTGCGGAGCAGGGAATTGAGCTTGCCGGTATAGTCCGAAAGCTTGCGCATGCCCTCCTGCGGCGAAAGCGTGTTGGTCGCCGAGAGCAATTGCACCGTGAACAGCTCCGGCAGCAGTATGAAATCGGCTTCGTAGTCCGCCGCCACGCCCACGAAATAAGTCACCTGACTCGCGAATTCGGCAAAAGATTTCACCTTGCGCATCTGATATTGCACACACGCGATCCGGGCCTTGCGGTCACCCAGCGCCGGTGCGGTGCGGTAGTCCGGATTGAGCCATTCAATCTGGCTGGAGTAGTTGTGGCTCTTCGGGTCACGCAAATAATTCGGCATGACGCCGCGCAGCTCGAACCCTTCGCGCAATTGAAAGCTCAACACGAGATCGCGAAATTCACCGGCCACCACCCGCTGGGCATACTCCGCGGGAGACATTTCGTCGGGATAATATGATTTCCCTATAACATACTAGGCTATCTGCTTCTTAATAAGGGCATTAAAAATCCTTTTTTTCGTCTTTGGGGCATTTTGGAGGGGGTATTTTGTATAAATACCTCTGATTTATGGATTCAAGTGTCACCATAGAAGGAGGTATGTCGTCGCATCTGAAAGATGCTGCACGAAAGCACCTCCGTACCCTGTCACTGGAGAACTGCTTCGGGGTATCCTTAACCCTGAAACAAGGCGATTCTGTCACTCGATTAGACGAAATCAGCGCATCTCAGAACTTCCGACACTTCATGAATCGAATGAACAGTTCGATCTATGGAAAAGGGTTCAAAAGATTCGGGAAAAAACTAAACGTCATTCCTGTCTTGGAGCGGTCATCAACGAATCGTCTCCACTACCACCTGATTTTTCAGAACCCCTACCCTGATGATCCTGCAGCCTTTGCTCGTCTCATCGAGTCGGAATGGGCAAAGACCCGGTTCGGATATATCCAGTCACACATCGACGAGCTGATCGATCACGGTTGGACCGACTACATCACCAAATTCAAGTCCGCCAGCGATGGTATCGACTGGGAGAATTACCGCTGGAACTGACGGGTATAAACCCCTGCTTCCATCTCTCGGTTAAAGGGAACCTCCGCAGAGGGTCCCTTGATGATCCCCTATGTCCAAAAAGAACCACTAAGTTCAATCAGATCACACCTGAGATGCAGTTAATAGGAACTATCAGACTAACACACCAGAGTGCATCTGACCCCACTAGAAACCCTTACAAACCATGACTGACCAAATAACCAATCAACGCCTGATGAATTTCAGGATACCCATCGACCTTAAAGATCGATTTCAAGACACGTGCCGGAGAAATCGAACCAGGATGACGACCGAACTTGTGCGTCTAGTGACCCATTACCTTCTTGAAGACATCAAGGAGCAAAGGATCTACCAATCTCAGGTTTATCCATTTAAAGCGAAAGAGGTCACCTACCTCGACCCTAGCACCGGTCTAAGCGTCGAAGGTCAATCTCGATGGGAGGACACCTACTGATGAAAACGACCAAACAAACGAAGAACGATCTCTTGAAAATCATCCGCGACTCCAAGCAAACGCAGTTTGAGGTAATTGAACCTGTCGTTGCTGAAAATCTCAGCAAAGCCGTTCCATTATTGAAGAACATCGCAAACGCAGGAGGAGCAATTTCTCTTGTTATAATTAAGGTGAAATGAATTCACCTCGAAGCATAAAATCCTTATCACACTCGTGTCAGAAATAATGGACCTAGACATTGGTCATGCATCTTATTTCGCCCACAGAGGAAAAAAGCTAAACACCGAAGAAGGCGTCATCAATGACTGGTTACGCGCAATCTACCCCAAGCCTGAAACTGAGTTTTATTCGCTCCAAATCTGCAGTAATGGGGAAGATCCACCTGATGGGATACTCCGAACGAAGACTGGAGGAACTGTGGGTATTGAGGTTACGGAATTGGTAGATGAAGAACTGAGAACGCAGAAAATCCCCAACAAGAAAACGCATAAAAAGGCTGCGACTAGGCGTGCCGCAAAAGCATTCCATGACTATACTCCAGATAAGGTCTGCCTGTGGATTGAAGATCGAGTGCTTTCGAAAAGTAAAAACCCATTCAAAACAGGATGTGATCGAGCAATCCTCGTGATTTATTCCGATGAACCATCCGTGCGGACGATTTCGGAATTACGAATGGAACCGATTAAACAGGGGTTGTTCAACGAAGCATGGCTATTGTTGCCTCCCACTCCGAACACGTCCGGTAGAGTCGCAGCCAATCCCTTCTGCCGCGCACTCGCTATCCCACTTTGCGTGTAGGGTCACAAGGTGTGCTGAATAAGGCATGATGAATGGACTCTGCTAAATTTCGCTGTCCACGTAAACCAGCGGTAAAAGGTTTATGCACGAGAAACCTGAAAGGCAATTGGCTCGGTGCTCCATTGATCAATATCCCAATGTAAAAGCACTTCCACAGACCCACCTTCCGCTCTGGGTTCCTCAGGATCACGTATCAGCTTGATCTTGGACACGATCACCAAGCCAGTGGCACCCTTCTCGTTACGATGAAGTTCTACTTCATTTTTCGTCATTAAAATCGAGTCACAAAGATCGCTAGTGGTACCTTTCACCTCAATTTTGAGTTCATCGCCAGGTTGGGTAGCAAGTAAATCAAACGATTCAGTGGATGAGGTGTCGTGGCATTGATAACCCTTCCCTTTCAGATACTCAGTCGCCAATTTCATTGCGCGAAGTTCGACAGCTTTCCTTTCACTAGCTGTAAAACCAAAACCTTGACTGCGACGATGCGGCGTGAGGGGTCTCGCAATTGAAGCCACTTCATTAGCATCTTGATCTCCCTGCGATACGTCTCGTTGTTCGAGCTGTGCAATGTAAACCTCGCCCAGTCTTTCAGCTGCACCAAACAATACTGCATCAAGATCCGCAGTGATCAATGAACCGACGGGAACACGAAGAGCGATTGCTGTGGCTTTTTCAAACGTCCTAGGAAGCGGTGCATGTGCACCCAAGACGATCTGATCGTGGTATGGCGATAGGGTTTTCCACCTTTGTTCTATGACGGATCTTGCCCATGCCGTACGGCGTATTAACTCTTCGTCGGAAATAGCTCGAAGATCTCCACGACTCCACACCGTGCTGCCGCAGCCTACCGTAAAATAAACCGCAGACCCATTTGCTGCAAAGTGAATCACTAGGTAAAAGCCTTCCCTCGCGTTTGGAGACATTGCCTTAGAGAACAAACGAACCCAGGGCGCCTCGGTCTTTCTTCCGATGCCATCCGAACCTTCTACTTCAAGGTCGTCGAAGACACCATCAAACGCTTTCTGTAAATTGGGTAACCTATCGCGTAACTCTTGGGCAAGTTCGTGCCGGATCAAATGACCCCGCTCCTTCATCTCTGGTGTATTGGAAGAGGAGTACTTGGTCTGCAAACGGCAGATGTGTGCGAGTGTGTCCCTCATGTAGATTTAATCCGCAAACGAATAAAGGCATACAGTAGTGTTAATTGCTGATGCGCTCGTTAATTATCAGAAATTGCCGCTCAAGTGCTGATTAGATCTGCCATTTTCGAACCGAGTGAATCTATCAATGGCAAGAGCACTTTGCCCATAGAGTTAGATACGATACGTTTTTTCTCATAAGCTAAAGACTCAGCATCTACCTGTTGCGTCAGCCACATCCCCATTATGGTTACCGAAATCTTGTACATATTTGTGATCTCGAGTTCTCTCTTAGCGTGAGCATAGAGGTAACGTTTGAAATGACGATTATCCATATTCACTAGAGAGGTTACCGTTTTTTCATCCTTCATGATCGTGACCACATCATCATCATTCGAAATCTCAATATCCTCAGACCACTTCTCTTTCCGAATTTCGCGAATTTCTGGTAATGCTAGTGTGCTTACTTTCGGAGGACGTTTAGAACCCGGTTTGTGCTTCTCGGGTTGAATTGGTGGCGTGATTTCCAACGGGAAACGCACCTCATGGTATCCCTCAATCGCGTCGGGACTAGTCAACATTATCTTAATTTCGATCTTTGATCCTACTTCATGACTCGCGCCCGGCTCAAGCAGGACATCAAGCCGTCCATTATATAAGCTGGTGCAACGGACAACTTCTTCAGGTCTGATGATTAGCTTACCTGGATCATATGCTCGAACGAGATAATCGTTCTCAACATCTGTCAAAAGAGTTACTCGGCAGTAGCTGTTTTGCGGACACATTTTGACGAATGCCTCATTATCATCGACACCGTCGATTCGAAGATAGGTAGGAAATCTCTTACCGTGGAACTCCGGCACATTTTTTTCTCCAGGATTGGGTGCCTTAACCTTTATTCCAAGTCCAAGCATCTCTGCCAATGCTGGATTGTCTGAGATAAGTTTTTCGAACAACTCAATTGAGTCTCCTTCATCCGCAAACTCCTGCTCAACACTCTCACGGTGACGGAGTTCATTCCACTGACGAAGCCCTGGATGTTTCTTAATGAATTCTGCGAGGGCAGACTCAAGAAGATCCTTTTCCTCAACGTCACGTTGACGATCTCTGCTAGTCATAAAAAGCCGATTAATCAGGCTCAGATCTAGCCTTGAGCAATCAACGTTAATTAAAAGCTGCTTTTGGATCCAAGGCAGATTCACGCTTGTACGGCGGAAAAAATCATTAGGCAGTGCTCCGTGTGATTGTCCATTTATGGTGTAAATAACCGCTTCACGAGAACTCACCCAACGCGATATCTCAGCGTCTTTTTTGAAAAGGCATATACGCCCATCAACTTGACCCACCTTCGGAACTTTTAAAGTGAAGTTACAGGGGAATCCCTCTTCCAAAACGTTACCTTTGTCATCCTCAAGGCGTATGTTCATCCCTGAGAATGTACTCTTCAGAGTATGTCCAGAGAATGCGCGCGCTTCGTGAATTCTAATCGGCACAACTACGTTCCATAACTTATTTGAAAGTGCTCGGTAAAAATCAGTCGTCGCCATTGTTCTTGTAGAACCGGGTAACGCATATTCATAAAGTTTGACTATCGTACCGCAAGTTGTGGGGACTTTATATGGACTTCCAGATGCGTCAGGCAAAGCGAGGATAGAATCCTGCTCTAATTCACAAACCCGTCCCTTTGGAGCTAAGTACTCGTATCGTTCGTTCTTTTCGTTTTTTAACGGTAGACGCTTGCGAACAAGCGTAAACCCCCACTTAGCAGGTTTACTACCCGTAATTGACGGGTGCCGTCTGGAAGCAATTAGTTGATAGTTTTTATTCGAACTACAATAGGTCAGACTTCCAGTGCTTCCCATATTGAATTTCCCTTGGACGAATGGAACAGAGCACTTGTTACTTTTGAGCATCGACACCAAGGTTTCTGCAAAATCCTCCGCTTTTTGCCCCTCACCTGAATCGATGACCATAACGCATGGATTACCCTCGCGAGGCTTATGTCCTGTCAGGACGACGTTTATGCTATCCTCGGCAAGCTTTGTACGTTGGTCGGTAGCAAGCATAGCAAGATTTCCCTCGGGTATTTGGAGGAATTGCTCAGCGGCTTCTATCATTGACCGAGGAGTAAAATTGCTGCGCGGATCAATATTTCTAGCGTAGCACTCTCGCATCAGAACAGCATCAATCGAGTTAACAATTTTCTCAACAAGAGCACCTAAGGCGTCAGCCTGTTGTGCTCCTATGAGTCCATAATTATTTTCAATATTCCCATATGGGACCCAATTTGTGTTAGTATATTTCTCCAGACCAAAAACAGTTAGGGCATCAGTAACGTCTTCTTCTCTTTCAGCCTTTAGGAGCTCGTTGAATAATTCATCGTATGCCATAGTATTTCTTTATTAGAATATTTTGATGCGAAGATCAGTGCTCGCAGCGGCAAACGACTGGTTTCGTGTGATAAGTTGTGCTTTCAATTTCTTGGCTAAAGCAGCCGATACAGATTCAAGGACACTCCATTTCCACTTCGACCGTAATTCTGCCGACGAATATGCGAGATTTCTGTCTATCTGATGAAAAGTAATTAGAGACGAAGGAAGATTTGGGGCTATTTCTTCCCAGGCTTTATTACCTTCTCGCTGACGCACCAACTCGCGCATCTCAGCAAAATCTAGTTCAGTCATATGTATTGGCGAGCCACGCTCTGCACCCTTTTCCAATACGGTGCGCACCAAATCAGATCCATCGTCTCCCCTTAGGAGCGCCAACAATGCCGAGTGATCAATTACAGTAGTAGCCATGTTTATCTACGTTAATTTTCAGTCGTGCTGCCGCGCAAAGCCCCCTGGAGTCTCGCAACCGTCTCCTTGGTGACGGGACGAAGAAGAATGCCGTCTTTAACCACGCTCACATTAGCTTTGGTGCCTTCCTTGATACCAAATTGCTTCCGAACCCAATTAGGAATGACGAGCTGCCCCTTGGAAGTAAACTTAACCGTGTCAGTTTTTGATTCCATATCCTTAGTTGCAACTAATCCCCGTTGTGTGTCAATATTTTATTATCTTACTTTTTCTTTTCTTCTTACTTTTCATTTGATGACATAACATCTCTCCTCTCATATTTGTGAATGACCCAGGCTTTATCTGATCGAAATAACTGTGTTGCCTTGGCTAAAATTCAGGTTGGCGATTGACCGGCCTCAAGTTTTCGAGCCACCGGGTGATGGTCGCACCTACTTCGGCACGGTGAAGTTCAGCTTCTGATTTGGGGTTCTTGGTTTGTCAAAAACCCGGGTGGCTTTTCCACCCGGGTTTTTTGTGTCCGGACCAAATGCGGTGCCTTCGCGATCAGTCGCGCGACAAGCGCAGGCTGATAATTTCGTAAGGCTCGTAATT
>JAURMN010000085.1 GCA_030830725.1 Balneolales bacterium | reverse complement strand
GTGTACATAATCCTCTGCATCTGATGGCGCATCGTAATTGATTACCAGGTTGATTTCCTTGATGTCAATTCCACGACTCATCACGTCGGTCGCAACGAGAATTCGAATTCGCCTGGAACGGAATCCTCTCAATACTTCTTCGCGTGCATCTTGCTCCAGGTTGGAGGAGATCCCTCTTGCCGGAAGTTTGGCTTGCCGAAGTGCGCGTACAATGGTAGAGACTTTGCTTTTTGTCGAAGTAAAAATCAGGATGCTTCCGTACTCGGGTCGTTGTTCGATTACGTGGGTCAGTACCTTATCTTTTTGTTCATCAAAGACCAATACTGCTCGTTGCGTAACTCCGGCAGCAGGTTTCGAAATGGCAAGGCTGATCTCCGCCGGACTTCTCATGATTCCCCTGGCGAGCTGCCGGATGTTCGGAGGCATGGTTGCACTGAACATCAAGTTCTGGCGTTTATCCGGAAGGTACTTCATGATCGTTTTCAGATCATCGTAAAATCCCATATCGAGCATACGGTCTGCTTCGTCCAAAACGAGGTGGTTCACCTTGTTAAAATTGACGTATCCCAATTTTAAGTGCGACAATAGCTTCCCCGGTGTTGCCACGATGATATCGACTCCCTCCGAAAGCGCATTCTTCTGCTCCTGCCAATCGGCTCCGTCACCTCCGCCGTACACAGCCTTCGATCCAACCGAAATAAAGTAGGACAAGCCTTGAATCTGCTGCTCGATTTGAATGGCAAGTTCGCGTGTAGGTACAATGATCAGGGTGTCAATGAATGAGTCCTGCTTATCCACCAATTTGTTGAGGATCGGAAGTACAAAAGCCGCTGTTTTTCCCGTTCCGGTTTGAGCGCAGGCGATCAGGTCCTGATTTTTCAGAATAATCGGGATTGCTTTTTCCTGAATGGGTGTTGCCTTTTCAAAGTTCATATAGGCAAGCGCCTCCAGCAAACTTTCATTCAGGCCAAATTCATTGAATTCCATCGCCCGTGAAGTTATTCAAATTCTCGTTATAGAATTCATTCAGGATTGAATTTTCTCTGCCTGAACCAATTTCTACCCGGTATTTTCGCTTTGTATGTGGCAATCAGGGCTTCTGATTATCGCAGCGCCGGGACAGAATGGGTGTGGACTTCCAGTCATTGCAAGAGAAAACCCAGCCTAAAAAGATGGTTGTAACCCTGTTGGTACGGTATTCTGTGGGTATTTATGATTTACAGAGCTGGCTCTGTAGTTAATCCATTTCAACCGCCCACTCATCCCCGTCATTATTAAGGTGTTGATTCGATTTTCAAACTACTGGTTTCCGAAAAATCAAAAAACGCCATGGGAAGCATTACCCGAAGCAGAGAACGCTTACGACTTAAAGAGACGCATTTGCTTCCCATCATTCTCCCTTTTTCATTATTCCACTTGGTTTTACAGAGGAAAAAACTCATTGATTCGTTCCCTTCTTTCCTCGGTATCAGGTCTCACATATCGCTCTGTTGTCGACATCCACTTTTGGCTAGAAAGCAACGCAATGACTCAACTAACTATCCATTTTGGGGGTGGGTCACGATCAGCCGGATTTAGTGGGTCAATATGCTTGGATTATACATTTGGAATGAGTCTACCGAATATCGTAGTTTTCAGCGTTAGGAAGAACGAATGTTTGATCGAAACTGCTATCTGATGTTATCTACAATTTAAATACATTTTAAACACATTTTAATTGCACTTTATCTTCAATAATGGTATACTTGTTACACCATGAAATTTGATCCCAAATACACCATTAATAATCGTTTGGCGAATAAATTAACCGAAATTGAACGCCACAAAGAGGCGATCAACGTTTTGCCAATCACAACACAATTGATTACTTCTCTGAGAGAGACGTCCAGACTACAGTCCACACATTATTCCACTCAAATCGAAGGAAATAGGCTTACTCAGGAAGAAGTTGAGCAAATCGCTAAAGGTCAAGATGTTGGTTTTCCCGGAAGAGAGAGAGATCAAATTGAGGTCAGTAACTACTTTATGGCATTAGAGTATATTGAAGGAGAACTTGAAAAAAATGCACCTATATCCGAAGAATTGATAAAACGAATTCATGGATTCGTTCTCAAGGGATCAAATCGTCCGAGTCAATATAGAGAAGGGCAGAACAAAATTAGTGATGGATCAACCGGACGAATCGTGTACATGCCACCGGAAGCAAAAGATATTAAATCAATGATGAAATCACTGGTTCGTTGGATAAATGAAGAGATGGAATACGAGGAAATCCCTGCTCCAATTATTGCAGGGCTTGTGCATTATCAATTCGCTACCATACACCCCTACTATGATGGAAATGGAAGAACTGCGCGGTTACTGACCACTTATGTTCTGCACAAAACGGGTTATGGAATGAAGGGAATTTATTCACTCGAGGAATACTATGCGAAAAACCTTTCAGGATATTATCAGGCATTGACGATTGGTCCTGGTCATAATTATTATATGGGAAGAAAAGAAGCTGACGTTACTCCGTTTCTTGAATACTTCCTCGGAGGAATGGCTATTTCGTTTAAGAGCGTCCGTAACCGCGCTGACCAGCTTAGAAAGGAACATGAAGTCAGAAAAACTTCATTCGTAGAGTCTAAAAGAGTGCGAGAATTAAGAGCTAAACAAAGGCATAGTTTATCTCTGTTCCTGGTTCAAAAAGAAGTGACCTCTTCAGAGATTTCGGAGCATTTGGGCATTCCTGTCAGAAGTGCTCAATCATTACTCAAAAAGTGGGTGGATCAGGAATTCATTCAGGTAATCAACCCTTCACGCAAAGCTAGAACCTATGGTTTAACGAGGGAGTGGGAATCACTCCTTGATCAACAAGGAACTGAAGCGCGAAAACTGCAACTAAAAAAGGGCAGATCAGATCAATCCAGCGATTTGGATGTGGAACGATAACATCAGGTTCACTATTGTCTCAAAAAAGTTCGGATGATCGTTCAAAAATAGTATTTAAACGATTGGTACCTTTAAAATAAACCCGCTCCGATACAGCATCCATTTGCATTCATCAAAATAAAGTAGAAGTGTCGCTTCTAACATCTTTGCTGATTTTGTGCTTCTCGGTTGAAGACAACCAACGATGACCTGCAAGTAACTGCACATTTTCCAACGAATAACCATAATGATTGATCCAGTTAACAATCACGGATTGTCGAATAGTACTTGCTTGTAGGTTCCTATCAGTAAAT
>JAURMN010000084.1 GCA_030830725.1 Balneolales bacterium | reverse complement strand
TGCAATCCCAGTATCCAAATCTGTTGAGGCGTGAAAAGAGTTGCGGTATTTGCCTCTGGCTCCGGATCCAATTTCCAGTCGATTGCTGACGCCATTTCCTCGGGTCGAACCCCTCATTTATCGCTTTGTGGTTTGATTGCCTCAAAGCCCGGAATTCAGGCAATGGAACGAGCCCAACTCCTCGACCTTCCCGCTGTATCGATCGTTAAATCCGATTTTTCAGACGATGTGGAATTTGGGAAAGCCCTCTTAGAACAGGTGGGTGACTGGGACACAGATATCATCGCTCTGGCCGGATTTTTGGTCAAACTTCCCCCCTCTTTCATTGCACAATTCCCCGGAATCATTGTAAACATTCACCCCTCCCTGCTGCCCAAATTTGGTGGATATGGCTTTTACGGACAGAAGGTTCACGCAGCAGTGCTAGAGGCTGGTGAAACCATTACTGGCTGTACGGTCCACCTTGTCGATGAGGGGTACGACACGGGGAAGATTCTTGCTCAAAAAACTTTACTTATCCATCCCGGTGAAACCGTCGTAGAACTGGCGGCCAGAGTTCTTAAGGCTGAGCATGAACTCTATCCAGAAGTCCTCGAACGACTTGCACGGGAATAAAACGAATTACACTAGTCCTGATAATCCTTCCTAAAACCCTTATTCATGAGTTATCCTGTTTTACCTGTTCGTCGTGCACTAATTTCGGTCTCAGATAAAAAGGGACTACATGAATTGATCACTTTTCTTCATCAACACCAAGTTGAGATTGTTTCAACGGGTGGTACAGCAAAAAAGATTCGAGAAGCCGGCATCCCGGTCACAGATGTTTCGGAGATCACCGGGTTTCCTGAGATGATGGATGGACGGGTCAAAACACTCCATCCCCTGATTCATGCCGGAATTCTTGAGCGTTCCGACTTGAAGGAAGATCAGCAGGCTCTGGACAGCATCCAGGCCAAACCATTTGATCTCATCGTGGTCAATTTATATCCGTTTTTAGATGTTGTTGCTGGGAAAAACGTCTCCATTCCAGGCGAAGAGTCAACTTCTGAATCAGGGTCTGTTTTAGCATTGGAAGATGCGATCGAATACATTGACATTGGAGGCCCCTCAATGATTCGTGCTGCTGCTAAAAATATGATTTACAAAGCAGTATTGAGTCACCCCGATCAATATGCGACATGCATGGAGGAAATCCGCGAAACTGGTGGATTATCCTTCCTTACCAGGGTTCAGCTTGCCCAGGCGGCCTTTCACCACACGGCCGTTTATGATCAGGCCATCCAGGACTCTTTGGCAAGAGCATTAGAAAACGCTGTATCTGCATCAGGTACATCTCTGCACGATCCAAACTCTCCGGACATAATAGAATCTATTGCAAAAGAAAAGCTTTTAGCCGCAGATCAATCCCAACAGGCAGAAAAGAAGGTACAATGGCTTCGATATGGTGAAAATCCTCATCAGGTTGCGGCTGTTGTAGGAAAACCTGAGGCCTACATCGATTGTTTTCATGGCAAGGAGCTTAGTTATAACAATTATCTGGACCTGGATGCCGCTCTTCGGCTGATGTCTGATTTTAAAGCAGAAAACCCAACACTTGCCATACTCAAGCATACGGTTCCCTGTGGGGTTGCAACAGCCGATTCATTGATTGAATCTTGGAAAAAAGCTTTCGCGACGGATCGCACTTCACCCTTTGGCGGAGTGATTGTTGCGAATACCGAGCTTGACCTCCAAACCGCTCAGGAACTTGATGAAATTTTCAGTGAAATCGTAGCGGCTCCCTCCTTCACTCCTGAGGCAGAAGCGCTGTTGATGCAGAAAAAAAATCGCAGGTTGGTTCGTATTAATCAATGGCCGGATAATCCATCGCAATGCACCACGATGTTTGGAGGAAGACTCCTTCAGCAGTCAGATCTTATTACCGAAACCCCGGATAGCTTGATTTGTGTGACCCAGCGACAACCCACTGCGGAAGAACGGAAAAATCTTTGGTTTGCCTGGCGTGTCGTGAAACACGTGAAATCTAATGCCATTGTATTTGTCGGTGACGAATGCACCCTTGGAATTGGAACAGGTCAGACCAGTCGGATTAGAAGCACTGAAATTGCTGCTGAGAACGCGAAATCTGAATCTCTTTCGTTACTCAATTCGGTGGTGGCTTCAGATGCCTTCTTTCCCTTTTCAGATGGGTTGCTGGCAGCGGCAAAACGGGGTGCTACAGCGGTGATTCAACCAGGTGGCAGTGTGAGAGACGAGGAAGTCATAAAAGCTGCCAATGAGCATGGAATCGCGATGCTTTTTACAGGTAAACGCCATTTCCGACATTGAAATACCCCTGTTTCTGCTTAGCGAGATTTCTCGTACATTATAATCAATTAAAGCTTCTAATAAACATACGATTTACGCTCTCCTGAGCGGGAATCACTCAATGGTCAACACAAGTGAATCCATTTTTTAAACAGTTTTTCGGAAAACAAACCTTTGGATCGAAGGATTCTTCAGCAAGTCAAAAAAAAGGGGTCCTCGATTTTCTCTACACCGATATTGCTATTGACTTGGGTACGGCAAACACATTGATCTACGCCCGTGATCAGGGTATTGTCTTGAATGAGCCCTCCATCGTAGCCTTAAATCGTGACAATGAGCCTGTTGCACTTGGACATGAGGCACGGTTAATGCACGAAAAAACACATCAGGACATTCGTACGATCCGCCCACTAAGAGACGGGGTTATCGCTGACTTCGAAGTTGCAGAGATGATGATTCGGGGAATGATCAAGAAAGTGAAGGTGAAATGGTACTCCACAACTCGTCAAATGGTAGTTTGTGTGCCTAGTGGCATTACAGAGGTTGAGCGACGTGCTGTTCGTGACAGTGCAGAACATGCCGGGGCAAAAGAAGTGTACCTGGTGGATGAACCCATGGCGGCGGCTATTGGAATCGGATTAAATGTTCACGAACCGGTTGGAAGCATGATTGTGGATATCGGTGGTGGAACTACCGAAATTGCCGTGATTGCCCTTTCAGGGATTGTCTATGCACAGTCGGTTCGTTTGGGAGGAGATGAATTAAATGAAGATATCATTAACTATTTTCGTCGTGTTCACAACCTGTTGATTGGGGAACGTACAGCAGAGAAGGTGAAATGTGAAGTAGGTTCAGCAGCTGAACTGGATGAAGAAATCGAAATCACAATCAAAGGGCGTGACCTTGTAAACGGTGTTCCAAAAACGAGAAGCATTAATTCGGTAGAAATTCGAGAGGCGCTAGCAGAATCCGTAAATACGATACTCGAGGCGATTTCCAAGGCTTTGGAACAGACTCCTCCAGAACTTTCCTCTGATATTTTGGATCGAGGGATAATGCTGACCGGTGGTGGCGCACTCCTAAAAAACCTTGATAAGCGAATTATGGAAGCCACTGAACTGCCTGTTCACGTAGCCGAAGATCCGCTGACGGCGGTTGTTCGAGGTACCGGAACCATTCTCGAAAATATCGACTACTACAGAAACGTGATTTCCTAATCGAAAACCACAAAACATCTCATGAAATCAGGCCAAGGTCGGATTCTGGAAGCCCGTGTTGCCATCCTTGGAGCGCTTTTTCTACTGATTTCATTGCTTTTGATGGTGAATCGTTATTCAGGTGGATTAGAGAGCGTAAGACAAATTACAATGGTGTTCATCAGTAGCCTGGAACGCCCCCTTTCCGCAATTCGGGTTTATCGTCAAACGATTACCTCTAATGAAATTTTAAGCCGCCAAAATGTTCTGTTGCAGGACGAGTTGAGCAAACTACGATCCGCGGAACAGGAGAACCAGATTCTAAGAGAGTTACTCGACTTCTCAACTCAGAGTGAGTATGAATTGACTCCGGCTCGTATTATTGCCAAAGAACTAAACAGCCTGAATAATTTTATCACCATCCAGGCGGGTGAAGCGGACGGCGTTGAAAGAGGAATGCCGGTTGTTCACCCCGAAGGATTGGTTGGTCAAGTGATTCTGACTGGTAATCACTACTCCCAGGTAATGCCCTTCAAAAACGCTCTTTATCGTGTGAGTGGTCGGATTGAAGAATCGAGAGCATTTGGAATTCTGAAGTGGGCGTCAGAGGATAATGATCTGCTCTTAATGGAGTTTGTTCCCAAAACGATTCCGGTTGAAGTAGGACAACGAGTGGTTACATCAGGTTCGAGTATTCAGTATCCGCATGGTATTCCCATCGGGACCATTGTTGAAATCAGAGAATCGGAAGTGCGAGATACCTGGGAGTTAATCGTCGATCCCTACGTCCAACTCACGAGAATATCAGAGTCCTTTGTCATCCTCTTCAGTCCGGATCCAGAAATCGTGGATCTCTTTACTCAGCAGGAGAATCTTTTTGAATAATTCATTTCAATTACGCGACGGTCTTATTGGAGTTGGTTTGTTACTTATTCAGCTGCTGATTTTTCAACATCTTCCAGTCTTTGGAAGCAGACCTGATTTAATCGTGGTCTATGTCATCTGGATTTCTACCCGTTACTCAAAATTTCAGACGTTATTTGCCGGTTTTGTAAGTAGTTTTTTACTAGATGCCATACTCGATCTTTGGGGACTACACATGTTTTCCAACACCCTTCTCATTTTAGTTGGGCACGAACTAATCCAAAATTTTGGTAGCAGAAGACTAATTTATTGGCAGGTATTCCTATTACTTTCCACTTTAGTACTCGTCAAATATGTGATTTTTCTTGCACTTGCCGGAATAGCCAGCGCATATCAAGTACCATCCTTTACCTTTGGTAATTTGGTCCTGGGTACCCTCTATACGGCTCTTTTAGGAAGTCTCTTCGATACCCTTTGGAAAACCTAAGAGAATGAAAAGGGTCAATACATGAGGGGACGATGAAACTGGATCAACGTTTACAGGTCAAACAAATCAGCTTAGTCAGTGTTATTCTGTTGATCTGGGTCGTGTTTATGGGAAGGCTGATTTATCTCCAGATCATGGAATATGAGACCTACTCGCCAATCAGTGAAAAAAACTCGCTTCGACAAATTCCGGTTACAGCTCCAAGGGGTCTCATTTATGATCGTAATGGTGTCATTCTCGTAGAAAATGAGCCGATTTTCACCATTTCGATTACCCCGATAAATTTTGACACTCTCAAAATCGGACTTTTATCGGAGCTCTTATCGATTCCAGAACAGGAAATAAGGGATGGAGTTGACGCTGCCAAAAAATATTCCTGGCATCGACCGTCACGACTGATAAAAGAGATCAATTTCGATCAATTCTCACTTATCGAAGAGAATAGCTGGCAATTACCCGGAATTGGATATCAAATTGAATCCAAACGTAATTACCCGTCTGGAATCCTGGCAGCCCATACGATTGGATACTTACGAGAGGCTAGTCCTCAAGAATTAATGACAGATCCACAACTTCGCCCCGGTGACAAAGTTGGGAAAAGTGGCATTGAAACGACGTATGAAGTAGAACTGAGAGGTACACCTGGGCTTGAGATGATTCGGGTAAATGCCTTAGGTCAGTCCCTGAGCACTTTTAGTACAGGAAGCTCCTCTCTACTTCCGAAACACGGAGCGGACTTGATTGTGACCATCGATGCCGAACTTCAAGGATTTCTGGAACGGCTTATGGAAGGAAAAAAGGGGGCTGCCGTGGCCATGAATCCAAAAAGCGGTGAAATTTTGGCTCTAGTCAGTGCCCCACAATATGATCTTACTGAACTAGCCGGCAGAATTAACCAAACCTATTGGACTGAAATCAATCGCGACACCTTAACACCTCTCTTTAATCGTGCGGTATCCTCGCGTCAGCCTCCCGGCTCTACGGTTAAACCCCTAATGGGTATTATAGGACAACAGATGGGGTTGATTGATCCGTACAAAATGATGTACAATCCAGGAGTTTATATTCGGGGTCGACAATACCGGGATCTTGCTCCTCCTGGGGATTATGATTTAAAAAAATCGATTCAATTTTCCAGTAATACCTACTACTTCGCGATGATGGATCAGATTGCAACTTCCAGACGCTTGAATGAATGGGCAGGGTATATGCGAGATTTTGGATTAGGGGTAAGAACAGGAGTCGATTTACCAGCTGAAGTGCAGGGTGTCGTCCCGGATTCACTGGTCATGAATCGTACATTTGGAGCCAGAAGATGGGGTATCGGGGATCTAATCAACCTCGGTGTAGGTCAAGGCCTCTTTTCGGTTTCACCTCTTCAGTTGGCCAGAGCGATTTCAGTAATTGCAAATGGTGGGTATCGTGTTGAACCCCATGTTGTTAAGTTTATACGCGTCAATGAAACACAGTGGCAGAATCAGACCCCGGATCCTGTCAAAATTGAATGGCTTAAACCCAAATATTTGACACCGGTTATCGAAGGTATGCAAGCTGTGATTGAACAGGGGAATGCCCGATATTTATTGCGGATTCCTGAGATTGCCGTAGCAGGAAAAACAGGAACCGCTCAAAACCCAACCGGGCAAGATCATGGTTGGTTTACGGCCTTTGCCCCGGTAGAAGATCCGCAAATTGTGGTTGCCGTCCTCATGGAAAATGGGGGATTTGGATCCGTATCTGCTGGGCCGGTGGGCTCTTTGTTAATCGAGTATTATCTCAAAGGTGAAACAACACGTCCTCACGTTCTTCAGCATCTTAAAACGTATGTTCCCCCTCCAGTAAAATCAGAGGAGGTCGAGTAACATGTTTAATATCAAAGAGTTTAGATGGTCATTGGTTTTTTTGTGGGCTTCCCTTACTGTAATTGGTTTAGTCGCTATATATAGCGCTACACAGGGACCTGTATCTCAATTCCTACCCGCTTCCATTCAACAAAATTTTGACAAACAGGTAGTTTTCGTGGCGATTTCCATCGCTTTAATATTTATCGTTCAATTTATCAGCCCACGATTTTTTGAAGACGGAGCTTATCTCTTCTATGGCGTCACTCTCATCCTGATGATTTTCACGCTCTTTTTCGGAGTGGAGGTAAATGGAGCAAGGAGCTGGCTTCGGATCGGCGGGATCAATTTCCAGATGAGCGAATTGATGAAAGTCACCACGCTACTTGCAGCGGCCAATTATCTGACGAGTCAGCGAAATGTATCTGCCAGTAATTTACGTCATTCTCTTACTGTAACTGCCCTTTTCATCATTCCGATCGGGTTGTTACTCCTACAGAATGACACGGGTACAGCGTTGATTTTTGTAGGTGTTCTTCCGTTTATGCTCTATTGGTCGGGGCTACCCAATACACTGACTTTACTTATCGTTTTAGCTGTCTTGGTTGGGTATATGTCACTCTTCAATATTACTGCAGGTCTGGTTACTCTGTTTCTGTTTTTGATTCTCTTTTTCTTCTTACAACGGGAGAAACGGATGGTCTGGATTGGTCTGATCATCGGAATCATTGTCATTATTGCAGTCGAGGTGGGCATGGAACACGTACTTCGACCTCACCAAAAAGCACGGATAGAAGCCTTTATTAATCCCGAAAGTGACCCTCAGGGAGCGGGCTGGAATGTTCTACAGGCTAAAACCGCCATAGGCTCAGGCGGGATTACCGGAAAAGGATTTATGCAAGGAACTCAGACTCAACTTCGTTTTCTTCCGGAACAATGGACTGATTTTATCTTTTGTGTGATCGGGGAAGAGTTTGGATTTTTAGGGTCCGGTATGGTGATAACTCTCTTTTTTCTTTTATTTCTCAACCTGGTATCGATGGCCACATCTCATAATCATCCGTTCGCACAACTTGTCATGATTGGGATACTGAGCGTATTCTTTATTCATTTTCTGATCAACATTGGAAGTGCAATGGGCCTGTTACCGGTGATCGGAATACCTCTCCCCTTCGTGAGTTATGGTGGATCATCCTTTTTGGTAAACTCGTTACTGATTGGAATCGTTTTAAATCTGAATTTATACGAACGATCTTTCTCGATATACCGGTAAATAATTCGAATCGCTTACGGTATCTCTTCCTCCTCGGTTAAATGCCCTTTTCAGAGACAATAGCACCTTCCTCAACCCTTACTCTTTCACAAGTTTAAAAGTTCTTCGATGCCAGTCTGTCGGACCATACTCTTTTAGCCCCTTATAATGGTCCACTGTGGCATATCCTTTATTATGATCCCAGCCGTACTGAGGATAGGCTTCATGAAGTGCGAGCATACATTGATCCCGATAGACTTTTGCCAGGATCGATGCAGCAGCAATCGATTGAGAATACAAATCGCCTTTGATCACACAGGAATGCGGTCGAAACGTACCTTTGTAACGGTTCCCGTCAATTAATAAGAAATCTGGATCAGCACCCTTAGCCATTTCACATCGCTCCATAGCCAATAATGAAGCATTAAGTATATTGAACTGATCTATTTCAGAAACGGAAGATTCTTGAATAGTCCAATAGAGTGCTTCTTCCTTGATCTGAAGGTTCAACTCCTCCCTTTTTGAAGCGTTTAATACTTTTGAATCGGTTATCTCGGGAACGGAGTAACCCGGAGCGAAGATCACTCCTGCTGCTACTACTGGGCCTGACAAACACCCTCTGCCCACTTCATCCAGTCCCATGATACGATTGAACCCCTCGTCCCAAAGTTTTTTTTCTATAGAGAGGGTATCGATGATGGGAATTTTCGGGGTTTTTGCCATGTTATAATGCTTTAATTCAGCGAATAATCTATGCATTTTTTGTATCACCATCTCGATCCGGATTCCTTAAAGGCTAAAGATTCAGCCTTTGATACACTTTATGACCTCTTTCAACAATTGGTTTCGATTTCAGGAGGAGATGTGTCTCAGGCTCTTCGTTGGCTTACCGAGCTGGACAAAGAATACAATCTGACGCAAGATTTAGATTCCCCGATGTCCATCGGGGAGTTTATCGAACAGTTACAAGAACGAGGATATATTCGATTTGACGAGGTACGGCAGGTCATGCAGCCTACTTCCAAGACCGGACAGAGTATTCGTAAACGGGCTTTGGAAGAGATCTTTAAAAATTTAAAAAAGGGAGCGCCCGGAACCCACAAAACAAGTCAGATCGGAAAGGGAATTGAAACACAACCGGAAACGCGCCCTTGGAACCCGGGTGAAGAATTAAGTCAAATTGACCCATCCGGAACACTTCGAAATATGCTTCGTCACAGTTCCCTCGACTCTATGTCGTTACATGAAGAGGACCTGGAAGTATTTGAACAGGATTATCAGACCTCTACCGCCACGGTACTATTAATCGATCTTAGCCATTCTATGATCTTATATGGAGAGGATCGGATTACTCCGGCTAAAAAAGTAGCCATGGCACTGTCTGAACTGATTAAAAATCAATATGCCAATGATACCCTGGATATAGTTGCATTCGGGGATGAGGCGTGGAAAATCGATGTCGCGGATCTTCCCTGGCTTAAAGTAGGCCCTTACCATACCAACACGTTACACGGACTCCAAGTGGCTCGACATCTGTTGGAAAGAAAAAAATTCACCAATCGTCAGATCTTCATGATCACAGATGGTAAACCCTCCTGCATGTTTGAGGGAGATCGATTGTATAAAAACTCCTATGGGCTGGACCGAAAAATTGTGAATCGTGTCCTTGATGAGGCTGTCACTTGTCGTAGATCCAAGATCGAGATTACCACCTTCATGATTGCGCGGGACCCCTATCTTCAGAACTTCGTCCGCGACCTCACTGAGGCCAATAAGGGACGGGCATATTATGCCGATTTATCTAATCTGGGTGGATATGTATTTGAAGACTTCATCCGCAATCGAAAAAAGCGGATGAAATAATCCTCATCCAATTAAAGATTGATCAGATCTCCAAACGCGCCATTACCGCTTCAGTGATATCATTCTGCTGTCGCACTTCCTCCGATACATACAGAATGATCACATCCCCAGTAGACGTTGTCGTATTCAAAACGATATCAAGTCTCTTTTCTCCGGCAACAGCATCGATAGCATCCTGAATTTGCTGCAAAATTGGAGACATTAACTCAGCACGACGCTGAGCAAGTTCTTGCTCTGCAGTGGCCTGTAATTGTTGTAACTCTGCACTTACCTCAGCCAGGCGCTCTTCCTCTGTTGTACGTGCAGTTTGAGACATTACAGAAGCACGCTCCTGATAAGATTGAAGTTGCTGCTGAAAATTGGTTTCGGCTTCGATTAATTCCGTACGCTTACGATCTGCGAAATTTTGCAAACGCTGTTGAACAGCTCTCATTTCCGGCATTCTTTCTAAGATGATTCGGGGCTCAACAAAGCCCACTTTCATATCTTGTGAAACTGCCTGAGTTGGAGTAAAAAGTACTCCGGCAAAAAGCACAGAGACTGAAAAAATAAAAAGCTTAATCGTTTGAATGGAGGGGTGTTTCATAACCTAATTCGAATTACAGTTTAAGATGGTAATCGTGTTCTTTAGAGTCGAGTTATTTGTATACGTTGCTCGTGTATACCATTAATTGGCTGAGTCGTTCATCCGGTCAATAACCATTTGAGTAATATTCATCGCCCTTGCGGATACAAAATAGACAATTGGATCGCCGCCGGCTGTTGCCTGATTAAGGATCATATCAATACCATTCTCAGCAGCAATTTTTTGCATTGTCTCATCCATGCGCTGGATCAGTGGCTCCAGAAGCTCCGCACGACGATTTTGAAGATCTACCTGAAAGCGTTGCTCCATTCCTTCAAGTTCAGCCTGAACTTCAGCAAGGCTTTGCTCCTCCTCCTGCTGAGCTTGCGTGGTCAAGAGATTAGCCTCCACATTTTGCTGATATTTCGTAACACGCTCCAGCCATGCGGTATATTTGGTTTCAAATTCGGCCTGGCGTTGCTCCACAAACCCCTGCAAGTTCTGTTCAATAGCCCTAGTCTCAGGTAGAGATGATAGAACAAGCTGTGGGTTCATAATTCCGATTTTGTCTTGTGCAAACCCGATCAGTGGCAGGACAAGTAGACTTAAAGAGAGAAATATGTGTTTCATAAGGAGTATGATTTCAAAATTGTAGGACTAAAAGGTAGTGATTTTTTATTTAATTCGGTTGATCTGGATTAATACCTAATTCCTCTAAAACCAGATCATTCAAATTAGACTCCGGAGTTGCGTAAATGAGCCCTGTATTCTGGGCACGATCCAAAACAAACGTATACCCCCCTTGTTGCACAACCCTCATAATCGCTTCGTGGATTTTGCGCTGAAGGGGCTGTAAAAGTTCCGCCTGTCGCTTGAAATACTCACCTTCCGGTCCAAACTTAGATTCAATAAACGTGGAGATGGATGCTCGTTTATCCTCTATTTCCTTCTTTTTTTGAACTTTTACTTCCTCTGTGTAGAGTATTTCACGAGCTTCAAACTCTCTCTCAAGTTCAACCAGTTCGGCCTCTAATTCCAGCACTTTCTCTCTCCATGATTGAGACTCCTGATTAAGCTGCTGTTGAATTCCAGAATACTCCGGAAGTTTTGCCAATATTTCGTTGGTATCCACAAATCCGATATGCTGATCCTGAGCCTGTACAGGAATGACCAAAAAAGTAACTCCAAAGAATAGAATGGCAAAAATAAAGTTTGCGATTGCCAATGGATGATTTCCAGATAATAAAACGTCAGATTCAGTTCTAAATTTGAAGTGTTTCATTATGAATATCCTCGTGTACAAATCAGAACGGTGCACCGATATTAAATAGAAATTCCCAGGTTTTAGGACTGAGGCCCTGGCCATCTGCACTGGCTGGAGTGCCATCCAGACGATATCCGTAACTTAAATCAACAAGCCCCAAAATCGGCAGGAAGATACGAACTCCCATTCCCGTGGCGCGCTTCACATTAAATGGGTCAAAAGATGTAAAGTCTGCAAACGTATTTCCGGCATCGGCAAACAAATACGGTATCAACTGTAATTGCTCGTTTGAGACTGCAGGATAACGTAGTTCAAAGCTGTATTTATCATAGATTCGCCCACCAATTTGCGTCTGGTTCTCATCCAACGGAGAAATCACTCCATTAAATCCACCAGGAAAGCCCCGCATATCAATGTTATCATTGATAAAATTCTGGCGTTGCTGAATTTGAGTTCCACCCAGATAGAATCGTTGGAAATTACTCCGTTCACCTGCACCAAAATATCCGATAAAGCCGTATTCCACTGATCCGGAGAGTACAAACTTGTCCACAATGTTGTAATGGTGCTGATAATTAGAACGAATTTTATAATACTGATTAAATCCTGGAAGTGGTGGAGCAACCTCTCCAGATATTCCGAAATTAGATCCCGCTGTCGGGGAAATAAAGTTATCTAGCGAGTTACGTTCAATACCGATTCGGGCATTTAAAATATTGGCAATTCCTGAGGAGAAAACGCTACTAAATCCTGCCACATTATAAAGTTGATATGAAACCGAAGTGGTGAGCTGGAAATAATCATCCGGCCATTTCAGTCGCTTTCCAATCGAGGCTGTGGCGCTGAAAAGCTCATAATTCCGTGTTGAAAAAAGAAATGCAGAGGAGTTGTAATTGAGTCGATCATAACTCAAACTCACACCGAGGGATGTCGGCTTCCCGCGTAGCCAGGGCTCGGAGAAACTGACCGAGTAGCTCTGGTATCCACGTCCTGTTACCTGTACACCCAGTGAGAATCGTTGTCCATCCCCTGACGGAATCGGTGCCCAGCCACCAGGCTCGAATGCCCGGGCAAGAGAAAAATTATTAAAATTCACTCGCGCAGAAAGAATCACACCGATTTGCTGACCGCCAAAGCCACCTGAAAATTCAAAATTGTCAGTACTTTGCGATTCATCGAGTTCAAACTCAATATCAACAGTCTTATCCATTTGATTGGGATAAGGAACTGGATTAATCCCCTCCGGTGTGAAATAGCCGAGAGTACTCAATTCGCGAATGGAACGAATAATGGCGGCACGAGAGTAGGTCTGTCCGGGAATCGTGCGCAAGGTTCTTCGAATCACGTCATCGTGCGTTTTATCATTTCCAGAAAACGAGACCTGACGAATGTAGGCGACGTCGTTTTCGATGATTTCGAAGTTCAGATCCACCGAATCTTCTGCAACGACCTCTACAGACGGACGGATATCAAAAAACAGATAACCGATGTTGTGATATAGACTTGTTATATCACTGTTATCCTGCTTGAAGGTAAGATTTTGTTGGTATTTGGTTTCATTGAAGATATCCCCTTCCTGAAATTCCAGGGCTGCAGAAAGCACCTCATCCGGATAGACAGAGTTCCCGTCCCAGGTGATATTTCGTACTCGGTACTGATTACCCTCGTCAATCAAAAACTTTAGGTAAACACCGTCACCCTTTTTCCAGTCATCTACATAGATTGAATCCGCGATGATCCGGACATCACGATACCCGCGCTCCCGATAAAAGGCTAGCAGATTATCTATCCCTTCTTCATATTCATTTTTGATGTAGACGTGTTTTTTAAAAAGTCTCCACCAGCGATCTTCTTTGATGGTTTTGAATGCTTTGATCAGTTTACCTTCCTCAATTTCTTCATTGCCATCAAAAGCGAATTCACGAACTCGAATGAGCTGACCCGGGTCGATCTGAAAATCAAGAATTATCCGGTTGCGTAGATCATTGGTCAGAGTCTCAATGACTTCAACCTTTGTGTTCCAATACCCTTTTTCTTGATAAAAACGTTGAATCGTTTGAACAGCCTGGGCTTTGACAGAACGAGTCACCGCAAATCCTGACAACAAATTCAATCGATCTCGAAGGTCCCGTGCTTGAGATTTTTTAACCCCTGAAAGCGTGTAACTCTCTAATCGAGGCTGCTCCAATACATAAATCAACAATTTTACACCCCCGGTCACCTCCTCGTATTCAATACGTACATCCGAAAAGAGCCCGGTTCGATAGAGCTGTTTGACCGCATTGGAAAGTGCATCACCAGGAATCGTTATCACCTCTCCGGGAATAAGTCCGCTTGTACTTTGCAGATAGCTTTCCCTTGCTGTGCCAAGACCAATAAAGACCACCTCTCGGATCACAAAAGTCTCAGTCTCAATAGCCGTTGGATCCTGAATTTGAATGGGGACCATCTCAGGCACAGTAATCGTATCCTGCTGACTCACAAAAAGAGAATTCGCACGGTTGCCAGTTGAGAGCGTGCCAGGCTTTGCATCAAGACTAACCGCACTAAATGAGATTAGCATTACGAATAAGAAGATTCCCAAGCGGGAACTCTTTAGAAAAATCATTAGAAATACATTCGTTAGAATCAAAGGATATCCACTAGTGAAAACGTTCAAAATATGAAGTAGAATTTGACCAAAGAATCAGAATCATAAGGGTCATGAATGATCAGGACATAAGTTTTCGAATAACTGCTGAACTCAGACTTTTGGTATACCCATTGGATAATTTACCAAATCTCCTATCTCTTTTTTGAAAGGATCGAATCGCCTCATAGAGTTCATCTCTTCTGAAATCAGGCCAAAACGTATCGGTGACATAAAACTCAGAATAGGCTAACTGCCAGAGCAGAAAATTGCTCACTCTGAATTCACCACTGGTTCGGATAACAAGTTCGGGATCTGGTTTGTCATGCGTCGCTAAATGCCTCGAAATACATGGGTCGTCAATCTCTTCAGGGCTGAGGGAACCCTGACTGACTTTTGTTGCTATTTGCTGAACAGCCTGGGTTATATCCCATCGACCAGAATAACTAAGGGCTAAGCAAAGATCCATCAACGTATTGTCTTTGGTGAGTTCCTTCACCTCATTAAGTCTTTCCTGAATCTCAGCTGGGAATCGTTCCGTCTGCCCAATGGTCACCAGACGAATATTATTACGATGGAGAGTTTCTGCCTCTTTCCCGAGGGTTTTGACTAGAAGTTTCATCAGACCATTCACTTCATCGCTCGGACGCCCCCAGTTTTCGGTCGAAAATGTGTAGAGAGTGAGGTGTTTCACCCCGAGCTGAGCACAGGATTCCGTAATATCACGCACCGAATGTACACCGGCTCTATGTCCAAATAGTCGAAGGTTACCACGTTGTTCCGCCCATCGCCCATTCCCATCCATAATGACAGCAATATGACGCGGAATTGGACCCGACTGCTTCAACAGTTCCTGGGTCTCCTGATCTTCCGGTGATTGACTCGTATGGGTCAGTTCGGCGTGACTCAAATTATCCGTATTTAAATGCTCTGTTGGTCCTTTTTGAGTGAGCACAACAGATCTTTGATTTTGTACAAGATTGCAGGAAACCGAATCGATATCAGAATCCATCATAAACGAAGTAAATTATGCGATTTATAGCCCTAAATCAAATTTAACTTGTAACATATCCAGTACAGCCAACGCAGCTTCAGCTCCTTTATTACCTTTGGATCGACCGGCTCTTTCGAGAGCCTGTGTAACCGTATCTGTGGTCAACACACCAAAAGCTACCGGCCGTCCCGAATCCAGATTAAGACGGGATAATCCCTGGGCTACAGATTGACAGATATAGTCAAAGTGAGGAGTCTCGCCTCGGATCACCGCGCCAATGGCTACAACCCCGTCATACAACGGAGCCTGTTTAGAATTCTGTTTATCTAATAGATAACGAACCGTAAGCGGGAGTTCATAAGCACCAGGACAGCGAACGGATTCAATTTGATCTTCTCGTAGTCCATATCCCAAGAGGGCTTCTTTGGCTCCTTTCACCATCTCATCGGTTATCTGTGAGTTCCATCGAGAAGCCGCGATGGCAATCCGAAGTGTTTCTTTCTTCATCCTTAAGTAAATAGGTCTTAATTATCAGGTACCTTGAAAAGAAAATAGGCCCTTACTAGTTTGAAAGATACGGAACACCACCTTGCCTTGAAATGGCATTTTGGAGCAGAGTCAGGCGCTGCATTGAGAGCGTTACCGTTCCAAACCAAGGTTCATAGGCTTTAATAGGCCCATGAAAATCACTCCCTCCAGTATGCAAAAGATAACGGGCATCCGCAAGCTCGGAGAGTTGTTTTTGAATCGCATAGGGATGACTAGGATGTATTGTTTCCAGTCCGTCAAGACCCATTTCGATAAATTTTTGGAGTTCGGTAAAGGTGTAGAGTGCTCCTGGGTGAGCTAATATTGTAACTCCGCCAAGGCTCTGAATCTGCGGAATCATTTCCTCCAAGGAGAGATAATTCTTTTCGATCCCTTTGATATGCTCATTTCCTATGTACCGTATAAAAGAATCGGCGACTGTAGTGGCAAATCGTGACCGGATCAATGCCTTGGCAATATGGGGTCGCCCTGGATTTCCCTTCATGGATTCTGCCAAAATATCCTCCATAGAAAGTTCTATTCCTTTGGTACGTAACAGATCTAAGATGGCCTGGATACGATCTTTACGGGCCTTTCGCTGCCGAATCATGAGTCTTTGAACATCCTCTCTGGCAGGGTCCAAACCATAAGCCAGCACATGGATCTCTTTCTGAACAGGTTCTTCCGTGATGGGATCCAGATACGAATAAAGAGCCGTCATCTCAGCCCCGGGTACCAACATAAGTTTCAACTCTAGGCAGGTTTCTTTCAACTCCGAATACGCATTCATGGAGTCATGATCGGTTACCGATATGGCTTCTAATCCCTTTTCCTGGGCTGTTTTTGCCAATAGATGCGGATCACAATACCCGTCGGAGTAAAGGGTATGCAGGTGAAGATCTGCCTTCCCCATAAGTAAACTGTCTAAAGGTGAAGGATCGGTGCAGGTTATCGACGAATCGTAAGCTGTTGACCCGGATAAATGACCGTACTTTTGAGATTATTCACTTGTTGAATGGAAGATACTGTGACTCCAAATGAACGTGCTATCTCGGTTAGCGTATCACTGCGCTTGACCGTGTAAACCAAAGCTTCACCCGCGGCATCACCATCAACAAACCCGGCAAATATATTCTCACCATTTTTTTGGCGACGTTCCAACGTCTGCTTTTCTGAGAAAGAACGGGTGTTGAGCTGCGCATAGTAAGCAGATTGCTCTCGAGGCACATGAAGCGTCAACTTTTGACCAATACGAATGGTATTCCCAATGCCATTCCATGTGCGAATTTGCCAGGCAGCAACATCGTACCACTCGGCGATATGTCCTATTGTGTCATTCGACTTCACAGTATAATTAACCGGTGAAGTATTTGCAGGAGCCTGTACCTGAGCCGAACGATTTGTATTAATCGAAGTCGCCTGGTGTGTCGGTAAATTTACTGCCAGTTGCTCCGCCGGGCCAGGGGCAACCGGAACCGCGAGTTTCTGACCTGGATAAATCGTACTGGAAAGGTTTTCATTGGCGCTGTAGAGAGCCCGTACTGTCGTACCATATTTTCGAGCAATTAAGCCTAAATTTTCGCCACTTTTGACGGTATGCATGGCGATCTCGCTTATGCGTTCTTCTTTTGGAAGCTGATCATAGGCAGCCATGAAGGCCGATTTAGCACCATACGGTATTTTAAGAGGATAGGAAGCTCCTGGAGGGGTAGCCCAGCGCAATAATTCTGGGTTCAAATCCTTCAGGTCATTCACCGGGATACCGGCGGCCTTAGCCAATTGATCCAACGACATAAGTCCTCCTACCTGGGCTACATCATATCGGTATGGAGTGGAAGATTCCGGCTTGGCAAAGCCAAATTCTTCCGGGTTCATCGAAATCATAGTAGCCGCAATAAAACCCGGTACATATCCCCTTGTTTCCCGTGGCAGATACGGGTAGGCTACCCAATAATCTTCTACACCTCCACCCGCATTGATGGCGCGACGAAGCCCTCGTGGGGAGATATTGTAATTAGCCATAGCCAGATGCCAGTCGCCCCAAATGTTGAAGAGATCGCGAAGGTGACGAGCCGCTGCTCGGGTTGCTTTTTCTGGATCCCGACGCTCATCTACCCACCAATTAACCTCGAGTCCATACATCGCACCCGTTGCCTGAATAAATTGCCACAATCCGACAGCTGACGCCCAGCTTCTGGCGGTTGGAACAAGTCCGGATTCGATCATGGATAAATGGATCAGTTCCACCGGAACACGCTCTTCCATGAAAATTTTCTCCATCATTGGAAAATAAAACGTGGACCGATCCAGCCATTTTTCCATCACATCAGGACGTCGCATGCTATAGTAGATCAAATGGCGACTCACATGTGAATTTTGAATCAATGGCACGTCAGTTTTGGGGATTCTCAACTCATCTGGCAAAACAAATGTCTCATCCGAAAAAAGGTCATCTTCATCCATAAGTGCCTGCATCACCGAGAAGACCTCACCCTCCACCTGCCCCTCAGCGAATGAAATTCCATAAAACTCGCGATACTCGGCCATCACGGATCTGTAGGCTTCTGTGAAACGCCGGTTTTCTTGAAGGGAAGGGTATTTTTGGAGTAATTCCTGAATTCCGTCCACGGCTTCCATCAAACGAATTTCAGCTTCCAGATAATCTCCTGCTAACTGGGCATCGATCGCCTGAGATTGGAGTCTGTACAGAGCCGATATTTCGGATAACAAGTGAACTTGCAATGAATCCATTGCAATCGTTTCACGATCCAAAACACCATTACGGGTCTGATCGAGAGGTCTTGAAAATGGATTCTCGTAGGGCAAAAGAGATTGAACCTGCTCAGATGATATCTCTGATTGTGGGTCAATATCCTGGCACCATGCCTTGGTTTGAACAAAAACAGCAACCCAGAGCAGACTCAGAACGAGAACGAGTGAAGACCTGTACATAACGTAGTGTTTAAAAAAATTTATAGTCTTCAAAATGATGAATTTTTTTGAAAAATGGAATCCTGACTCACTGAAAGAGGAATTCGTCTACCGGACCCAAAAGCCTTATTATGAAGCTTAAGTCCGGGTGGAGCTTGCCAACGTTTGTATTCTGCCGCATTGGTAAGACGTATGACTCTGGAAATCAACTCCATAGGAATCCCGGTATTCGTCGCAATCATCTCTGCGGAATAAAACTGCTCAATGTACAGCTGAAGAATTCGATCCAGAATCTCGTATTCCGGCAGAGAATCGGTATCCCTTTGGTCCGGTCTGAGCTCGGCACTTGGAGCTTTTAGAATAATCTCCGATGGAATTGCCCCTGGGAATGGCCCCCTAGCATTCAACCAATCAGCCAACTCATAAACCTCTGTTTTCCAGAGATCGGCTATTGGAGATAATGCCCCTGACATATCCCCATAAAGAGTTGAATACCCCACACTAACTTCTGATTTATTGCTGGTAGCCAAAACCAAATGACCAAAGGTGTTGGACCAAGACATCAAAAGATCGGCTCGGATCCGACTCTGCATATTTTCCTTTGCAAGAGAGGAATCGGTACTTGAAAACCAGGAATGTAGCGAGTTGACCATTTCGGAAAAAATTGGCTCGATAGAGATCTCTATCCACTCAATGCCAAGTACATCGGCTAGGATTTTTGAATCGGAAATACTCCCCTGACTGGAGTATCTGGAAGGCATCCCAATTACGGTAACACGATCTTTTCCGAGAGCGGCCGCTGCCAACACCGCTACCACGGCAGAGTCGATTCCCCCACTGAGTCCGATTAATGCCTTTCCTGAATGCCTGTTTTTCTTAAAATAATCTTGAATACCCAGCATTATGGCTTTAAATATGCGTTCTGGCTTTGATGACGGATAATGATCATTACCTGATCGCTTGTGCGGAGTCACGGATTTTCCTGGGGTTGATCCGGAAGCCACGCTAAAGCCTTCTTTTGTCAATTCCACATCTCCATGGCCTTCCACAAAGGACTCAAACGAGTGAACAACCTCACCTGAGGGATTCATACAAAGAGAATCCCCGTCAAAGACTAATTCTGTATTCCCCCCTACCTGATTACAATAAAGCATTGGGAGATGAAGATTTTTGGAATACAATTGAAGCCGATCTAGACGAGATTCATGTTTTAGTATCGTAAATGGGGAGGCTGACAACACGATCAGGACATCGGCTCCCTTTCGCTTTAAATCCTCTGCCGGCTCATGATGGTAAGTATGAAACGGGGCTTCCATCAGATCATGAAAAAAGTCTTCGCATATTAGTATGCCAAGTCGAATGCCTCCAAACAAAACAGGTGTACTGGGAAGTCCCGGCTCAAAGTAGCGTAAATCGTCAAAGACATCGTAAGTGGGCAGTAATTGCTTATGAATCTCCGTTATCAGCTTTCCATTTTGCACCAAAAGTGCAGCGTTGTAGAGAGTTCTACCTATGCCTCTGTTTAAAGTGACCGTACCAAACAAAAGCGCTGTTTTAAATCCGCTTTGACGAATTAATCGCTCATTATACTTCAGGATTTCATCGCAAAACACTTGGTTGTCGAGCAAATCCTGTGGCGGATATCCTGGCAAAACCATTTCAGGCAGGATCAATAATTCGATTCCGTCTTGATCTGCGAACTGCCACTCCCGCAGAATCATCTTTAGATTTCCTTCAAGATCCCCGATCAGCGGATTAAGTTGAGCGTAACGTACTTTCACGGGGTATCTGCTTTATAAACCGTTTTACCGGAAATCCGTGTTTCCAAAACCTGAATTTTCCAGATTTCGGAAGCGGGAAGTTCAAAATAATCTCCATCTATGAGGATGAAATCGGCTTGTTTACCAGGTTCAAGACTTCCCGTCCGATCTTCATCAAATCCTGAAAATGCGGCGTCCAACGTAAAGGCCCGAAGCGCTTCAATACGACTCAATTTTTCTTCCGGTAGCCATCCTCCAGGTGGATTATTTTCATGATCTTGACGGGTAATAGCCGAATAGAGCCCATAAAACGGATTGACATGCTCAACGGGAAAATCAGATCCCGCAGCAACCCGTGTCCCCTGATTCAAAAATGTTTTCCATGCATAAGCGCCATCGAGCCTCTTTTCACCCAAACGATCCCCAGCCATGTTTTTATCACTGGTAGCATGCGTGGGTTGCATAGACGCAATCAAATTTAATTCACTGAATCGTGAAATATCGGCAGGAGATACAACCTGGGCATGTTCAACCCGATTACGATGATCGCCATGCAGCGCGGTAGGAAAGGCTTTTTGTGCGGCTTTAAGGGCATCGAGAACCTGACGGTTTGCAGCATCTCCAATGGCATGAACATTCGCCTGGAAACCCTTTGACAAGACCGTAGTCACAAACTCTGTCATCTCTTCGTCCGTGTAAAACAGAAGTCCTTTATTCCCTGGATCATCATGGTAATCATGTAAAAGGGCCGCTCCACGACTGCCGAGTGCCCCATCGGAATATAATTTGACTGATCGAAGAGCCAGTCGGTCATCTCCCTGCGCAAACAAAGGGCCGGCGTCCAGCAAAGGCTGGGTATTCTCATTTATTCCACCGACCATAGCATAGATTCGAACGGGAAGTGCCTCATCCGCATCAAATTCCTGAAAAAGATCCCAGGTCCCTGCCGAAATTCCAGCATCATGTACCCCTGTCAATCCATACCTGGACATTTCTTCCAAAGCTGCACGAAGAGCCTGACGATTTTGATCGAGTGTTTTTTCCGGAATCATTCGGGTAATGACCTGCTCCGCCTCATCAATAAAAACTCCGGTTGGATCTCCGTTAAGCGTACGAATCAGTCGACCTCCCCTGCTATCCGGAGTATCTCGGCTTACACCAGACAATTCCATCGCTTTGGTATTGGTCCAGGCCGCATGCCCATCCACTCGTGATAAGAAAACCGGACGATCAGGCACTACTTTATCTAAATCTTGCGCAGTAGGGAATTCTTTTTCATCCCACAATACCTGATTCCAACCTCTTCCCAGAATCCAAGGTTCGTCCGGGTGTTTTTCTGCAAATACTCTTACTGCCTCCAGCGTCTCTTCCAGTGAGGGTAGGCCTGTAACATCAACTTCCATTAGTAACATCCCCAGTCCCATGACATGAGCATGAGCATCAATCAGCCCTGGAAGCAAGACCTTCCCCTCTCCATCTTCAACTAATGCATTCGGAAGAGCTTCTCTCACCTCCTCCAAAGAACCTGCCATAAGCACTTTCCCATTCTGGATAGCAAGGGCTTTAAATGACTTTAATTCTCCATCTGCCATAAGGGTATACCCCGTAATATTCTCAAGACGATAGGTTGAATCCATAGGGGAGTTACACGCTGAAACGAAAAGTGCAAGTTGAATAACAAGAAGGAGGTTTCGAATACGATTCATGACAGGTAAACGGGTAAAGGATTTGCCAAGAAAGAAACTATGTGCACCTAATAGACGGCTACTCCATTTCTAAAATACGACGGAATGGGAAAAGGTTCGCCGATTTTTTTGCCTGAATCTGAGTTTTTTTTGGGGTGAGATTCCCTGTATTGAGATTGCGAAATCAGACGAGCATGAAACGTAAGATCCGCCAGAAATGCAGGTTCAGGTGCGTAGGTTTGAAGTTCACTCAGAGGAACCCAACATTCTTGAATCAGTGCCGAATCATGGGGATTAGAGTGAATCTTGTGGGAACCTTTGGTATCCAGAAATCCACAATTATAATAAGTTTCAAGAGCATGAAAAGGAGGTTCAATAAATTCATGCACTGCACTCAGTAACGGAGTATTGGAAAGATCTTCTGGCGTAACTCCGACTTCTTCCTCCAATTCGCGAAACAGAGCCTCTAGAAGACTCTCTCCAGGCTCAACCCCTCCTCCCGGTATCATCCATACCGGAATATTTCGGGTTGGAACGCGAACCTGAAGCAAAAGAAGTTCCGTTACTGTCTTCGAGGCCCGGATCTCCGATTTCCGATAAAGTATCCCACACACACGATTCCGAATCTTCCCTGCTAAAGATTCGCCGGGATTCTTGGGCTGAAGTGTCAAGATTCTGAGTTGGATAAAGCCGCTGCGATAAACGCTACAAAAAGAGGATGTGGATGGGTAACCGTGCTCTTGAGTTCAGGGTGAAACTGAACACCCGTGAACCAGGGATGATCTTCAATTTCAACAATTTCCACCAAATTTCGGGTGGGATTGAGTCCGGTAACCTTTAATCCTGCTGATTCAAGATCTGCACGAAGGTGGTTATTAAGCTCATAGCGATGACGGTGTCGTTCCGAAATCTGCTCCTGCCCATACGCACGGCGGGAATTAGAGCTCTCTTTTAAGGAACAGTCGTAAGCCCCCAGTCGCATCGTTCCACCTTTATCTTCAATCTTGCGTTGTTCATCCATCAGATCGATCACTGGCTTGGACGATCTTTCATTAAATTCGGTACTATTGGCGTCTATCCAACCACATACATTGCGGGCATATTCAATTACGGCACATTGCATTCCAAGACAAATACCGAAAAATGGAATTTTCTTTTCACGTGCAAATCGAACAGCCTCCAGCTTACCCTCTATCCCCCGGCCTCCAAATCCTGGAGCTACTAAAATTCCATCCGATTTTGCCAGATAGGATTCCACATTTTCAGCGGTCAGATCCTCGGATTGCACCCAGTTTACCTTAACCTTGCAATCATTTACGGCGCCTGCATGAATAAAGGCTTCTGTAATCGATTTATAGGCATCCTGGTGCTCTACATATTTACCCACAAGACTGATCCGAACTTTTTTATGCGGATGCAAAACCTGATCGACAAAGGTTGACCACTGGGTCAGATCTGGGGATGTTGTAGAGGTAGAGAGCTGAAGTTTTTCGATTACCCGGCGATCTAGCCCTTCTTCTTGCATTAATAAGGGAACTTCATATATGCTGCGTGCATCAAGAGAGGCGATCACGTCAGGCAACTCGACATTACAAAATCGAGCAATTTTAGAGCGAATACCTTCATCCAACGGATGTTCGGATCGGCAAACGATCATATCTGGCGAGAGTCCACTTTCCAGCAAGACCTTCACCGAATGCTGTGTGGGCTTGGTTTTGAGCTCACCTGCAGCGGCCAGATAGGGTACTAGTGTAAGATGAATCGAAAGGGTGTTTTGGCGTCCTACATCATAACGCATCTGACGCATCGCCTCGATATAAGGTAAGCTCTCAATGTCACCCACCGTCCCACCAATTTCGACAATCACCACATCATAATCTCCAGAATTCCCCAGAGCCAGCACATGCGATTTGATCTCATCGGTAATGTGTGGAATCACCTGAACGGTTTTGCCAAGATAGGCCCCTTTCCTCTCTTTGGTGATCACATCGTAATAGATCCGGCCTGTCGTTACATTATTTTTTTGACTGGTACGGATATCCAGAAAACGCTCGTAATGGCCAAGATCCAAATCCGTTTCTGCACCGTCATCCGTTACATACACTTCCCCGTGCTCGTAAGGATTCATCGTTCCTGGATCAACGTTGATATACGGATCCAATTTTTGGATGGTGACACGGATTCCTCTGGATGAGAGGAGACGGCCGAGAGAAGCACTGAGAATTCCTTTTCCCAGTGAAGAGGCCACTCCACCGGTCACGAAAATATATTTGGCGGACATGAAGGTCGCAGGCTTAGTTGATGGATGATAAAAATAGGAGGTTCCGCTCTCGGATTCAAACGCTACCTGCGATAAATATGGATTTTCTTTCGGAAAATTTTAACGTGAGTTCTGAAAGGGCTCCTTGCGCGGGCCAGAATTTTTTAGCGGGAGTTGTGCACCGCTAGATTCAATCGATCTGGATAATCTGAAAAGATCCCGCTTACGCCTGCCTGAATGAGGGTCTTCATGACTTCGGGGTCATTTACAGTGTAAACCAATACAGGAATTTGGGCACGTTGGAGTTGATCCATCCATTCCGGAGTAAGTTGTGTAGCCGAACAGTTGAATGCCTGTGCATTGAGCTCCTTGACAATCGTGAGGGGATCTTTATCTCCAATTTGGCTTTGCTCATAGAGGACGGCTGTACGTAAATCAGGTGCCAATTCTTTGAGCCTTCGCAAAATCCGATAATCGAAAGAAGAAATAATGATATGCTCACTCATTTCACTATCTCTGACCAATCGAATCACACGTGGCTCAATACTCTCCTCCAGATCCTCTCTCCACGCCTCAGTCTTGATTTCAATATTTAAAGATATTTTTCCGGATGCCCATTCCAACACCTCCTCCAGGGATGGAATTTTCTCTCCTGAAAACTCCTCTGAAAACCAAGTTCCAGCATCCAATTGCTGAAGCGCTTCAACGGTATAGTCCTGCACCATTCCGGATCCGTTCGTCTTTCGATCGAGCTCCCTGTCATGAAAAAGAACCGGCACTCCGTCTTGGCTGAGCATTACATCTAATTCAATCATCTCAGCATTCAGTTCAAGGGCTTTTTGGAAAGCTGGTAGGGTGTTCTCGGGTGCATACCCGCTAGCTCCTCGATGGGCAATTACCACAAATCCGTCACGCTGCTCTTGATAAAGAGTGGGTAAAGGCGAGCGATTGCATGCGGACACTGTCATCAAAAGTGTGACAAAAAGGATGAGAATTCTAAATGGAGAAACGTAATTATTCCTGCTCCTGAGCATAAAATCTTCGGAGTTCGGTTAATTGGTGTAATTGGTACAGATAAAGCCCAATATTGACACTAAAGACCACAGTCAATGTGGTTAGCCATGTCTCACTGAGCTGTGACATACCTGCATACACGGAATATCCGAAGAAGAGCATTAGCAGAATATTAAGAATCATCATGAGAATACGGTTCCGTCTTCGTTTTACAACAAGAGACATCCGTTGTGAAGGCTCTAGTTCAGAAAGTGAACGGCCTCTGAATTGAGCTCTTTCGATACGCTCAATACGCTCTTTATGATCAATCATACTTGAAGAGATTGCCTGGATAACGTTTCGGTTCGAAGGAAAGGAGTGTTAATTTTTGGATTCAATCACCCGCTTAATCGCCTCTTCACGAAGCTTGTCACGGCTGCTTTGTTTCCATCGACTTCCAACTTGAAAAAGATAGACAGCGGCCAGGCCGATTGTGAAATTGGAGAGAACCAATACGATCGAGGAGAACCAAAGGGGTTGAATCCAGCCGAGAATCGCACCCGTAATGATGGCCACTCCATTTGCGATCAATAAAACTCCTGGAAATATTCGCAGGAATCGCGAATGCAAAAAGTGATCAAAAGGCGTACCCTCAGTCTGTAAGCGAAGAGCCCTTTTCCACTCTTTATGCTGCGAGAGATCACGGACGCGACGTTGGGCCGCTCTGGAATTAAACTCGGTTTTAGATCTGGACATTAGAAACCGCTCTATAAAGCCTGACACGTTTTGGTTTTCTCAAAACCCTCGATTCTTTCACTGTCTCTTTGAACGAGGATATTTGTAATTTATTGAAATTAGTGAACCCTGTCGAAAAAGAGTTAACCTCTCGAACATTTGTTCACAATTCCTCTTAATCTTGTAATATCCACTTCTCTTGTCTGAAAAAAAATATTCATCCGAAAATAATCTGATCCTCTTTGGTCGACATCCCGTACTAGAGAAACTGGAGCGCGCCCCTCGCGAAGTAGAAAAAATTTTCCTGAAAAAAGGGATACAGGGAGATGTCATTTTCGATATTCGCAAGAAGGCGGAAGAGCATCATATTCCGATTCAATGGATTCCCGAAGAGCGCTTATGGTCACTGGCAGGAAAGGGAAATCATCAGGGGGTAGTCGCGACAATTAACCCGTTTCGCTATCTGGACTTTGACGAATGGTTCGCGTGGCGCGAGAAGAAAAAAAGCGAAGTGGGAAGAAAACAAAGTAGTCGAAAGCCAAACTCGGATTTGGCAGTAAGTAGCTTGGAGCACGAAGCTGTATTAATACTGGATGAAATTGAAGATCCACATAATTTTGGAGCGATCATTCGAAGCGCAACCGCCGCAGGGATGTCCGGGATTTTTGTTGGTATGCATCACCAAGCGCCAGTTAGCGGAACCGTAGTGAAAGCCTCTGCAGGCACTGCGGGAATGATCCCAGTGGTAAGAGGCGAATCGGCCGTGGAAGTGGCTAGTCAATTACAAGAACTGGGATTTTGGGTTGTGGGACTGGATTCCAAATCCACGCAATCGGTTTGGGACGTAGAAGTCGGCACCCATCCGGTTGCCTTTGTAGTGGGGAATGAAGGACGTGGAATTCGCAAAAAAACAGGGGAATTATGCGATTTCCTGGTGTCAATCCCCATGGAAAACCAAGTGGAATCGCTGAATGCATCGGTCAGCGCGGCGCTGCTGTGCTACGAGTGGAAGCGGCAGAGAATGTAAACCCTACTCGGGAAACCAATTCTATTATCTTACCTATACTCAGTACAGTAAGTAAGGTTCGCGAAGAGCTCTGAAGTCCTCGTGTGAAAAGTCGGGTAACGGACGTCTTCCTTGGGATATATCACCTTCATACTGGCCTTCTGAAAGAATTTCTCCAATCGTGTCATCTCCTGCCAGAAGAGTTAAAAAACGAGTCGTTTTGGCCTCTGGATCGTTGCTGAGAAGCCAACGAAGGAGTTCTAACCCCGATTCAACCGGTTGATAAAGAGACGCGTCCGTAAGAGTAATTCGAATTCCATGAACGATCTGATCTTGATATTTTGGAGATTCTGCTTTACCGGGAATACGCTTGGGTATAAACTCCGTAAGTGTGAGTTGAGCACCTGGAAGAGTGGGTAGTGTTACCTCAGATTGGGATATAGAGTCAAATGTGTCTTGGCTCGGGTTAAAAGTGGACGATCCGATAAGTAAAAACGGATCTTCCGTTCCTCGACCTTCTGAGAGTGTTGTACCTTCAACAAGGCATGTCCCTAGATATACATAGGCATGCTCAAATGTTGGAAGGTTTGGCGAAGGTGGAACCCATTCCCGTCCGGTGTCAGGCCATAACATGGTTCGATTCCACTCTTCCATTGGGATCACTTTCAATAAAGTATTTGATACAGTAGACTCAGAGTTCGAAGAATTTTCTGCATTCGATATCACTTTTGATCGGCCTACCCAGCCCTCTCCCACCATCATCAAGGCCAGCTCACCAAGTGTCATTCCGTGTACCATCGGAACCGGATACAGCCCCACAAAAGAGGTGAATTCGGGATTGAGCATCCATCCGCTGATATACTCCCCCCCGGCAGGATTAGGTCGGTCCAAAATCCATACCTCCACACCGGCAGGCAGTGCCACATCCAGAAGCAACCCCATGGTGGACATATAGGTATAAAAACGTGCGCCCACATCCTGAATGTCAAATAGGATGATATCGAGTCCTTCTAATACCTCGTTTGGAGGTTGTTTAGAAGATCCATACAAAGAGTAAATGGGGATACCCGTTTTGGAGTCAACCCCATCCTTCACGCTTCCGCCTGCTTCAATATCCCCACGAACACCATGTTCAGGAGCAAACAATGCTCGAATATCAACTCCCAAGGTCAGAAGGGTATCTAACGTTAACGGCGAGTTTGCTTCGGGCCGGACCGTGGAGGATTGATTTAGCAGAATTCCGACTCTTTTCCCGGCAAGTCCAGGAAGATGCTGGTCAATAAGGACTTCTGCGCCCGACCGAACAGGATGCGGAAGTTCCTTTGAACATGTAGAAATACTCGTAATCAGCAGTAAAAATAGGAGTCCAAACCCGCTGGCAGAGAATCTCATCATGAGATCGGATTAGGCCTGATTGGCAACCACATCGGATTCAGCGAAGAAATAAGCCGCCTCAATATGGCCATTTTCAACAGAATCCGACCCGTGAATTATATTTTCACCGACTGAGTCCGCGAAATCGGCACGAATGGTTCCAGGAGCAGCTTGAGCAGGATTGGTCGCTCCGATCAATGCACGAAAATCAGCTACTGCATTCTCTTTTTCCAAGATCATGGGTACGCAAGCGCCACTGGACATGAATTCAACGAGTTCACCAAAAAATGGTCTCTCCCGGTGAACTGCATAAAACCCACCTGCTGTCTGCGGAGTCAGACGGGTAAGCTTCATTGCTAAAATTTTAAACCCTGCATCCTGAATGCGCTTGGTGACGTCGCCAATTAATCCTTTGCGGACACAATCAGGTTTTAGTATTGTAAGTGTACGTTCAATTGCCATACTATTATTCTGTAATCTTAAGATGAAGGTTCACATACTGAGTTGCATCAATGGCAATCTCAATTATTTTACATTTTGATAAGATACGACACCCATAATCCTGCTGCAATTAAAGACCCTCTTTATCATGAATAAATCACAAGGTTCTCATGAACATTCACAAGGCCATGCGAATCCCGTGGATTTGGATCATCTTCATCCGTCCATCGCGAGTTCGACGCTTACTATGAAAAAGCGTAAGCGCATTGCGCTTATCGCTCACGACCATCGGAAACGTGATTTGGTGGATTGGGCAAAATTTAATCTTGAAACTTTGGAAAAACACGAATTATTAGGCACAGGGACCACGGGAAGCATGCTGGCCAAAGAGCTGAGGCTACCCGTTCACACGTTTTTGAGTGGCCCTTTGGGAGGGGATCAACAGATTGGCGCAGCCATTGCTCAGAATGAAATAGACATGATGATTTTTTTCTGGGATCCACTTCAGGCACAACCTCATGATGTCGACGTAAAAGCCCTGCTACGAATTTCGGTGGTGTATAATATTCCCTTGGCGTGTAATCGATCGTCCGCCGATTTTTTGATCTCTTCCGAGCTGATGGACAGTGAATACTCGCGATACTTGGTTGATTATTCAAAACGATACCGATCGATTTAAGGTAGGGTTAATCCAATGAATGACTCCCGATTATAAGCCATGTGAGGTTCTCTTGAAAAACCTTCTTTGGAGCGAAAAAAGTCCTTATTTACTACAACACGCCAGTAATCCAGTACATTGGATGCCCTGGGGCGAGGAGGCCTTTTCTAGAGCTAAAAAAGAGAACAAGCCCCTGTTTGTGTCGATTGGATATGCTACCTGTCACTGGTGCCATGTGATGGAAAAAGAGAGTTTTGAAGATTTGGAAATCGCTGCATTACTCAATGAATACTTTGTAAGTATAAAAGTAGATCGCGAAGAGCGACCTGATATCGACAGTGCCATGATGACCGTATGCCAAATGCTGAACGGTCACGGGGGTTGGCCCCTGACTCTGGCCCTTACCCCTGACAAAGAGCCTTTTTTTGCCGCAACCTATATTGCTAAATATACTCGTGGTCAAAACCGCCCCGGATTGCTGGATTTATTACCGATCTTGCAAGAGACGTTTCAACAGAATCCCGAGAGAATCCTTGAAATTACCTCCAAAATCAAAGAGAATGCGATACGAATCCATAATCCAATGCCGGCTGAGGTTCCGTTGCGTTACTTTGATTCTGCATGTGCTCAGCATTTGATCGATACTTATGACACCGTCTATGGAGGGTTTGGATCAGCTCCAAAATTCCCGACGCCCCAAAACCTGTTATTTTTGCTGGATTATGGGGAACAAAAAAAAGATCAAGCCAGCTTCAAAATGGCTCGGACGACCTTGAAATGGATGCGTTATGGGGGTATGTACGATCAAATCGGATATGGATTTCATCGCTATTCGACAGACCGAGCCTGGAAAGTGCCTCATTTTGAAAAAATGCTTTATGATCAGGCTTTTTTGCTTTTGGCATATTCTAAAGCATTCGCTCATCTGCAGCGTCGCCTAACCAAGCATACAGCGTTGGAAATCGCAGCGTATGTTGCCAGAGAATTAACCTCTGCTGAGGGGCTATTTTATTCCGCAATAGACGCCGACAGTGAGGGAGAGGAAGGAAAATTCTACACGTGGGCGCAATCCGAAATACGATCTCATTTCAGCGTCACGGAGTCTGCTCTTATAGAAGAAATTTTTGATATCCGCCCTGAAGGGAATTATTTAGAAGAGCAGACAGGCTATCCAAATGGCACCAATGTGCTTTACCTCTCAGACGGAATTAACAGCTTTTCTGAAAAATTGGGAATGAATAAAGAGGATTTTCAGATCCTGTTGGAAGAACTTCGAGAAAAAATGCTCACGATCCGATCTCAAAGAACCCGGCCATTAACCGATGATAAAATCTTAACGGATTGGAATGGGTACATGATTTATGCACTGGCCATGGCTTCGCTTTATCTGGATGAGGAGAAACTCCTAAAAAGTGCTGAACGAACATGGAACTCATTGGAGTTTGTTATGACGGGGCCTGATGGATTGGTTTACCATCGATATCGAGAGCAGGAAAGGGCTATTGAGGGATTTGCGTGCGATGTGGTAGCCTTGTCTTTAGCTGCACTGGGTTTGTATGAGGCGGGGCAAGATCCAGTGTATCTGCAGCGTGCTGTTTACTACCTTGATCTGGCCGAAGCGAAATTTTTGGATAAGAATATTGGAGGATTATTCATGACAAGCGAAGACCAGGAAACCCCTCTTGGAAGACAAAAAGAGAGTATCGATTCAGCTATTCCGTCATTAAACTCGATCTACGGATGGATTTGTTATCGTTTATTTCGCTTAACGGGTGAACTGCGTTACCGTGAGAGTTGGGATCAAACGCTTCGTCTGGCTGCTGTATACGCAGAGAAAAGTCCAGGGGTAGCTCCTTTTCTGGCTCGGACTCATACTCTACATCAGGGAGTTGAAATCGATATCGTCTTAAGCGGACAGGAGGATGATCCTGTATTGTTTCAGATGAGAGAAGTTTGCAGAAGCTTTGCCTATACGGAACAGACTGTGCATGTCTTAACCCCGTCCACAGAAACACAACTTCGTCAGTTGAGCCCCTTCATCCGTCAAATGCAGATCGATGCAACAGCTAAAGCCTACCTTTGTGTTCACCATCACTGTGAACTGCCTGTCACGTCTGCGGAAGAGCTCTATCAGCAATTAAGCACCTCGGTTATGCAAACTCCGTCTTGATTTCTATTGCGGATTCCAATATTCGGTGCACTGGACACATCGACGAGATTTGCAATATTCGTTCTCGCTGCTCTTGGGTAAAATTCCCCTTTAACTGAACTTTTTTATGGATAACATCCACCTTCACACTGGTTCCGGAATCGGAATCTCGGGTTTCTTTGTGATGGGTCAACTTCATTTCAAGATGCTCGATTTCATACCCTTTTCTCTGAGCATACATCTTCATTGTCACCACACTGCAAGATCCTAATGACATAAGTAAAAGTTCGTACGGTGCCGGTCCTCTATCCCCTCCTCCCAAATCTACTGGCTCATCCCCCGTAAGATAATGACGACCATTGGTGAGGGCAGTTTCGTAGTTTTCATTTTTTAACGTGACGGTAACATGTTTTGCCATTTCAAGTCCTTTAGTTAAAAGTTCAATACCCGAAATCGGGTACTTCATTGCCCTTTTTTTCGTTTTTAAAAGCAGAAAGTAACATTCCGGTAATCATTCATCAACAATAGGATAACAATTCGTCAACGCTCGCTTAACACATGGATGGTAACTTTCTCATAAACGCTCCAATTTATGGCTAAACGTCCAGTTGAAATAACCGTCATTTCTGATGTGCATCTAGGAACGGTCGGGTGTCATGCCCTAGAACTCGTCCAATACCTAAATTCCATTGAGCCCAAACAGCTAATTTTAAACGGGGACATCGTCGATATCTGGAATTTTCGAAAACGCTACTGGCCTGAGTCACACATGCTGGTGATTAGGACGCTGCTTACCATGATGAGCAATGGAACAGATGTTCACTATCTAACCGGGAATCATGACGAAGTCATGCGAAAGGTTTCGAATTTGCAGTTGGGTCCGTTCTTCATGAAAGACAGCATGGTACTGGAACTCAATGGTGAGAAAGTCTGGGTTTTTCATGGTGATGTCTTTGATATCACCATGAAGCATAGTAAATGGATTGCAAAAATCGGTGGACGAGGATATGACCTATTGATTCACCTGAACAGATTTGTAAATCATATTTTAGAAAAGATGGGTAAAGGGAAGATCTCCTTATCTAAGCGCATTAAGGACAGTGTGAAAAAGGCCGTTAAATTTATTGATGACTTTGAAATGACTGCCATCGAGCTTGCCATTGAACAAGGTTACGATTATGTGATCTGTGGGCATATACACCAACCCAAAATCCGTGGATATGAAAATGAGCAGGGTTCTGTGATCTATATGAATTCGGGGGATTGGGTAGAAAATCTTACCGCTTTAGAATTTGACGGCGAGGAATGGTCGATGTTTGCCTATAAAAATGAAGCGTTTACTCGATCTGAAACTTCTGGAATAATTCCGGCTAAACATCCGGAAAATGGACAAAAAATCGAGGCCATGTAAGTCGGTGTTTAACGCAATTTTCATTCGATTCAACTTGAGCCTAATTCTCTAATGTGATGAAAATACTCTACGGTATCCAAGGCACCGGACACGGTCACATCAGCCGTGCTCGTGAGTTGCTCCCTGTTTTAAAACAGGTCGCTGACATTGATATTTTGATCAGCGGATATAATTGCAAACTCCACTTAGATGGATTTGAGATTATTCGTAAACGTGGGTTGAGTTTCGAGTATGATTCGGATGGAAATGTAGACATGCTTAAAACCGCAACCTCTCTCAGGCCGATTGAGTTTCTTCGTGATCTACAAAGCCTGAAATTGGACTCTTATGATCTGATTATTTCCGATTTTGAACCGGTTACAGCTTGGGCCGCGACACTGCAAAATCGCTCTGTAGTGGCCCTTAGTCATCAGGCAGCATTTTTGTCTGCGAATTCCCCTCGACCCAAGGAGCGCTCTCTCTTTGCAGAACAGATTATGACCCATTTTGCCCCTTCAACCTATGCGGTTGGGTTTCATTTCAAGCGCTATGACAGCTTTATTGAGCCTCCCATTATTCGCAAGCAAATTCGTGATTTAAATCCTGTTCAGGGAGAGCATATAACCGTCTATTTGCCGGCTTATCACCATGAGGTTATGAGTGAACAGTTAAAGACCTTTGGAAAGGTAAAGTGGGAGATTTTTTCCACATATGCAGAGTCAAAAACGGAAAAGAATAATATTACCGTAAGGCCTATCAGTAATGAAGACTTTCTCAAAAGTCTGGAAGGATCCTTGGGCGTAATGACCAGTGGCGGGTTTGAAACTTGTGCTGAAGCGATGTTTATGAACAAAAAACTCCTCATTAAGCCTATCCAAAATCAATACGAGCAACTGTGTAATGCAGCCGCTTTAAAGGAATTGGGAATACCAGTCATTCACGATTGGACGGATAGTTCGAGAAAGACTATACAGGAGTGGCTCATGGATCCAACATCGGTACACCTTCCGGAATACGCGGATGCACAAAAGGTAATTGACCGGGCACTTAATCATGCCCGATTATCCAAGTCCGCGTCCGGGTTCTGAGGGGGTTCTCATAGACCTGACCAGGTCACGGCGTGTTGGTCTAAGGCATTGAATGATCAAAGAAAGTGGGTCAGAAGCCAATGTAGACCCTAATGTACTGACTTTGAGCCCCTTCTCACACTTATCTCAACGAGTGGGAATTCACCTTCATCGTAGACTGTTCTGTTCCATTCACAAACGTGATACGCTCGTAGGCCATCATTACGCCGTCGGATAGCTTCCAATCATTAAATCGAGTCTCTGTGGAAACATTATCCCCAATTTGAGCAACAAAATAGGTTGAACTACTCTTGAATGGCAGTGCAGTCTCAAGATCAAGTAGAACCGTCAGCGAAATATTATCCGCCTCACCTTGGAATTTAACCTGCACATATTGAGCCCCCTCCTCTTCTACAACTCCAAGAAACTCTGCAATATACTGATCGGGATTCAACGCCACCCAAAGTGGAGATCTGTAGAGCTCTTCCCATGCTGCTTTCACTTGAGTAGGGGGTAAATTCATGGATTGTCCACCCATGCTCTGTGAACCTGAGCTCACTCCTACTTCTACCACAATATCTCCCATTGGAGTGGAGATCGTAGAGATCAATTTTTGGCCAGTAAAATCTAACTCTTGCTCGCTTACTAGCGCCATCGGACCGTTTGGTGTTTGCACATTGTTCACCGCATCCATTACAATGATCCCTTCTGGACGACCCTGCGGCAGCATAGCACCCGACATTCTATCTTTCCATTCGGCGCCACGAATAGCATCTCCAGATTCTGACGATGAGGAAGAGGACGGAGTTGGAATCTCAATATCGACATTATTGACCTGACCATATTTCTCGAGCTGATCCCCGATTTCGGCACCATTACCCACTACCAAGATCTGGAGCGCATCCGGACGGAGATAGTGGCGAGCCACGCGTTGCACATCTTCGATCGACACCGCTTTGATTTCGTCGATTAACTTATCGAAAGCATCAGCAGGCAGGCCTACATACTCATTACTGAGTCGCTCATTTAACACCTTGGCTTTACTGTCATATCTAAACACCAACGAATTCAAGAACTGATCTTTGGTGAGACCGATTTCCTCTTCCGTAATCGGTTCGTTCTGAATACGACGAATTTGCTCGATGATCGCGTCAATTGCCTGCGCTGTGGAGGCGCTTTGGGTCATCACGCCGGCATAGAATTGTCCTTCATAAAGTGTTCCGCTTCCGAAAGCCCCAAAGACGGCATAGGCTAAGCCTAAATCGGTACGTACAACCTGGAATAGGCGTCCCGAAAAGCCACCACTCAATACCTCATTCATTACCTGAAGAGCCGCATAGTCAGGATTCTCACGAAGTCCCCCGATGTGACCGAGAAGTACGTAACTCTGATTCACATCTGGTTTGTCAATGAAATTAATGGTGGAGGTGTACTCATAGTTAATTTCTGGTGGAAATAAATTGGTTGGAGATCCCGTTGGAATCGAACCAAATGCAGCTTGAAGTTTTTGCTTCATTTCCTCTGTATTGAAATCTCCGACGATCCCAATCAGCATATTCGAGCCAACAAATGCCTCTGAGTGACGTTCTTCTAGATCCGCGCGGGTAACCGCATCGATGGTTTCATATTCCATCATTCGACCATAAGGGGAATCGGCACCATAGATTAATCGTCCAAATTCGCGATTCGCAATACCACCTTGATCATCATTTCGACGGGAAACTGAGCTCTTATACTGAGTTTTCGCCAAACTAATTTTGTCTTCAGGGATCAATGGATTTTGCAACAGATCCACAAAGACTGGAAGAAGCTCGTCTATATCCTCCTTGAGTACATTCATGGAAGCTCCAATCGAAGTAAATCCTCCAAAGGTCTCCATGCTTGCCGCTTTATTTTCAAGCAAGGTATTGAGTTCATCTGCGGGATAGTTTTCAGAACCCCCAGAACGAAGCACATCTCCCAAAATATTGGTAAGACCTGTTTTATCGGCAGGATCTAGAATTCCACCTGTACGAACGGTTACCCGAACATTCACGAGTGGAAGCTCATTATCTTCAATTAGATAGAATTCGATCCCGTTATCAAGTGTAAAAATGTCGAGTTCCGGTTTCGTGAAATTTTTTAGTGGCGGATACTCAATCTCATCCCAGCGTGGGAGTTTTTGCGATTGAGCAGAAAGGCCTTCTGTCACAAAGAGCAACAGCAGAGGCAGAATCAGAATAGATTTTAGTGATTTCATATTCGTTTAATTTATCAATTAGATGCAGTTGCGCTATTTTCGATGATACCAACGGTACGATTCGTTTTAACCAGATACTGATTGGCAACTCGTCGTAAATCCGCCAGTGTGACTTCGGAGAACTCATCCAATTGTGTAAAGAGCGCTCTCCAGTCTCCCTGCTGCATGTGGAACGTAGCGGCGTTCAAGGCTAATCCACTGTTTGAATTCAAACTGCGCACGATGTCGGCACGACGATTGGTGATGGCACGATTGAGTTCATCCTGGGTGATATCTCCCTGTTGTACTTTGACAATTTCCTCCTCAATCATCGTCTCAATTTCCATTACATCCACACCCTGATTCGGAATCGCAAACGTGATGAATAACGAAGGAAAACGCGTGCCTGGAAACCCATTTAATGCTTGAACGGCTAGTGCTTTTTGAGAATCTTCCACCAACGCTTTGTAAAAACGAGAGGTCCGGCCACTCGAGATGATATCCCCAAGTAACGAAAGCGCCGCATAATCGGGATGCGAATTGCTCACGGTTTGATACCCTGCCAACCAAACTGGCTGAGAAGCATCCTGCATG
>JAURMN010000083.1 GCA_030830725.1 Balneolales bacterium | reverse complement strand
CTATGCAGATGACAGAGTGATTCATTTTGGGATGATTCCACGTGCAAACAGATGCATTTTTGTGATTAATGAATTGCCAGATTTACAAGCCAGAATTCAAGTAGCGTTGTTTAATATTTTACAAGAAGGAGATATCCAAATTCGTGGATTTAACCTTCGTCTGCCGTTAGATCTGGTGATTGCGTTTTCGGCAAATCCGGAAGACTATACGAACCGAGGTAACATTATTACCCCGTTGAAAGATCGAATTGATGCCCAAATTATCACACACTATCCAAAGGAACTGGATGTTGCTCGAAAAATCACGGATCAAGAAGCATGGATGGAGCGCAATCAAGACCTACGCATACAAATCCCCGACTTTTTTAGAGATCTGATCGAATGGGTGGCGTTTGAGGCAAGAGAGTGTGAATATGTGGACCAGAAGAGCGGAGTTTCGGCTCGTATGACCATTACTGCCATGGAACAGATGATTTCATCCGCCGAACAGCGCGCGTATCGTAATAAGGAAACAGATATCGTACTTCGGATTTCAGATCTCTACCAAATTGTTCCGGCTCTGACTGGAAAACTAGAGCTCGTATATGAGGGTGAGCAAGAGGGAGCTGTGCAGGTAGCCAAACATTTAATCGGACGAGCAGTTATACGAGTCTTTAAAGAGCATTTTCCGGCACCCAATACAAAATCCCGTCGTCCAAAAGGTGGGGAAACTTCTTCAGTCAAAGATCTCTATTCAGAGATCAAAGAATGGTTTGCCTCCGGCGGGATGGTAGAAGTCTCAGATACAATGTCTGAAAAAGAGTACCAGTCACGACTGGAAAATGTTAAAGGTCTATCAGAATTGGTAGAGCCTTTGTCTACTCGTGCAGAAGTGATCAAGAATCAGAGACTTGAACGTTATGCCTGGATGGGTTTGGTGCTGGATGCCCTTCATCAGTATTCGATTTTGGGTAAGGAAGATCTCGATGATACGATTTCATATTCCGATATGGTTGGTTCTGTCTTAGGAAAAATTGGATCTATTGAGGAAGATGAGGAGTATAATTGAGATTCAGGGACAAACTTATTATCTTGTAAAGCTATAATTAATTTTAAACCCATACGATTAGTGCTGGTTAAATCCGGCTCAAATCAACTGAATGTGTGTTTTTTATGAAAAAAGATATTCATCCCGAGTACAACGAAGTAAAAGTTATCATGAGTGATGGAAGCGAGTTTACCACTCGTAGCACAATGAATCTCAAAGATGGCATTTACAAAAGTGAGATTGATTCCAAAAACCATCCGTTTTATACCAAAAATCTGAACTTACAGAAAAAAGCGGACCGTGTTGATCGTTTCAATAAGCGATACAGTAAGAACTAATTCTTGCTGATCTCCGGTGGTTTATACATTTACAGTCGGACCATTTGCGGAGAATACCTATCTCTATATTCAAAACCAGGATGCCCTGCTCATCGATCCTGGTTTTACATCCCCTTTTGAGCTTCAATCCTTTTTAGATTGTCTTGCATCGTCAAAATCAACGTTAAAAGCGGTTATTATAACGCACGCACATGTTGATCACGTAGCCGGATTGTCCTCTATTTTAAAAATCTGGCCGGATTTACCGGTGTATTTGAGTACTCAGGATCGTTCCATTTGGGCGTCCCTCACTCTGCAATCCCAGCTTTTTGGCATTTCATTGGGGGCATCAGGGATTGAAAATCAGCTCAATCCTCTAGAGCTCACACCTGAAAATCTGCATCAACTAAAGCCATTTGAGTTTCAGATATTATATACACCAGGACATTCTCCAGACCATTGCTCCTTTTATTTTCCTACGGATTCGTTGGTCTTTTCAGGGGATGTCTTATTCAGCCAGAGCGTTGGTCGTACGGACATTTTAAAAGCCAATGCGGATGAGTTAGTTCATTCAATCCGATACGTACTTTACAAACTACCGGACAATACCCGAGTTCTTCCGGGTCATGGCCCTGAGACAACTATCGGAGTAGAAAAAGTCAGTAATCCGTTTGTTAGAGCCCTTTGAGGTGACCCAGAATCGATTTCGTGATATCAGCTATTGAGTTTTTTCTCAAGACGTGTCTTGATCTCGCTGAATTTATGGCTCAGTTCCGGAAATTGTTCTGAATACTTTTCAATCAAAAACAGAGCCTCCGCCCATTTTCCCTGTTCTTCAAAGATCGAAATGTAAGTGGGTGTGATAAAACGATAATCATCTTCAGACTGTAATGGAGTCTCAAGATGTTCGGTAAGTAACTCTTTATTTTCTGAATCTGGTTTGAGAAACTCAATCTTGAGTCTTCCTTTGCTTTCAGCTTGGGACAATTCGGAGATAATTCGATCCAGAGGATCTTCAGTTTGTAGAGTAGAATTAATCAACAACGAATAAAGAGAAGGGTTATGAAATAAATCGGAATGTTGAAAATAGAGAGGTAAAATAGTCAAAACAGAACTTCCAGGAGCAAATAGTCTCGCGTTAACAGCCTCTTTAACAGCATGATGGACATCTCCTTCCGCGAAAAAAAGAATGGCTTTTCCTACATAATAGATTGGATCCCGATTTTCGCGAATATCGTTATTCGAAGAGGGTACTAAACGCCCGTCTTTGGAGCAAAAAAACGAGCGATCTCGGGTCAACACGTTTTCACTAAAGGTTTTAAGCAATCTCGGAAAAAACTCGGGTAAGATCATGAAAAGCCCTCTACCACTGACTTACGGAATTGGTAAACATAGTGTTGACAATCTGTTCCAGAGCTTCATCGATCGCCTCAAACTCCCCATCAACCGGATTATTGAGAACATCATAGGTTGCGGTACCACTCACAGTGGAGTTCCAAACCACCTTTTCCTCACTGGCGTATTGAAAACTTGCTCTGACTGTGATTTGTACCTGATTTAGGCTGGTTTGTTCGTCTCCGGTTACCGTGAAAGCCTGGTTTCGATAACTGATGATTTCTCCACGAATCCAGGCATCCGCATCTTGTTCGCTGCCAGCTAGTGTAAGGCGACTTTGTCGTACAAAGCGATTAACCAGCTTTGAATAAAGCTCATCGCTCAAAACCCCAAGACCACTACTGGATCGATCCGGAAAAAATGGAATATAAATAGTACTGACGTCCGCAGGAATGCTAGTTCCTGTGAAGCTGTAGCGAACACATCCACTCATGAAGACGACCAAGGCCAGCCCGGTCATTACCTGTAAAAATGAGAGTGAGTTTCGGTTCAAAACGTGAGAGATAGAAATTGTTTCTGTTAAATCAGCCCAAACTGATCGAGTTTTCGATATAACGTTCTCTCACTGATCCCCAGAACTTCTGAAGCTTTACGTCGGTTTCCGTCATATTTCTCCAGGGCCTGTTCAATGAGAAAACGTTCTGCCTCTTCGATGGAAGGGAGATCTTCTTGGGCAAAGAATCCCTGAACCTCATCAGGTTCCTCAATGGGTTCATCCGTGTAAAGAGGGGATGGAGATGCGGTGAAGTGTCCTGAACCAGTTTTCCCTTGAAGAATTGCCCCATCATCCGAATTCCCGTGAACGCGATTGCTTAGATGAGAAGTAATGTCATTCGGGTCAATTTCCTGGGGAATTCCGGGTGGAAGCGCTCTTACGGATGAAGGTTGAACTGTAGAATAAAACATATTCCCCATTAAACGCTTTAAATCTGAAAGCTCTGACTTCATTTCAAGTAGTGCCCGATAGATCAAACGTGAGTCGATGCTGCCCGTTTCCGACGATTCTTTTCCAGATCCAAATTCCGCCGAGAGGATGGGTAAATGATCTGTAGAACCCATTTGTTGACGGCCTTTGAGATATTTCTGGAGTTTTTCTTTGTCAACTATCTGACTTTTCTCCAAAACCACCAATTGCTCTGCCACATTTCGAAGTTCGCGTATATTTCCTGGCCAGCGATAGGAAGTCAATAACTCGGTTGCATCTTCGGTTAATCCTTTAAAGACAGAGTCATAACGAGTAGCATATTCGCCGGCAAATTTTCGAAAAAGAGGTAGGATATCCCTTTGCCTTTCCCGAAGAGGTGGCAATTGAATTTTTACAGTATCTAGTCTGTAATAAAGATCCTCACGAAAGGTACCCTCCTTTACCATTTGCCACATATCCCGATTTGTGGCGGCAATGACTCGGACATCGGTTTTACTCAGGGAGCTGGACCCAACTCTGGAAAACTCACCACTCTCAAGAACTCTTAAAAGTTTGACCTGTACATTTTTTGGGGTATCTCCAATTTCATCAAGAAAAATCGTCCCACCGTCTGCCTTTTCAAAATATCCCTGGCGTGCTTCATGAGCCCCAGTAAAAGCTCCTTTTTCGTGGCCAAATAGCTCGCTTTCGATAATTCCTTCGGGAATGGCACCGCAATTTACGATAACCAATTCCTTTTTTTTGCGAGGACTCAGGGAATGTATCGCCCTGGCTGTTACATCCTTTCCGACACCACTTTCACCCTGCAATAATACCGTGATATCGGTATTGGCCACCTGCATAACCTTTGTGACCACCTGTCGAATGGCTTCCGATTCACCTAATAGCCCAAATTGTTGCTGAAAGACTTCTCTGTCCATGATATCAGCGGTTTTGTATGTTGATTTCCTGAGAAAAAAATTCAGTAAGCGAAGTTTTTTTGATCGGTTTACCGATAAGTGTGGCCGAAGTCGCATCCGTGATTTCTACACTCACGTAATCCCCTGGGCGGTACTCCTGCTTATCAAATACAACCATTTTATTCGTATCGGTTCTCCCGCTTAATTGCTCGGTGGATCGTTTGCTATCACTCTCATTTAATACGATGTGAGTCGCCCCGATTTCTTTGAGATTGTTCTCGAGTTGAATGGCCATTTGCTGATCAATAATTTGAGTTAAACGAGACTTTTTAACTTGTTCTGGTACATCATCTTCCATTTTTCTATGAGCTAGAGTACGTTCGCGTTCTGAGTAAGCAAACATATAGGCCAATTCGAATTCGACCTCGCGCATCAGGCTCATGGTATCCTCATGCTCTTGCTCTGTTTCCCCACAGAATCCGGCGATAATATCAGTTGATAATGCTAAGCCAGGGATGATCGATTTCATCTCACTGATGAGATTCAAATATTGTTCGCGAGTGTACGGACGACGCATTCGTTCTAACATGGTCGTACTTCCAGCTTGAGCCGGAATGTGGATAAAATTGCAAAGATTAGGGCGTTCTGCGATTAAATGGAGCAGGGGAGTTGGAAAGTCTTTGGGGTGAGGCGAGGTGAAGCGAATTCTCATTTCCGGATTCACCTGACTCGCAAAATCCATTAGTCGGGTAAAATCCGTTTCGCCAAATTTGTACGAGTTTACATTTTGTCCCAACAGGGTTACTTCTTTATACCCTTCATCGCTTAATTGTTTTAATTCACCGAGGATGCTTTCCACCGGACGGCTTCTTTCACGTCCTCTGGTAAAGGGGACTACGCAAAAAGAACACATGTTATCACAGCCTCTCATAATAGAAACAAACGCTGTAACCCCGTTTCCACTGGTTCTGACTGGAGTAATATCGGCGTAGGTTTCCTCCAGGGAGAGCAATACATTTACGGCTTTTCGACCATCTTCAATCTGTTCCAGAAGATTAGGCAGGTCACGATAGGCATCCGGGCCTACAACCAGATCCACAAGGTGTTCTCGTTCGATCACTTTTTCTTTAATCCGTTCCGCCATACAACCGAGCACACCTACCGTCATCGCTTTATTCGTTTTTTTAAGACCACGAAGCTCTTTTAGGCGATTCCACACCTTGCTCTCAGCGTTATCCCGAATGGCGCAGGTATTAAGCAGTACCACATCGGCCTGTTCTGCGGTTTGAACAGCCTCCATCCCAGATTCGATCAGAATCGAATTCACAATTTCGGAGTCGGCAAAGTTCATTTGGCACCCGTAGGTTTCGATATAGAAGCGTGTTTTATGCTCGGTCATCTGCTTAGTTATACTCGTGATTTTTTTCAATTAAGGTCAAGATTGAAACGGATACTGCTCTTACAACTATGTCAAACTGACATAACGAACTGACAAAAATAACAAAAATGAGTGAGGTTTTCTATTCATTTGAATGGTTTTTAAGATGAATATCCCATAAATGAGATTATTCAGGCAAGTTTTCCGTTCCCTCAATATCTTATCCATTCCTTCTGCTTAAAAAGGGTGATTTGGAGTCCAAAGAAGGGTATTTATAATGCTTACATAATGGCTGAATTGAGATGGATTACAATCCTATTACATCTTTAGAATCTGACGGGTTTTCATCAAATTTTGGTGAATCTACAGGATTATTGGAGTCTGTTTTGTACGTTAACGCGGACTTTCCTTTGTTGAGCGATCATCTCAGAAGACTCCAAATAGGCGCTCAACGGTTGGCAATAACCCTTCCTGATCCATTTCAGACTCTGGATGAGGCACGCAAATATCTGCTTGGCTTTATCCAAGAATCACAATCAACGAGTAAGTTGAAAGTGAGAATCATTCTTGAGCCAACAGGTGAGGCTGAACCTCGAATTTCAGTACAGTGTGAGGTTCTATCGGATAGGAGTCGAACCAAATTAATTTCCGTACCCGCACCTTCGGGATTTAATTCATATCCTGGTGAATTGAAGACAACACAACGTTACCGCTATTCGACCTGGTTTTTGGAGGCAAAAAAAACAGGAGCTGATGACGCATTACTTTGTACCTCTGACGGGTTTATCATCGAAACAACCATTGGAAACGTGATTGGTTTTCAAAACGGTGAGTTTCTTCTTCCAGATCACAGCAAAATGGGAATTGAAGGAATATTTTTAAAAAAATTACAGAATTATTTTACCCTACAGAGTATTTCATTTCGAAGAATACCCATGCCTTTTCATTCGATTTTGGGCTTAGAAGGACTTTGGGTAGTAAATGCTGTTCGAGGTCCGATGATTGTTACACACGTGGATGAAAGACAAATTTCCGAAGCACCCTATATTTCGAAAAGACTTGAAGAGTTATTCAAGGCTTGGACAGATGTCGACCTTTCATTAGTAAAGAATAATGAGTAGTTAAGGCACTCTATGAGCAGACAACTCATTCGATCCATCTCTTCCAGAAAGGAAGCTCTTGATCTATTATCACGTCATTTAGTGGATCAAAAATCAATCCCTGCCATCTTTCTTGACGGGCAAGAGTGGGGAAATATTCCAAAACACGGGCAAATACAAGAGCATAATCAGTCTGAAAGTAAATCACCATGCTCGAAAATCTTATTTTTGGGTTTCTCTGCGTGGTTAGAGTTTCATAATGGAGTGGCACGCGTGTATGTAGAGGATGGGAGTCCCACATCCGCTATCTACCAAGAAGATTCTGATTCGTACTCGGATTCTTCACATTGGATACATAAAGAAATCATAGATGAAATTGAACGGTGCTCAGATCCCTGGAAAGCCCTCGAACTTTTTCGAAGATCAACACCTGGATATCATGCAGGTTATCTTTCCTATGAGTTGAAGAATTACAGAGAGAATCTGGTTTCTGAAAACCCTGACCCACTTCCTCTACCCGAACTTTGGATTGGTTCTCCTCGCAAAGTGATCCAGATTGAAGAGGAAGCGGAACAGAATCCCCAAATAAACTCTAAGGGGTCTCTATCCACTCGAATCCTTGAACGTAATCCATCCATTACGGAAGCGGAATACGTGAATATGGTAGACTCTGCCAAGAAAAAAATTCACGATGGAGACTATTACGAAATCAATCTCTCCGTTCTTTTTTCAGGGGTATTTGAAGGAGATCCAATGCAGTTATACCGAAAGATTTCTTATGAAGGGTCACAGCCTTTTTCGGCGTATGTGAATACCGGAAAAATTCAGATTTGTTCTGCCTCACCTGAGCGTTTTTTATGTAAAATGGGGGATCAACTATATTCGTCTCCTATGAAGGGAACTGCTGCAAGAGCTCATGATCCGAAGAATGATAGTCTAAATAAAAAACGACTTCAGGAATCCGAAAAGGAACGCGCTGAAAATCTAATGATTGTAGACCTGGTGCGTAATGACTTTTCCAGAGTCTGCCGTGCAGGAACCGTAAAGGTTAATCCTCTTTTTGAGATTAACTCCTATCCAACGGTTCATCAGATGATTTCTACGGTAAACGGTCAATTAAAGACCTCGGTATCTCCTGAAGAAGTCATCGCATCTTGTTTTCCCATGGGATCTATGACAGGAGCCCCAAAAATCACAGCGCTTCGAGACATTGAGCGTCTGGAGTCGTATCGAAGAGGGGTCTATAGTGGGGCCATCGGCTACTTTTCACCTGATCATGATTTTGACTTCAGCGTGGTCATTCGAACGGCTTTTTGCCAAGAAGACGGTACTTTCATCTATCCGGCAGGCAGTGCGATTACGTCCGATGCCGACCCACTTCAGGAATGGAAGGAAATTTTACTCAAAACAGAAGTGCTTTCTCGGTAGGAATTTGAGGGGAGATGGCTCAGGTTGATTAGGGCCACTGATCAGGATGTGATCTCCAATCGTTGAGAGTGTTGAGCTCTTCATTAGATACAAACCGCATTTCTCTTGCGACCTCAATCAGTGTCTGATAATCCGTAAGCGTGTAAAAAGGAAGGCCTTTAGAACGAAAAAGGTCATCCGCCTGACTGAAACCATATGTAAAAATAGAGGCAATTCCCAGTACGTCTACCCCTACAAATTCCACAGCTTCAATTACGGATAAGGCTGAACCCCCTGTGGAGACCAGGTCCTCGATAATGATCGTTTTTTCCCCTTTTTCAATACCTCCTTCAATCTGATTCCCCAGTCCGTGAGCTTTTGCCTGTGATCGAACATACGCCATCGGTTTATTCATCGATTGTGCGACCCAAGCTGCGTGAGGAATTCCGGCTGTTGCAGTTCCGGTTATTACATCTGTCGTTGAAAAGTGTGTTTCGATCACATGGTGGAATCCGGCTCTGATTTTTTCGCGGATTGCCGGATATCGCAGTGTGAGACGATTGTCGCAGTAGATGGGTGAATTCCAGCCTGAGGCCCATGTCATGGGGTGATGAGGGCGCAAAATTACAGCTTTGATTGACAGCAGGTCTCTGGCCAGTTCACGGGCTAAAGCCTGATCGATAATATGATAATAAGAAGTCTCTGTTTGGCTCATTGAAATGGGATCAAATAAAAAATGTCAGCCCAACTATCACGAAAATGGCATATAGGGCAGCGACTAGATCGTCGATTAAGATACCAAATCCACCATTAAGTTGTTGTAAAGATCGAATTCCGAGTGGTTTAACAATGTCAAAAAATCTAAATCCAATAAATGCGCCAAGTAGCAGAATCCAATCCTCAGTAAGCTTACCGGACAACGGAATTGCGACCAACAGAAGTAGTTGACCCGCGGCTTCATCCAAAATTACAGGGGAGGGATCTTTTCCCCATTTGTGTTCACAGGCATCTGCGGACCATAGAACACCCAGGCTACTCAAAAGGGTCAAAAAAGTAAAAAAAAGAACCTGAAAGAATTCCGGTTGGCCTATCCATGAGGTGCTATCTTGATCTGAACCTATTTCGGGATGCATCCACAAATACAGTGAATAAGATAAAATTAAGGTAATAAAGCTTCCTACTGTTCCCGGTGCTTTAGGGAAAAAGCCGATTCCTGCGAGCGTTCCTATCCATACTTTCAAGTTTATTTTCGTAGGAGTCATGTGTGGTTCCGGTAGAAAAGCGCCCGATTTACAACGAGGTATTCCAGCCCGCTGTATACCGTGATGATGGTGACGGTAACCATGGCATAATACATGAGCCATGAGCTCATAATGGCCCCAGAGAACATCAAAAGCGGGTGAACGGAATCAATCGTTGCTCCCAAAATGAGGGCGACATAAAGAAACGTCATCTGAGTGAACGTTTTCCATTTGGCACTTGCTCGCGTATAGATCGGTACCCTCTGTTTTTTTGCATAAATTCGAAGGAGAGTAATGACGATGTCACGTGTTACAATCGTCCATACAGCCCACCATGGATAGAGTTCAGGATCTATAAACGGAAGACAGAAAAACCCTGAAAACGTGAGGATTTTATCAGCAAGCGGGTCCAGAAAGGCGCCAAATGGTGTTTGAAATCCTTTTTTACGGGCAATATATCCATCAAGTAGATCGGTAAGCGCTGCGAGGATAAATACCAGGATTCCAAGAAATCGGATCAACATGTCCGGCTGAAAATAGAGCCAAAGGAAAATCGGTACCAGGAGGATCCTTAAAAAACTGAGTATATTAGGCAGATAATGCATCTGCTTAAATTCCTGTTTTCTGCCATGACAATCAATTGCAAGTTTTCATGATTTCAGCCTCAGTTCTTTCTGTGGGTGACGAGCTTCTCATAGGGGATACGGTAAACACCAATGCATCTCGAATCGGTGCTGCACTTTCGCAGGCCGGAATTCACATTGCGTCTGTGAGAGTGGTGGGGGATCATATTCAGAGCATGAAAGAGGCGATTACGCAAGAGTTGGAACACCGGAACATCCTCATTCTAACTGGAGGACTTGGACCGACACATGATGATGTGACCAAGGAGGTACTCGCAAACTTATTTTGCTCAACAATGCGTATTGATGAACGAGTTCGAGACCATATATTGAAAATTTTCAAAGATCGAAATCTGCCTGTTTTTCCGGCTAATCTTGAACAAGCGGCTGTTCCAGAGTGCTTTCAGGTATTAT
>JAURMN010000082.1 GCA_030830725.1 Balneolales bacterium | reverse complement strand
TAAAAGTTTTCGCCATATTGAACATCTTATACATAGTAGTAACATTGCTTACATCCCAATTCCCGATCGGCTGATTAAAGGACGAACTCTCAAACATCCCTCTCATATCCGTGACATTGCTGACATCCCAATTGCTGATATCTTGATTAAATTCTTTTGAAAAAAACAAATTCCACATGTTCGTGACGTTACTCACGCAAACTTTGGTTAAGTCTGCGTTCTCGTCAATTCTTTGATTCAGTGAATCTCTGTCAACTACTTCATAGGTAACTTCACCAATGGTCTGCGTTGTACCGATAGCTACATCTTTACATCTGACAATTCCGTCATCTCCAATTGTAATTTGTTGAGCAAAAACAGGAATGGTTAGACCCAATAAAAGTGTGAGAAGTACAAGTGATCTGTTCATTTGTTCCCCGATTTCTTAGTCCCATTTAGCTTTTTATTTAAAATAATGGATTTGAATTGAATCAAAAACTTCTGAATTCAACTTCACTGAGGATAATTAGAGTAAAAAAAAAGCCTTGGAAACCATAATGGGTTGGCTTTCAAGGCTTTGAGGGAGTGGGACCGGCCGGAATCGAACCGGCGACACATGGATTTTCAGTCCATTGCTCTACCAACTGAGCTACAGTCCCAACATCCAGAAGAATGCGACATGTTCGATATTCCATAAACATGTCTACCCTGAGGAGACAGGATAGGGTGTGTATTCTGAAAGGACTAAAAAGATAGTGAACTTTACGTTATTCATGAAAAGGTATTTTTTCAGGCGTCAGATCAAGCAGATTTTAAATGGCTGAATCTATTCCTACCCATCATGGATCCAAGTAAAAGAATCCGCAATTAAACCTGAATATCCAACAAATTAAGCTGAAGCGTCCGCTTACCTCTGAAATGATTTTCCTCGATCTGGTAGGCGATATCGAAGCCACGACTTCCAAATCGGGTTAATTGTGGAAGAAATTCATGCATGCGATAACCGATCGCCTCAAAGGTGCCAGAACCATTTTGTTGAATTTTGAGCTTTAGGTGGCCCTGTCCCACCACGAATGGGGCTCCAGACAGCATCACTCCTCTTGAAACAAATACGGGTCTCTCATTACCCGGTCCAAACGGTTCAAATTGTGACAGGATTTTCCAGAATTTCTGATCCACTTCGCGCAGATCAATCTCTTCTTCATACTCCAGACGGGGCTTCAGATCTGCCTGGCTCATCATCTGACTTGCGTACTCTCGCATCCGATGACGAAATTCTTCATAGCGATCGTGTCGAAGTGTCATACCGCCCGCAAACTCATGCCCCCCAAATTGTTGAAGTACGTCTCCAGCCTGCTGTAATGCGGTATAAATATTGAATCCTTTTACGGATCTCCCAGAACCTTTGAGATACCCATTTCCGTCCGAGGTTAAGAGGATGGTAGGGCGATGAAACAAATCTACCAGCCGGGAAGCCACAATTCCAATCACTCCTTGATGCCATTTCTCGTTCTGTAAAATGATGATATGTTCGTGTTCGTCCTGACCTTCGAACACAATCTTCTGAGCCTCTTCAAACATGACTCGATCTACTTCTTTCCGTTCAATATTAATTTGCTCGAGTTTCACTACAATTTCGTTGGCCTCTTGAGACGTTTTGGCTAGCAGAAGATCCAGAGCGGTAATCGCATCTCCCATTCGACCAGCCGCATTAATCCGCGGTCCTAGCGAAAACACCACCGTCCCGCTTGTGAGGGTTCCTGGAGTACAGCGCACATGCTTCATCAGTTCAGCAAGCCCGGTTCGTGGGCGTTCATTGATATTACGCAGTCCAGCAGATGTCAAGAGTCGATTTTCATCCTCCATAGGAACGATATCCGAAGCAATCGAAATCGCTGTCAGATCCAGATAGGGATCCAGAAGTGTCATTACATCCCCCTCTGACAGGGAGATACCGCGCTTATTATAGTCCTTAATAAGTAGAGCCTGGATCAGCTTAAGAGCAACGGCGGCACCTGAGAGCCCTTTAAATGGATACGGGCAATCCGGTCTCTTGGGATCGAGTATAGCCACAGCATCCGGAAGTTTGTCGCCAACGGTATGATGGTCACAAATAATCAGTTCCATCCCTTTTTCACGGATCAGGACCGCCTCATCAATAGCGGTTATTCCGCAATCCACCGAAATGATCAGCTGAACTCCCTGCTGGGAAGCGGTTTTAATACCTTCCTCGTTAATGCCATAGCCTTCTTTGAATCGTTGAGGGATGTACGGAAAGACATCAACTCCTCTCGACTGCAAATATTCGCTCAGAATCGCTACTGCTGTAGTTCCATCCACATCGTAATCCCCATAGACCTGAATTTTTTGGCCCATTGCAATTGCCGTCTCCACACGCGCTACCGCTTTGTCCATATCCTTCATTAAAAAAGGATCGTGTAAGACACCAAAATGGGGTCGGAAAAAAAGACGCGCCTGCTCATATGTGGTAATCCCTCGCCGTACCAAAAGGCGAGCCAACAACTCATGAATGCCGAGTTGATCAGCCATTTGAGCGGGTTCAGAGGCGACAGAAAGAGGTATTGAATTCCAAATTGACATCTCTTAAGTATACCAATTTTCATAGAGAAGCGTCGGATTATTCGGTATCTTAAAATGGAGCTGATAGCCGAAAAAGAGGACGCCGACAAGCCCCACGGTTTCCTTTGAAAATTTTTTTGAAAGCGACAGAAAAACAGAGCGAGTATATTTATGAATCAGACAGATGTCCAACACACGTCCCTGCACGCAGCTATGCTGGAAATGGGTCACGAACAGGTCGTGTTTAGTTCAGATCCGAAAACAGGTTTAAAAACCATTATTGCCATCCATGATACAACACTGGGTCCATCTTTGGGAGGAGTACGAATGTGGCCGTATGCGGACGAAGCTTCTGCACTACGGGATGTTTTACGACTTTCGAGAGGAATGACCTACAAGTCTGCCGTATCTGGGTTAGATCTAGGTGGCGGAAAAGCAGTAATCATTGGCAATCCGGCTACGGACAAATCAGAAGCCCTTTTCAATTCATTTGGACGGATTGTTGACGGTCTATGTGGGCGATACATAACTGCTGAAGATGTGGGAATGACCGAAGTGGAAATGGACTGGATTTCCAAAACGACCCCGTACGTAACCGGAAAATCCAGAGAAAATGGTGGAATGGGTGCGCCCAGTCCGATTACCGCCTTCGGAGTTTATATGGGCATGAAAGCTGCCGCCAAACAGGCCTATGGAAACGACTCTTTAGAAGGAAAACGAATTGCCATTCAAGGTGCCGGCCATGTTGCAGAAATTCTGGCCGACTATCTTGCCAAAGAAAAAGCTGTTCTGTTTATCTCCGATATCTTTGTTGAAAAAGCTCATACCGTAGCCAGCCGAACAGGTGCTCAAGTGGTGGAGGCAGATGCTATTTTGGAGATACAAGCCGATATTTTTTCGCCAAATGCTCTGGGGGCAGTGATTAACGATGCGTCAATCCCGCGACTCACGTGCAGTGTGATCGCCGGTGGAGCGAATAATGTACTCGACAACCCGGTTCGTCATGGGAAAGAGCTCCAAAATCGCGGAATTCTATACGCTCCCGACTACGTCGTGAATGCCGGCGGGATTATGCATGTATACAGCGAATTAGTGGGTGAAGCGGAGGATTGGTCCATGAAACGTGCGGAATCCATTTATGAGACCACACTTAAAGTCTTTAAACGGGCCGAAGAGGAACAAATCACTCCGGGTGAAGCGTCCGATCGCATTGCAGAAGAACAAATCCAAGCACGTAAAAACCACGCATGAGCACTCTCGAGCAGTATAAATTCAAGGATCGCCTGATCAAAGGAATCTCAGAAAAGGGAGATTTTAAGATCAGTGTTGTAAAGACAACCGAACTGGTGCAGGAAGCCGTTGTCAGACATGGATTGGATGTTTTAGCGTCCATCTTACTGGGCAGAAGCCTGACAGCGTCTCTGCTTTTGGCTTCCGAATTAAAAGGGGAAGAGCGGATTCAACTCCGGTTTGACGGGGACGGTCCAGTAGGGATGATGCTTGCCGAAGCCAACAGCGTGGGAGAAGTGCGGGGATATGTACGAAATCCAAAGGCCCATCTTTCGGAAAGCCTCCTGGTATCGGAGTACAATCTGGGTAGCGGAATTGGACTTGGAGTACTGAATGTAAGTAAAACCCTCTACAACGAAGCCGAACCCCGAAGCAGCTCTATCGAAATTATCCATGGAGATATCGTACAGGACATTGCCTATTATTTGGCTCAATCCGAGCAAATTCCCTCGGCAATCATGTTGGATGTGAGCCTGAATGAAAAAGGGGAAATCGTGCAGGCTGGTGGGCTCTTCGTTCAACGATTACCAGGTGCCAAACCAGGAGTAATGGACAAATTGAGTGATCATTTGAAAACATTCCCTTCCGTAGCCTCTCTACTGGAGGATGACCTGTACATTGATACCATCATGACCAAAGCGGCAGGCGACTTCGAGGTGCGAGAACTAGATCGTCGCCCGGTACATTTTTTCTGTAGATGCAGTCGAGAGCGGTTTATTCGTGGTCTTTCGATGCTTTCTTATGAGGAGTTACGAGAGATGGGAGGAGAGGAGCAAGAGTTGGTGTGTCAATACTGTGGAAATCGCGAAATGATCGGTACCGATGTAATCGGTCAACTTATCCTAGAAGCAAAAGCTGCGCTAAACTAAGTGGGGTTTGGATCGTGAGCACCCCTTTTACACTGCAAATGAGGTTCCACAGCCACAGGATTCACTGGCATTTGGATTGCGGAATACAAATCCTCTGGCATCCAATCCCTGAGGATAATCGATCTCGCATTTATCTAGATAAAGTGCATGACGCGGATCTATAACAATCTCCAAGCCCTGCGACTCGCACACCATGTCTTCATCCGTCTTCTTGTCAAAACCTAGTTTGTAACTGAGTCCGCTGCATCCACCACCTTCTACAGCCACACGCAGTCGAAGGGCTTCGTCGAGGTTTTCAGCTTTCATGATGCGCCTAATCTCATGAGCCGCATTTTCGGTGAGCAAAATCACAGGCTGTACAAGCGGTTCTGTGGAACTCTCCTCCGTAAAATCGATCAAGGAGGCTATCACATCATCTAAATTTTCGTCCATGCTGTTCATCATTGTACCACTTTAACCCTCTTTAAGTGTACTTATCGTACAGATTCATTTAAGGATGCCTACGCGGATAGGGCAACACGCTTTGTTGACTATAGTAAAATTACACCGTTTTCGAAAAACAGAAAAACTCGTTTGTTTCTCGTTTAAACATGGTCAAGACTCCCACTTTAACCAATTGAACCAACGTATGAGTGGCCTGCTCGGGAGGTATTCCCACCAATTCCGAATAACGCCTTGGGCTGATCTCTCCATACTCATGAATGAAGCGAAACAGCTTTTGCTCATGCTGGCCATACACAAATGTGACCGGTTCTTCACTTTGATCCGAATGTAATAATCCAATCATGGAAGGTGTCGCGACAACACTTTCTTCGTGCTTACGCACATACACTGTCTCCTGGTTTCGAAACCGCACGGTCACCGGTTTTTCCTGCGACTCCTTCACTCGCACCAACAGCACATCACATTCCATCAAATGGACGATTTCTAAAGAGATCTTCGCGGGGGGATCGCAATACCGTTCTGCAGCCTCTCGGATCCAATGCTCCTCTTCAAAATAGTCTTGGATGCCGACTATCGCGCCATGATCCGCTACCCCCACCAGAATAAATCCACCCATGGTGTTGGCAAAGGCGCAAATTTCACGAGCAATTTTTTCAGCCGAGGGTATCGTCTTTTTGAACTCCAATACCACTGACTCCCCCCGCTCGATGAGCAGTTTGAGGTCCCGTTGGGTTAAATCCGATATATGAATATCCCCTTCTGAAAACATGATCCGTGACTCTCCATTAACAGGCAGTGACTCTACTGCCTCTTCTGCGCGGGTTCTTAACACTTGACTCGCTGTTCCTTAAAACGCGATCTCATCTTTTGGATTGCGTGTCATTAAATCAAACAACGCTTCGTTAGGACAGGTTCCCTCAAATAAAATTCGATACACAGCCGAGGTGATCGGCATCTCTACGCGATTCTTAAGAGCCCAATGGTGAACAGAGTCGGTCGTTTTTACCCCTTCTGCCACCATATTCATCGATTCGATAATCTCTTTTAATGATTCTCCCCTCCCGATACGAAATCCCACAGATCGGTTTCGACTATGTTCACTGGTACAGGTCACGATCAAATCTCCCATTCCCGCCAAACCGGAAAACGTATCCTGAGAGGCTCCCATTTTCAGACCCATACGCTTCATCTCGTGTAATCCACGGGTCATTAAGGCTGCGATGGCATTGTCTCCCCTATTCATACCCTGCAAGATCCCGGCTGCAAGGGCCATGACATTTTTGACCGCGCCGGCAATTTCAACCCCGACAATATCGTGATTCAGGTAAATACGGAACATGGGGGTCATAAAGGTCTCTTGAATTGCCTTCGCCACCCCTCTTGAATTGGCTGCTACCACGACTGTGGTGGGCATAAACAACGCCACTTCTTCTGCATGACTAGGTCCTGAAATAACCCCGATGTGATCGGTGTCAATTACGTGGCCTAATTCTTCGGCCAAGACCTCTGACATCCGTAAAAAAGTCTCGTTTTCTAATCCTTTTGCGACACTGACGATGCGTTCATTCCCTTTTAAGAAGGGGGCTACTTTACCCGCCATTTCACGCAATGTGTGAGAAGGTGTCGCAAAAAGGACATACTGTGCACCCTGGAGAGCTACTTCCATACTCGTTGTACAGCGCACAGTAACCGGAAGTAGGATATCGGTTAAGTAGGCCAGATTTCGGTGCTGTTCCATAATCCCGGCAGCAATTTCACTTTCTCTGGCCCATAGTGTTACATCTGCACCGCTTTTATCCAACACCACCGAAAGTGCGGTTCCAAAACTACCAGCGCCAATAATGCAGATTCGGGTTTTCATAAACGCTAAGGTTTCATCCGGTGAGTGGTCAACTCGTCTTTCGGGATTCCTTTTCGAGGTTTGAATGTCTTAATTCGATTTTCGGTTCCATTGAGCAGACGCTGCAAATTAGCCTTGTGCTTGTAGATAATAAACAGGGATGCGGCAGCACTCAATATGATCACGCTTCCATCAATTTGCCATCCTACAATGTAGCGTAGTACCAATTGCGACAGGGGATAGGCAGCCGTTGAAATTACCGTACCCAATGACACATATCGAGTGGTAAACATTACCAGCAAGAAAATTCCCACACTGATGCTGATTGAAACAGGTTCGATTCCATAGAGCATACCGGCAGCTGTGGCTCCACCTTTTCCTCCCTTGAATCCTGCAAATACCGGAGCTGCATGACCAAAAACAGCCATAAATCCGCAGGCTATCTGGACAAATGCATCCACATCCCACGCGGGAATTGTCACAGGCCCGGTTCCAATTTTCCAGGCCAAATGACTTACCCAATAGGTCGAGACAAATCCTTTAAAGAAATCAAGGCTCAAAACCACGACTCCGGACGGCCAGCCCAGGATTCGAAATGTGTTCGTAGCGCCGGCATTTCCACTTCCATATTCACGGATGTCAATCCCCCGTACAAAGCGCCCCATCCACAGAGAAGTTGGGATAGAGCCCAGCAGGTAACTGATCAATAAAACAACGATGAGTGATAACAAGGGGTAGCTCCTCTCAATCAGAGATGGCGTTCAGCATGATAAGAAGAACGCACCAACGGACCGCTTTCGACATGCTCAAGCCCGAGTGTTTCTCCAATTTCTTTGTATTCTGCAAATTCGTCAGGGTGCACCCAACGCATCACAGGGTGGTGCATCTTAGTGGGTTGCATATACTGACCAATCGTTAAGACATCAACCTGATGGTCTACACAATCCTGCATTAATTCGATGACCTCTTCACGTGTTTCACCAAGGCCCACCATAATACCTGTTTTGCTCCGTACGCCCTGTTGTTTTGTTCGTTTAAGCAACTCTAATGACCGCTCGTAGCGAGCTTGAGGACGGATATCCCGGTATAAACGCGGAACCGTTTCGAGATTGTGACTAAGAACATCCGGTGGGGTATCCAGAACAATCTGGAGGGCTTCCCAATCACCCCTGAAATCCGGGATCAGAGACTCAATGGTAACACCGGGTATTCTTTCACGGAGTTTGCTGTGTGTTTCGGCAAAAATAGGAGCCCCACCATCCTTACGCTCGTCGCGATTTACCGAGGTCAACACCACATGTTTGAGTTTCATTTTGGAAGCCGCATCGGCTACACGCGCCGGTTCATCCCAGTCAAGATCCATGGGTGGACGTCCGGTTTTCACCGCACAGAAGGAACATGAACGGGTACAAACATCTCCCAATATCATAAAAGTGGCTGTACCTGCACCCCAACACTCGCCCATGTTTGGACATCTTGCCTCTGAACAGACAGTATTTAGTTTATACTTTCGAATGGTGTCTGAGACCTCTTTAAACGTCTCCCCAGACGGAAGTTTTACCCGAAGCCAATCGGGTCTGCGCTCGGCTGGTGTGGGATTTTCTAAGACATTGAGTTCTCTAATCATTTTCTAATCCATTCATTCTGCGCGATTTTTGTCATCTTCTGTCTGATCTGGCCAATCTGGGGCAGTCCAAAGCGATCTGATGTCAAAAACCTGGTCAAACTTTTCTGCAATCACCCGTTTTACTTCGTTCGGGTCGAGTGAGGTATCCAACTCCAATTCCAAACTTGTAACCTGCTTATCCTGAATACCGCAAGGAACAATGTGATTAAAATACGAAAGATCTGTCGAAACATTGAGGGCGAATCCATGAAGAGTCACCCATCGAGAACATTTCACGCCAAATGCACAAATCTTGCGGTCTTCTACCCAGACACCGGTTAACCCTTCAAGTCGGCCGGATTCGACCCCAAAATGCCGACACGTTTGAATGATGATTTCTTCCAGCGATCGGAGGTAGCGATGAATATCCGTAAAGTGATGGTCGAGATCCATTATCGGATATCCGACAATCTGTCCAGGGCCATGATAGGTGATATCCCCGCCCCGATCAATCGGGACCCATTCCGCATTCAACTGCTTCAATCGCTCGTCCGTAATCAGCATGTTCGCTTTATCTCCGCTCTTACCAAGAGTATACACGTGCGGATGTTCGACAAACAATAGAAGATCGTCAAACGCTTTTTGGGGAACAGATTTGGAAAGTTTTGCAGAAACCCGCTCCTGTTGAAATGCTCTTTGAATCGCCCAGGCACGATGGTAGGGCACCCGTCCATACTCCATAACTCGTAAAATGCGGGCGTTCTTACTCATTCGGGTTCAATATTGAGATTATCTTGGCCCGGAACCTGAAACAAGCGAGGAAGGGTTAAGCGTCTAGATCCAGAAAGTGCGTCCAAATACTCATTCCCCGGGATGTGTGACTCCCCTCCTTCGATACAAGCCAGTTTATTTGTGTAGTTTGGGCTTGGACCCTAAATGAACCCCTTCACCGTATGCCTCAGCCACAGCTTCCATCACCGCTTCACTCATTGTTGGATGCGGGTGTACAGCCTGGATGATTTCGTGACCAGTAGTTTCCAGATCACGAGCTACAACCGCTTCAGCGATCAGTTCAGTAACATGAGACCCGATCATATGACAGCCCAACCACTCGCCATATTTCGCATCAAAAATCACCTTCACAAAGCCTTCTTCATGACCCAAACCGGTGGCTTTCCCACTGGCTGAGAATGGAAACTTCCCAACCAAAACGTCATATCCCTGCTCTTTGGCCGCTTTTTCGGTCAGTCCCACAGAAGCGACTTGTGGCTCGCAATAGGTACAGCCCGGAATGTTTCCGTAGTTGATGGGTTTCGGTGTAAGACCCGCGAGTTTCTCCACACAAACAATGGCTTCATGTGATGCTTTGTGAGCCAACCATGGCGCTCCGATCACATCTCCGATAGCATAAATACCTTTGGCAGACGTTTCATAGGTGTCCCGATTTACTTGAATCGCACCATGCTCTGCCTTCACTCCGGCTTTATCCAGTCCGATTTGTTCAATATTACCGGTTACGCCCACAGCGGAAAGCACCATATCGGCTTTCAGTTCTTTTTTGCCTTCTGGGGTATCGACCGTGACTTTTACCCCTGTCCCGCTTTTTTCCACAGTATCCACTTTGCAACCGGTCATGATCTCCATGCCTTTTTTCTTGTAGATCTTGCCCAGCTCTTTTCCTACATCCTCATCTTCAACGGGTACTAAAGTTGGCTTCAATTCAATTAATGTAACCTGCGTGCCGATTGTGTTGTAGAAATAGGCAAATTCAACACCAATGGCGCCGGCACCCATAATCACGAGTGATTTCGGCTGCTTTTCGAGCTGCATTGCACGCTCTGAATCCATAATCAGTTTGCCATCAATCGGCAGGTGAGGAAGTTCACGTGGTCTGGCGCCGGTGGCAACAATGAAATATTTCGCCTTCACCGTCTCTGTTTCTTTGCCTTTATCATCCAAAATGGCAAGCTCGGTCGACGATTTAAAGCTGCCGGCACCATTTAGCACAGACACTTTATTCGCTTTCATCAAGAATTGAACACCCTTGCTCATTTTATCAGCAACCTTCCGGCTTCTCGAAACCATTCCGCCAAAATCAGCCGAAAATCCATCCACTTTTACCCCGTAGTCGGCGGCATGCGAAATAGACTCAAATACTTCGGCCGAACGCAAAAGTGCCTTTGTCGGGATACACCCGATATTCAGGCAGACCCCGCCTAAAAACCGTTTTTCAACAATTGCCGTTTTAAATCCAAGTTGGGAGGCCCGTATTGCGGCTACATATCCACCAGGACCGGAACCAATTACGCATACATCAAATTGTTGTGCCATAAGTAGTGAGTTTCGCAGTTATGTTCAAATTCAAGACGGGTAAAATACGGAGTTTTCAGGAGAGTTTGCAGGGAGGAAATTCAGAAACATCCGGCGGCCGGGAAGTGATTCTTTTGGGTCGCAGATCCAGGTAAGAATAAAATCCCGAATGAGGCTATAACTCCGCCGTCATAAAAAACATTGCCGGATCCCCATACTCAAATCCTGACCGTTCGTACAAGTGACGAGCTGCATTATCTTCCCGTACTTCGAGCGTCACTTTGCAGCATCCCCGCTCTTTAGCCTTTTCTTTAACAGCTTCCAGTAGTGTGGCACCAACTCCTTTTCCCCGCGCCTCCGGCAGGACAGCGATATCATGAATATTCAATAAAGGCGCGGCTTTAAACGTCGAGAATCCTTGAAAACAGGTCGCGATTCCAACGGCTTTTTCCCCCTCAAAAGCCAGAAGCACCAAGGCGCCGGCAACCTTAGGTAAAGTTTTACCTAATTTCTCGCGCTGTGCGGCCGACAATGGCTCCCCAAGACCCATCGGGTCCATTGCATAGGCATTACTCAGTTCGACAACCCGTTGCATATCCAAAGAGTCCTGTAAATCGGCTTCCCGAATCCGGATCGCGTTGCTCACGTCGTCTCCTGTTTAAATTTGTAGAGATTCTGCTCGCCGACTTTTTCAACCGCCTGACTGAGTGCATAAGCGCTATCAAACAGAACGATCGGATTGCCTTCCAAATCCGTTGTAACGGCGGTAGAATAGGAGGCCTTAAGCTTATCGATCACCTGATCATTCTGCGGCAACCATCGGGCCGTGTGATAATTCACTCCTTGCATGACCAATTCCACGCCATATTCGGCCTTCATCCGGTGTTCTACCACCTCAAACTGAAGCGCGCCCACAGTTCCCAACAGGAGTTCATTGCCTACTCCGCCTGGCACTTCAAAGACATGGACCACGCCCTCCTCTGAAAGTTGTTCCAAACCTTCTCGCAATTGCTTCCGCTTGAAAGGATCTTTGGTGCTCACCTTCATAAAATGTTCCGGGCTAAAAAGCGGAATGACATGATAATCAATCGCCTCATGTTCATAGATCGTAGACCCGATTCGAAGATCGCCTGGATTAAACATCGAAATAATATCTCCCGGAAAGGCTTCCTCCAATATATGGCGTGAATCTCCCATCAAGGTGTGGGGAGTCGCCATTTTGAGTTTCTTACCGTTGCCCGCATTCACTACCTCTGCGCCCCGTTTGAAATGGCCGGATGTTACACGTACAAACGCTGCGCAATCACGGTGATCGGGATTCATATTGGCCTGAAGCTTGAAGACAAACCCACTAAATGGAGCTTCCAGGTCACGTTTAATTCCTTCGGACGTGACATAGGGTTGAGGTTGCGGAGCCAAGTTTCGGAAATAATCCAGAAAAAGATCGAGACCAAAATTATTTAACGCCGACCCAAAAAAGACAGGTGTCACATCCCCTTTTCTGAATTTTTCCGGGTCCATCTGGGTAAACATATCTTGGATTAACTCGATTTCATCCCGAAGTTCCGTCTTTTCAGCCTCGGTGAGTGTAGATGAGGTCAGTCCGTCATCGAGCGAATGGACGGTGGCATCCGCCATTTTAGCCCCATGTTCCTGCTTTTGATACAGGGTAAAGCGCTGACGACCCAAATCATAAATCCCCTGGAAATCTTGTCCATAGCCAATCGGCCAGGTAACGGGTACCGCTTCAATTCCCAGTTTCGCCTCCACATTACTTAACACTTCAAGAGGACTCAAGCCCGGGCGGTCGCATTTATTCACAAAGGTAATGACCGGGACCTGGCGCAAACGACAGACCTCAAACAATTTTTCCGTCTGCTCCTCCACACCTTTAGCCACGTCAATCACCATTAAGCCACAATCTGCAGCGACCAAGGTTCGAAGCGTATCCTCCGAGAAATCCTTGTGCCCCGGGGTGTCCAGTAGATTATACTTAATGCCGTCCTTTTCGAAACGAAGAACGGATGAGGTCACCGAAATCCCGCGCTCTTTTTCAATCGCCATCCAGTCAGAAGCCGCGAATCGAGCTGCTTTTCGTTGCCTCACAGAACCAGCTTCGTGAATCGCTCCTCCATATAACAACAACTTTTCCGTCAGCGTCGTCTTTCCGGCGTCCGGGTGGGAAATAATCGCAAATGTGCGCCTTTTGGAGGCTTCTTTTTGAATCTGATCAGACATATATCCATTCGTTGCTTTGAGGGCAACAAATATAGGGAAATTCAAGGCGGGAATACATCGAGACTCAAAGATCCGCTCCCTTGATGCAAATCCAACGCTTGCAGACGGGTCAGGCTCCTGTGATCACCAAAAGTTGTTGCACCCGCTGTGCGCGCTCCGAATCCCCCTCTTTTTCATAACTGTTCATGAGATTTCGGAGATGGCGTTTTAGAATTTCCATCGGAACACAGGGCTCAAAATATTCTGGTCGGGGCGGAATTTCATTGTGCTTCATAAACACAAAACATTGATCTCGCGACACGATTGCCCCTTCATCAAACGGGTCAATATAGATCTTGCTTCCTTTGGGGTCGAATACCAGCAAAAAGTGAATGGGCATATTCACCCCATAAAAGGGTAATTGCAGCCGATCAGCCAGGAAAAGCACGATCAGGCTCAGAGTGAGTGGAATTCCCTTGCGATGATCCAATACTTCATGTAAATAGGCATTCTCTAGCGCATGATATTCATGGCGATCCCCTTTGAAATTCTGCTCGTGAAAAATGTACTGGAGCAAGGCTTTCATCTTTTCCACAGATGTGTCCGCAGCTAAAATGGAAGATTCTGCCTGATCGGCCATTTCATCCAGCTTTCCGGTCAGCCATCGAGTTCGGAAGGTGGGTTGATCTACCCTTGAGAGGAGTAAAACGGCTTCTTCAAGCTGTCTAATTTCATGAACTCCCTGCTCCACAATCTCTGAGAATTCTTCTATCAATACGGGAAAGGTCAGATCCAGCAGAATTCGTTCGAGTTTTTGCTTCTCATCAGGCTCTTTCGTTCGGGCCCGGGCCTGATCAATCAGAGGAATCGCTGCCTGACCCCATTCCAATAATCTGGACTCCACCGCTTTTCTGATCTTTGGATCCGGATCCAGATAAAGGGTAATCAGAGATTCGATTTCGGAGGAAGAGCTTCGTTCCGTTTCGGCCACGCTTGGTTGATCCTTCTGTTTTGGTTTGGCGGATTCTTTTCTTCAATATCTGCTTTTTTCAAATAAATTGGTGCTAATTTCGTATTAACTTGGAAGAGAGAAACACTCAGCCGTGTTCCACCACAAACTTTTCTATATTGGGCTATGCAGTTACAAATCCACTCCGAAACGGACCGGCTCGAGGCCGTGGTTGTCCACACCCCCGGACAAGAGGTTTCCTTGGTAAATCCTGAAATCAAGGAAGATCTATTATTCGATGATATTATTTTTGAAGAAGATGCGCGAGCTGAACATCTCGACATGCTCAGCATCTTTAGAGCTGCTCTTCCTTCCGGTGGTCAGGTGTATGAAATCCTGGATCTGGCAGCGGAATCTCTTCAGCAACATAATGCCAAAGAGTGGTTTGTAGACGGGTTAATTTCCATTGTCCCCGAAGAGAATCTCCTGCCTATTCGTGAAGAGTTGGGAAGGAGCGCAGAGGATGAACTTTTACGATTTGTCGTGCAAGGAAAAAGTCCTACCGGGGTACACTTCACCCTGCCCCCGGTACCCAATCTCTTATTTACCCGTGATTTGGGGGCCGTGATTGGAGATCGTATCATATTAACCCGAATGGCTGAACCAGCCAGAAAACGGGAGGCGTTGATCATGGAGTTAGTGGTGAAGTTTCACCCGCTTTTTCAAGAGCTTCAGCCCCAAGTTATCCAAGTTCCCGAGGGTCACTCCATCGAAGGTGGGGATATCCTTATGGCCAGACCGGATACAGTCCTGATCGGCATTAGTCAGCGCACTACGTTCGGAGGGTTAATGAGCGTCGCCAATCAGCTCCTGCACGGCGATGTGGAGCATGTTATTGCCGTGGATATTCCCAAAAAGCGCTCCAGTATGCATTTGGATACGATTTTCACATTTGCCGATCATACGGAATGCGTGGTGTTTGATCCCGTAATCAATGCGCCAACCGAACAGGTTGTGCTGTTGACTCGGGCAGGAGGCGAGGAAAGCACAGAAAATATTGACCTGGAAGTGATGCCGAGTCTTAAAAAAGCGCTGGAAGAGCTGACGGAGCAGTCCTTTACCTTTATCCCATGTGGCGGGAAAGATCTGACAAATCAATTCCGGGAACAGTGGACTGACGGGGCCAATCTCTTTGCTTTGGCTCCCGGTGTAGTAGTAGGATATGAACGGAATACGCACACCTTCAGGGAGATGGAAGAATATGGTTACCGGCGCATGAATCAATTTGAATTCATTGAGGAGTTCACTCAAAAACCTTTTGACCCGGTAGAACAGGGAAAATTGACAATTTCCTTTCAGGGACATGAGTTGTGCCGGGGAAGAGGCGGAGCGCGCTGTATGACCATGCCGTTACGCAGGAACAGGAGTACGCATGGATGATTCCCAAAATGGGGCTGCTACAGATCCTGAAATTAGAATTAAATCAGAAGTACAGGAAAAGGACTCCCTTGACATCTATCCCCCACACAGAGACCCTAAAAAAATTCTTCGTCACACCGGACTGTTCATTCTAACCTTTGTCACTGTCACATTTTCGGGAATGATGTGGGTAGGTGAAAGCGCCGGACAACCCTCGCTTCTCGATATGATTCCCGAAAGCGCTTTGTTCGCAACTCTTTTACTGCTCTTTCTGGGAGTGCACGAATTCGGACACTATCTCGTAGCCTTACGATACGGTATCCAGGTAACCATGCCCTATTTCATTCCGGTTCCGTTCGGAATTGGCACAATGGGCGCTGTAATTCGCATCAAGGAGCAAATTCGTTCCACAATCCCTTTGTTTGATGTGGGAATAGCAGGACCTTTGGCCGGATTTTTTGTATCCCTTCTGATCCTGTTTATCGGGTTATTCACACTTCCTCCGCCGACATTTATCGAAAATTTTGCAGGTCATGAGCCGATGATCGAGTATATCGAGCGGGAAGGTCGTTTCCCGGATAACCCGATCTTGCCAACTTCCACGCCCTCATCCGAGGCTTCAGGCCCAGTAGGGTTAGAAATAGAGGATTCCTCACAGACTTCGGAAATGCTTCAGGGGGATATCATTATCATTGGAAATACACTTCTTTATCTCTTCTTGACTTCCTTTTTTGACTCTGTTCCTCCTCCTTTTGAGATGTATCATTACCCGTTTCTGTTCGCGGGTTGGTTGGGTTTATTTTTCACTGCGCTCAATCTCATGCCAATGGGTCAGCTGGACGGCGGACATATTTTGTACTCGCTCACCGGGTTTAAAACCCAGCGACTTGTTGCCCGGATTCTCTTCGCTATTCTGGTCACGTTGGGAGGCATGGAGGCGATTCCACTTCTCACCTCAGCCCTGCTCGAGTATGCTCCTGCATTTTATCTGAGTAGTTTTCTGCTCTGGGCGATTTTGCTCTTGAATCTGCTACGTAAAGCCTATCAACGAAATCACTATTGGGTTTTTAGCGTCTGGACGGGATCTCTTCTTGTAACCAGTATCTGGCTGTTAGTTGTCAAAGAGTCTCTCACCGATCAGGGTTCACTGATCTGGCTGGTCTGGAGCTTTTTCGTGGCCTATTTTGTTAAATTGGAACACCCGCCAACACGTGTTATCCAACCGTTGGATCGTCGCAGAAAAATCTTGGGCTGGATCAGTATGATAATTTTTGTCCTCTGTTTTAGTTTTCAACCAATCGCCCTAGGATGATTTCTTATCTTTAAGCCAAAATCTTTATCAACAGGAAATCCATTTTCAAAAGAGAACTCATCCTTAATCCCATTTTTTTAACTGAAACCCCATTCATCCTCTCACAACTTAAAAGCTCGTAACGCACTATGGCTGCTTATTTTTCACGGATCATTCCTTCAACAATTCTTTATCCACTTTCACTCGTCATAATGCTGGTACTGGTGATATCGTTTTCAGCTTGTTCATCCGATGGTGGCAAACCCCAACAAACAGGCTCAGAAACTCTCACCATCCCTTCAGATACCCCTCCGATGGAGCGCATTGACCTTTGGATTAATGCCAATGACTATGAATCCGCGCTGGCCTGGCTCTCAGGACAGGATATAGAGTCTGCGGAAACCCGATTGCTACTCGAAAAAACCTGGCTTAATTATGGTCTTCATAACATGACTACCTTTGATATGCAAAACATGCGAACACAGATGAATAATGCACTTCGTTGTTTTGCCGAGGTACTCGAAATCAACCCAGAAAATCAGATTGCCATTGATCAGATTGGTCAAATTTTGGGAGTGTATCGGACCATGCCGGATCGCGGTCCCGAGGCGGATGTAGTAGAAAGATTAAAAGGACTCGGTTTCAGCATTTAAGTGAACCCTTTTTCCCGGCAGAAGACAGAGGTAGGATGGCCAGCGACAAACAACCCAAAAAAACCGTAGAGATTGAGAATCGAAAAGCACGTTTCGATTATCACATTGAAGAAACCTTCGAGGCTGGAATTATGCTCAAAGGTACCGAAGTCAAATCGATCCGTGCCGGAGAAGCAAGCCTTGTGGATTCCTATGCCTGGGTCCGTGATGATGAGGCCTGGTTGAGTGGTATGTATATCAAGCATTATGCCTTTGGTTCTTATGCCAACGTGGAAGAGCGACGCGACCGCAAATTGCTACTGCACAAAAAAGAGATTCATGAAATTGAAAAGGGTATCACCCGAAAGGGCTATACATTGGTCCCTCTCAAACTCTATTTC
>JAURMN010000081.1 GCA_030830725.1 Balneolales bacterium | reverse complement strand
GGCCATATAGTTATGCAGATTTAGCGTTGGATAAAGGATATACCTATTTGAAAGACATTACTTGGCAAGAAATCATGCCAACTTTTATATCTGATGAGAGTAGCAAGGTATTTGCTCCTAACGACCGTCGAATTCTTCAAATTGAGTTGGAACAAGAACAACAACAGTCTTATCGAGTTAAAAAAGATAAAATTCAGGAATACGTCCAAAGTTGGGAATGGCCTTGGCATATGATTGACTTTGAAACAGCGACCCCAGTGATTCCATTTTTTGAAGGAATGCGTCCTTATAAAACGGTAGCGTTTCAATTTAGCCATCATATTATAGATCGTGATGGAAGCGTGAGACATGCTACTCAATTTATTGATGTAGAAGCTGATTCCTTCCCAAATCTTGAATTTGTCAGAGCTCTAAAAAGAGCACTGATGCCGGAAGCCAGTTTAATTGGTACAGTTTTCAAGTATTCATCCCACGAAAACACAGTATTAAATCACATCCGAGATTATATCGAAGCACTATCGGAAGAAAATAAACGAGTGGATGATCACGATGAATTAATTGACTTTATTGATTCACTCACCTACCGAAAAGAGAAGAATAAAATTGTCTGGCAAGGTGAAAAAAATATGGTGGATCTCAGAGATGTGGTCTACGAGTGTTACGTTTCGCATCGTGCAGGAGGAAGCAATTCTTTAAAATATGTTCTGCCCGCCATTCTTCATGATGCACAAAATACAGCTTCAAGGTATTCTGAAGCAGACATTTATGGGTCTACTCTTCCAATACGCAGTCTGAATTTTACAAATCATATTTGGCTCGAGCCTGAGTCCTTTTATGATCCATATAAAACACTGCCACCACTATTTGGATCGATAGGAATAGACAGCACCGAAATTGATGAACTTCTGACTGGTTTTTTAGGTGAAAATGAGAGTATTGATCAAGGGGGGCTAGCCATGGCAGCTTATAACTACACACGATATATAGATCTAACTGCGAGTGCTCGAAATCAACTGAAAGAAGGCCTTCTTAGATATTGTGAGCTCGATACATTAGCGATGTGTATGTTGATCGAAGGTCTTATTGAGCTTTCTGAATCGTAGAATGCTGACAGAGTTTTCAACTTGAAAAATTTATCGAATTTCGAAATAAATTAACTGGCGGAACTAGTGTTCACTTTGCCCCGCCATTTTGTACGTTTAAAGCTTACGAACTACCCTTTCTGAGGCACCCTTTTGAGCTCGGCTAAGATTTCCTGCTCAGTTGGTTGATACTTTCCCGTCACACCGGGTGTGAAGGATAGCTCCCCGACCTCTTTAAATCGATGGAACCATTCATGCAAAGTTCCAGGCAGTCTGGTCTTATAATTTGGATGACCTATGGTGTGGAACTGGCCGGTGTCAGGATCAATACCGCGAGCGACGTGACTGCCACTTAGGCCGGAACCATTTACTCGATAGACGAAGAGGCGTTTGAAGGGTGGGGCTTTGACTGCCCCTTCTGGGCTTTTACCGGTAGTTGATCTTTCACCAAATTCGGCCAGAAACGCCTTACGCTTTTCCTGCTCGAAAGCACGATGCGCCGTCACCTCTTCGGCCGTCACTTGAAACTCGCCTTTCACGATCCAACTCTCAAGAAGCACTCCAAGTGCAGATGGTTGGGTTTGTCCTAACCACGTTACACTGGAAATGAATGCATGGGGTCGGAGTTCACCGAATTCCCGGTTGCGGAATACCACATCGGGATTGGTTAGTAGGTCCGGGAGTAGCCGTAGAACCTCACCGCTGATTCCGGAATTGATATCCTGATCGGGGTTCTGGAAATGATCACGATTCAGAAGCCAGGGTTGGGTTTCGGGGGTTGACCCTTGGACTCTGCGTTGACCAGGGAAGGATGGATTTGTAGTCATGGATTTCTCCATTAGGGTTCCGGATTTGTGAAGGCGGGCGAAGACGATACACCGGAACACCAATACCATCAGCGCTTTAGCTGCATTTGTGAATCGCCCAGCAAGTTGCCAGTTAAATCGGCGATCAATAAATATAGTTATAAATCGCAGCCGAAGCTACCTCCAATCGACTCGATTCACTCCCTTCCAGTTCAATATACCTGCACTGGTTCTCAACAAGCGCCACATGAAAAGCTTGATACATCGCTTCCCGCTCGTGTGGTTTATCCCGCAGATCATCTGCTACCCAAGGAACGTCAATCCCAGTGAGTAAATACAGATCATACTGCTGTTCCGCCACGGCCTCCATCAGAACAGAATCTACCCAGCCTTCGTAATACACGCTCGAATAGACAATGGTCTGCAACAGATTCGTATCACAAACCACAAAAGGTTTCTCATCTTGCTCAGCCATCGCCACGGCTTGATTCTCCAGTATCAACTGCCCCGCAGCGATGGGCAGTAAATCCTCTCTTTGACATACAAGCCTTTCACGATCCCACTTTTGTTGCAGGTATTCGCGTGAAAACTCGGGCACCCAGGGAACTCCAAACTGATCCGAGAGTTGTTTCGCCAGAGTGGTTTTCCCGGTCGACTCTGGGCCAAATAACACCACTCGTTTTACGAGGCTGCTTCGTTGTGGAGCAATTTTTTCCATGCGATATATCCTTGAACAGCCAGAATCGTAAAGATTACGTATTGAATAGACAACATTCCCCAACCGCGATACGCATAAAGCGGGATGGTGATCACATCCGCAATGATCCACAGCGTCCAGTTCTCAATTTTTTTCCGAGCCATGAGCCACATTGCGGTGAAGAATAACCCCGAGGTGAAAATGTCGACAAAGTTCGAGGTGTCCATCTCGGTGTTCGTCAAACGATACACGGCGTAAGTCACGATCATCGTGAGAATCACCAATCCAACAGCCCAATACCGCTCCCTTTCGGTCATCCTCTCAATGGATCGCACCTTTTGCCCATGCTTTATGCGAGCCCACTCCCACCATCCATACAAGCTCATGAGCGAGTAATAGGCATTCATCAGCATATCTCCCAAGAGGCGATCCGTGAAGAACAGATACATCGTGATCGTGGTCCCGATAATCCCGGTGGGATAGACCCAAATGTTCGCTTTTTTGGCTAACCAAACACTCCAAATCCCAAAACCGAATGCGAGAAACTCAAGAACGATAAGAGCGGTCTCTCTGTCCTGGTAAGCGCCGAGGAAAAAGTCGACAAAATTCATATTTAAGCTTTGAGATTATGGAGTGAAGGACTGCCGTGCAAATGTGGTTTGGTTTTGGAGCCGAATCCGCGCCTCGAGTCTTAGTCGCGGCTCGAATCTGCGGCTCCGGCCGCAATCAAAATCGCAATCGAACACCAAACAAGACATTTCGGGTCGCTTGAGGATAGAAGGCTGCACCATAATAGGTCAGCCCACCATCATCAAAACTGTAGAAATACCCATTATTCTCATAAAGCTCATTCAACACATTATTGAGTTGAAGTGAGAATTGGATTTCCTGAAGGGGGCCGTTCAACGTAAACCCATGGTCAACATTCAAATCCAATACAGAGTACGCATTTATCCTCGATTCTTCATGCTCAATATTGCTCATGTATTGCTCACCAACGTGCTTGAAAAAGAGTGTCAAAGACCCGTTTTCAGTGTAGGAATACTCTACTCGGGAACCAGCAATCAACTCAGGCGCAAACGAAATCTGTGTATTACCCAGTGTTTTAGCCGAGCCATTTTCAAATGTGACATAGTCTCGATTGCGGTGACGACTTAGGGTTGCATTGGCCGCCAAGGTAAGGCGATTGGTCACCATCCAGCTAAGATCAGCTTCAAGACCCGCTCTGTAACTCGATCCAACATTTTCCCGAATCGGGAAATTAAAGGCGTCCAAGGCTCCTGTCAGCACCAGCTGATCCTGATAATTCATATAAAACGCGCCCAGATTCAATTGCCAAGTTCGGCTTAATGTGCGATATCCTAATTCTATGTTATCGAGTCGCTCCGCCTTCGGATTTCCATTTTCGAAGTCCACCCGTGCCGGTTCCCGATGCGCCCGTGCGAAGGAAGCGTAGAGCGATGAACGCCCCAGATCATAGATGAATCCCACTTTTGGATTGAAAAAATGATACGCTTCGTTCACATCGATGCTCGCACCCTCGCTAAACAGTGAACCTGAGGCTTCATACTGAATATTTCGCGACTGCAAATCCGCGTAGAGCGACAGATTCTCAGTCAGCTGGCGAGAGTATTTATAAAACACACTCCATTCTCGTTTGTCGGTTTCGTTCCGATAAAATTCATAGGGAAGCCGACTCAATACATCAGCGTCGCTGGCCATTACCCGGCCATATTGATCCCCGAGGTACGCATTGGCATTGAATCCAAGTTGAGAACTGCTTCGATCCGCTTTCTTGCTCAGTGAGAAAAGCAGTCCAAAAAAGTCGGAATCAAGATGCGCTCTTGAGGCATAATCTGCGCCTTCACTAAAGATTTCGATAGATCTGTAGGCTACGAATGGATTGTCATAATCCTGGATTTGCTCGTAGTAGCCTCGGCTGTTGGTGTAATGAATCGTTGAGGCGAGTTCAAATCCATTCCCAATCGTGTTTTGATAATGCAACTGCAGGTGATCTTGTGCGTAGTTATCGGTCTGATCAGAATAAACGCGTTCGTTACCCTGCGCATCATAGTAGATGCCATCATCATTTTGCTTGCGATTTGTGGCGAGCCTGGCTCGGTCCAGACCGTAGAAGGAGAGGCCGGTGGTTTCTGTGCCACCAAATGCCAGTAGGTTTAGCGACCCGCTATTCTCGCCCTGCCATGTCGCATTCAGGAAATAGGACTTCAAATCTGCTGACGCCCGATCGATATATCCATCGGTTTCAATGGTAGAGAGGCGGCCTTGTAAGGCAAATCCATTGTGCTCGCCGGTCCCGAATTGCAGCGTGTTTTTGAGAGTACCAAAGCTTCCCACCGAACCGCTATACTCGGTAAAACTCACTTCGGATGGGGTAGAGGTCGCCATACTGACACTCGCTCCAAACGCTGCCGCACCATAGGTGGAGGCCCCAACGCCACGCTGGATTTGAATCGACCCTAACGAAGACGCAAAATCCTGGAGGTTGACAAAAAAGGTAGTTTGACTGTCCGCATCGTTGTACGGCACGCCGTTGATGGTGACATTAATTCTGGAGTTGTCAATTCCTCGGATGCGATAATCGGTATACCCGACTCCCGTACCGTCATAGGTAGTGGAGACCACCGATGGGGTAAAATTCATGAGGATGGGGAGGTCTTGACCGAGATTGACTTTTTTGATCTGTTTTTTGGAGATCTCAGAGTACGCCATTGGAATACTGTCTGTGATTCGGACAGCTTTTATCACGATTTCTCGTAATTGAATGGGGGTTTCGTTCTCTTGAGCTCTGAGTTCGGCAGTTAAAGATGTGAGGATAACTGCGCAAACCAACGTACATCGTATTCGTAGCATAATAAATTATGTTTACGAATAGAAGGGGTACTATTCTTGGTTAATATGTGATTCGTAACATTCCTTGGCAGCATTACCTGCCCAGGTTCTATGGGTATGATCTCAGCCTGCAGTTTGAGTTGCAAGCACCCCTTGGAGACATGCTGTAAAGATACGGAAATTGATGGTGATGTGCACTGGGTGGAGGAGTGCTTAGTCTCAGCGCATTAAATCTTACAACTGTTTTTTAATGGATTGATGGCGTTTAGTATCTTCAGAAAACATTCCTTTGTATTCATCCAAGTGCATTCATCCAACAAGACCCTTACCCCATGAAATCTTCTCGCTCCTTATTCAATCCATTTAGGTCGGCAATTCGTATCGCTTCATTGTTTCTCTTCGTGGCCATGTTTATGGGTTGTTCCAATTCCGGCGCGAACTCAGATTCAAAAACCTCTCAGAACCAAGAAAACTCCCGTCCCGAGTGGGCTATTGCAATCCACGGGGGCGCCGGGGTGATATCAAAAGACTTATCCGAAGATATCAGAGCCGGATATGAAGCGTCGTTGGAGGCCGCCTTGAGTCACGGAACGGAACGATTAGCGGCCGGGGAATCCGCACTTGATGTAGTGGAGGCGGTGGTGCAGATTTTGGAGGACGACCCGCGTTTTAATGCCGGTCGGGGTGCGGTCTACACGGCTGAGGGAGTTCACGAATTGGATGCTGCGATTATGGACGGTCGGAATCGTGCCGCGGGCGCGGTGGCAGGGGTAACTACGGTTCGTCACCCGATTTCATTGGCACGTTTGGTGATGGACGAAACCTCCCATGTGCTGCTAATGGGTGCCGGCGCCGAAGCCTTTGCAGACGAAACGGATCTGGAGCGAGTGTCTAATGAATGGTTTGATACCGATAATCGTCGCCGACCATTGGAGCGAGCCCGGGAAAGAGAAGCGGAACGGGCTTCAACTGAGCGGGCTTCAGCAACTCAAGCAGTTTTTCTCGAAGAAAAAGCAAGTCGCTACGGCACAGTAGGTGCTGTTGCCTTGGACAAAGAGGGTAATCTGGCCGCTGCCACATCCACCGGAGGAATGACCAACAAACGATTTGGACGCGTGGGCGATGTGCCCGTGATTGGAGCCGGAACCTATGCCGATAATGCTACAGCCGCAATCTCTTGCACGGGCACGGGCGAGCAATTCATACGCCACGTGGTCGCCCATCAAATTGCCTCGAGAATGGAGCTGGCTGGCGAGTCGCTTCACGATGCCGCATCCTATGTGGTTCAACAACGACTCGACCCAGGGGATGGCGGAATTATCGCCATTAGCCACACAGGTGAAATTGCCCTCGTATTTAATTCCTCTGGCATGTTTCGCGGCGCGGCCGATGCTAATGGCCGGTTTGAAGTCGCAATTTGGGAGTAAATTTATCGCCGTCTTGTAAGATTTCGTGATTTGAGCGCTTATGTCATCAAATAGGATTTCTTTATCCTAGTAATAGTACTATATTATAATATCATCTGATGTCGTATCGTTCTAAACAATCAAGAACTCTGAGTGCGATATTTGACTCGCCGATCCGTGCAGGAATTTCATGGAGGGAGGTTGAGTCATTGTTAGTTCATTTAGGCGCTGAAGTCACCCAGGGTAATGGTTCACGGATTCGAGTATATCTAAATGGGAGAAAAGCAGTTTTTCATAAACCACATCCACAAAAAGAAATAGATAAAGGGGCGCTTCGGTCCATTAAAAAGTTTTTGATTGGAGCTGGAATTAGTCCAGAGTAATCTTATGAATAAATCATTATTAAGCTATAAAGGGTATTCAGGAAAGGCTGATTTTGATGATCAAGCAGGCCTGTTTCACGGCGAAGTGATAGATCTTAACGATGTGATTACCTTTCAGGGTACTACTGTTCCGGAGCTAATTACCTCGTTTCGAGAATCTGTAGACGATTACCTGAAGTTTTGTGAAGAGCGAGGCGAAGAACCGGAACGACCATTTTCCGGAAAGCTACTTCTGAGAATGACGCCCTCGATACATAAAAAAGTGTATATCGACGCTACCCGAGCAGGTAAATCTATCAATGAGTTTATCTTGGATAGGTTGTCTGGATAAATTTAAATAGTTGATTCTCACATT
>JAURMN010000080.1 GCA_030830725.1 Balneolales bacterium | reverse complement strand
GGGGGGGTAAAAAGGGGAGCCGTTCTGTGCTCTTGGGTCTGTAAACTTACTTCGGATCAGATTCTGCGGCAACAGGATCCGTAGATAAGTCAATAATCCATGAATCCAAGCCATGCTCGCTGATCAGAACGGATTTGGCTCGTTCTGCCATCGTTCTGTCAGCAAAATTACCGATACGGACCCGATACCAAATATCTCCGCTCTCTTCTGTACCACTTTCGATGACAAAGGAACTTTGAAATCCTCTTTCTTTCCATTGGTTGGCCATGGTTTCAGCCTTTTCAATGGATCGCCATGCGGAAAGTTGTAACGCAAATTTCCCATCTGCACTATAGTCAATTCGAGTGACTTCCAACACCTGTCGAATACTGTCCCGACGAGCAGCTTCCCGTTCAATAGCGGCAGAATCCTCAATAGATTCCGTCACTACGGGAGATTGTTCAGGCTCAGACTTGGGTGAACAGGCAACAATCGCACTCAATAGGAGGATTATGATCGCAAGTAAGTTGTAACGTACATTCATCTTTTGAAGGATTTAAATAGGATTAATGGAAATATCATCTGAAAAAGGTCGGACTATCGAAGCTTCAGGGTAATCCGATGATCGGCTATAATAAATAGAGGGAACGTGAATCTGTGTAACATTCGCTTATCTGTCACGTAGATAAACAGGATACGAAGATCCATTATTCCGCATTTAAGTGGAAAAACTAATGCATTTCCCTATGATTCACAACCTGTTGACTTCTGGATCCGGCAGCAGTAAACCCCACCTGCAATTCCTCTTTCTATTCATTTTTGCTCTTTTGTGGTTTACATCTAGTCAAAGTGCATTCTCAAGTCCATTAGATACTACCAAGACGCCCCTAACCTTGTCAGGGACAATCTATGATGCTCAAACGGGGGAAACTCTGCCTGCAGCAACCGTTCAGATTGTCGGAACCTATAAAGGGACGGTATCGAATGCAGAGGGGCGGTATGAGATACTTCTAGAGAGTTTGCCGGCCGAAATCATGGTCCGATTTCTTGGCTATCAAACCCTTACTGTCAAGGTTGAGACAGTACAGAATTTGATTCTGAATTTCTCATTGAGCCCTTCAGTCTTGGCTCTTCCAGAATTGGTGATTACAGAAGATGACCCCGCACTATCCATTATGGAACGGGTTATTGCTCGGAAACAGATCTGGAGTGCCGGACTATACAATTTTAAAGCTCAGGCCTACACTCGGCTATCCCTTTCGAATGACAGCTCCATTGTCATGATTACCGAATCAGTGAACGATGTCTATTGGGATCGCGAAAAAGGATATCGTGAGATTCTGAAAAGCTATGAAAAGACCTCCAATCTGGATGACTCCATCATTCCTCTTGGGGTGAACGATCTGCCCAATTTCTACGATGATAATATCGAGATCTTAAGCTACAACGTTGTCGGGGTTACCCATCCGGATGCGTTAGACTATTATGAGTTTAAGTTGTTGGATTACGAGAGCATTGATGACCAGTTGATTTACAAGATTGAGGTAAGTCCTCGGCGTAAACTTCAACCAACCTTTGAAGGGATCATTTATGTGTTGGATCGAGAATTTGCCTTACTAGAAGTAAACTTGCGTCCGGGCAGGGTCATTGTATTCCCACCACCTGTACAAGAAGTCTCCTTTACCTACAGTCAGCAATATTCGAATTATGGAAGGGATTTTTGGTTACCCGTAGATTCCAGAGTGAATGGATCCATTCGAGTTGGGTTGCCAGGACTGCAGTTTCCCACGATAAAGGTTGATCAGGTTGCCCGTGTTGCGGAATATGAGGTCAATACCATCATTCCAACTGCGATCCTGGAAAAAGAGGAGATTGTAACGGTGGATTCCTTGTCGATTGCAGCCACTCGAATCGGCGAGGCGGGAATTATACGCGTGCCACTTACCGAGGAAGAGGGTCGTAGCTATTCGGAATTAGACAGTACCATGACCATGGACAAGGCTTTCAAACCTACCGGGTTTTTGGCGCAAATGGTGGTGAATTCTGATGAGGAGCAGGATACTTCTCGATTCTTTGGCAACGGTCCGATTGGGAAAGCAGGAGAGTTTATTTCGGATATTTACACTCCGGCGATTCGTCTAGATCGTGTGAACGGGCCGTTTTTGGGAGGCAAGATTTCAGAATCCTTTGGGAAACTGCGCGAGAAAGGGCGAATAGAGCTTTATGTTGAAGGAGGGTATGCTTTTCACCGGGAAGATTGGGACAGAGGTGTTGGAATGGTAGCTTCGAGGGTGTTTGAACAGGATCTCCGCATAACTGGAGAGGCGAAACTCTTTGAACAAGCTACAATCCGTCAGCAACTGGGGGTTCTTCCACGTTCAAGTTATGACGTAGCTTTTCTTTTTGGTGGAGTAGATCCATTAGATCATTTTCTTATAAAAGGATGGGAATCCAATCTCACGGCTAGCAAAGGCTTATTTTCATTTACCACGGGGTTCCAAGCCGTGAAAGAAGAATCACTGCTTCCTGGGGAGTTGTTTACCTACAGCCTTACGGGATCCCGAAATCAACCTCGTAGAGTGAATGCAGCCATTCAGGAGGGAACTACAAACCGGATTCGATTCGGTCTCTCAATCTCCGAGCAAGATGGATTTGACGGGTCAACTGCAGGTTTTGCCGGAACTAATCGTTTTAGCGCCGAGGTCGATTATAGCGATGAGTCGATTGGAAGCGATCATAATTATCTCCGTTTCCGATTAGATGGAGAACTCTCGCTGAATACGTTTTATAAGCGCAGATTTCTTCCCAATACCTTCTCCATGAAGGCAACAGCCGGATTTGCACAGGGACGCCTTCCTTATCAACATCTCTTTACGATCGAATCCACCACGTTATCTTTCGCGCCGTTTGGCATTTTGAAAACGCTCCCTCTTTTTCCATATGAGGGTGATCGCTTTTGGAGGCTGTACGCCGAGCACGATTTTAAATCCATTCCATTCGAAATGGTTGGACTATGGGGTATATCTAAAAAAGGGCTGGGATTGATTCTCTTTGGGGGCGCGGCTAATTCGTGGATTTCAGATTCTGCAGCTAAAATGGAATTTCAGTCGCTTACCCCGATCCTGAGGGAGAGCGACGGAGTTCACTATGAAACAGGGGTATCTTTGAATGGGATTTTTTCGATCATGCGATTGGATGCCGCATGGAGGTTGGATCAACCTGACTTTCGATTAACTCTGGGGATCGCGAGATACTTCTAATCAAGTCTGGGGAGCAAGGCTCTACAGATCGGATTTACGTAAATTGGCCGACGCTGTGGTTATGCTCACTTCGCACCCTATAAACGACATAAAAAAAGCGGGGCTCTGAATGAGAACCCCGCTTTGAAATTTATTTGCTGCAAAGTGGCTCTACAGAGAGTCCACCCTGTTCACCTATCGCCGAATCAGAGTCCGTATGGATTAAGTGGTGCAGATTCTGCGCGACGGTTACGCTGACAGCCAGGTGTATCGGCATCTTTTTCGCTTGCCAAACATGGAACTGGAGCTTTTCCTAATCCACGTGAATCAATACGATCTTCGCTTACGCCATTGTTACGATAGAACTCAACCACAGAGTTTGCACGACGTAGGGAGAGACGCAAGTTATACTGATCACCACCCACGTGGTCAGTGTAGGCATCTACACGAACACGGAAGTTTGGCAGGCTAATCAGTTGCTCTACGTTATCGGCCAGAGACTGAGCAGCAGCTGTCGTAATGTTGGATTTGTCAAATCCGAAGTAAATCGTATTTAACTCACGGATTCTTCCTGGATCAGAGTCGTCTAACGGATTGAATCCGTTTTCTACTTCCCAACCATCCGTATAATCATCTCCGTCAGAATCAGGATTTACAGGATTGGTTGAATGCGTATTCACTTCCGCTCCATCATTTAATCCATCACCATCTGTATCGGCATTGGTTGGATCGGTATTGTGTGTGTTCACTTCAGCGCCATCCGAAAGTCCGTCACCGTCTGTATCTGGATTAACAGGATTGGTTTTATGGGCGTTAACCTCAGCTCCATCATTCAATCCATCACCATCGGTATCTGGATTGAGAGGATCGGTTTCATAAGTTCCAACTTCTTCTGCATCATTCAATCCATCCTGATCGCTGTCTGGAGAAAGCGGATTTGTGTTGTAGGTATAAAGTTCATCGTAATCAGACAAACCGTCTCCGTCAGAATCACGAGCTTTCAGTTCTTCATCAGAAAGGGAACGCAGATATTCAATGGTTAATACATCTGGTTCTGGTTTTGGACCACAGCTGCTGAACACAAAAAGGCCCAACAAAAGGGATAATACCAGTGTTTTACTATTTTTTTGCACCATAATAATTCACTCCGGTTAATGCGGTGAGGGGAAAAAATTCAGT
>JAURMN010000079.1 GCA_030830725.1 Balneolales bacterium | reverse complement strand
TGGGATTTGGGTTTTTATCGAGTGAGGTTTCGATGATTTCGAGTTCGGTTTGGTCGGAGGTGTTAGAGCCGTTGAAAGGGATGTTGGTTGTGACTGTCCACGGGTTTCCGGCTTTGTCACGGATCATCCGGTACTGATCGATCAACTCTTCGCCCTCAAAAACGGCTTGGATACTGAACAATAAATCTGCGGGGAGAGGCGCGAGGGTTTGAGCGACGATAATTGTAGAATCTTCGGGAAGAATGTATAATGGAATAGCCTCAGTAAACGTATCTGGACTCATGATTGAATCTTGAGTACTAAATAGATTCAATCTCATACCGGGTGTAAATTCTACCGGTTCATTAAATCGGAGTCTGAGTCGTCGTTCGCTCGTTACACCTACCGCTTGGAGGGTTGGTTTTGTAGTATCGGGCTGATAAACCCATACTTGTGGGGTATAAGAACTGTCGGATTCGCCTTGCTGATTCAAAGTATTACCGAGTCGGATTTCGACGGAGGGAGAATCAAAGGGTTGTGCAGGCTCTCGATCGGGCTGCCAGGTGCGGGAGCGGTTTCGGTCGTCTACCCAGATAGGGCGGTATTTTCCATCGGCGAGGGCAATGAATTTGGCGATACCAGAGGTATCGGTTTGAGCGACGTAAAGTGGAGAAGCAGTTGGATCGAAGGTTGGGGTTTTGGCTGGGATTGTGTCGGCTTCCACTTTTATCTCGTCATTTTCCTCGAGTCGGAATAAAAATACAGTTCTTCCCTCTTGAGTCTGTCCATTTTCATAATTCGCAACCCGAACTCGGATTTGCCCCTCAGCGATCGTCGGACCCGTAGAAATAGCAAATTGGATGGGCTCTTTGAGTTTATTAGAACGAATATCGGTCAACTCCGTACCAAGCGTGATAATTAGCGTGGTATTTTCAGGCAGAGATTGAGAGAAATTTACCGATGCAGACGTGCGTTTCCATTCAACGGAATAAGGGATATTTAGATCAGGTTCGATACCGAAGGCACGTTGGAAGGTCTGCCTGTTGATGTATTCGTTGAAGGTGAACTCCAGGGTTTTGCCGGCGAAATTAGTAGTCCCTGGGGATGGGCTGAGGGCGATAACTCGAGGGGGTTCGCGATCTGGCGGACCTCCCGAGGGACTGCTTGGGGTAGCGCAGGAGATGAAGTACAGGGCGCTTAGGAATAAAACGGTTACTTTTCCAACATTTTGCATGGGGTTAATATCGTAAGTTTTATGGGCTTTTGGGAGAGGTGAATAAAAGTCATGAATCGCCTAGGGCAACAAGACCAAAAAAAAACGGAAGATGACCAAAACTTGTTATTTTTGGAGTTCATGGATGAGCCCTAAGTCCACAAGAAACCCTACACTTCCAATTTTGACGAATCCTAACCCCCTGCCATACGTGGATCGCCCCGGGCTGTTCACCGACCTGTATGAGCTCACCATGATGCAGGGCTTTTTCTACAAAGGTCTGCATGAACAATCCGCCGGATTCGACTATTTCTTCCGCAAGATTCCCTTCGACGGAGGTTTTGTCGTATTTGCAGGTCTTCAAGATCTGCTCGATACCCTCCACGGACTTCACTTCACGCAGCAGGAACTGGACTTTCTCGCAAGCCGGGGATTTAGGCCAGAGTTTTTGAAGTATTTAAAAGGCTTTGAGTTTCGTGGGACTGTGTTCGCGGCAAAGGAAGGTGACGTGATTTTTCCCTCAACTCCTGTAGTGCGGGTCACAGGGAGACTCCTTGAGGTTCAGCTTATCGAAACACTGCTGCTGAATCTGCTCAATTTTCAGTCGCTGATTGCTACCAAGGCGGCTCGGATGCGGTTGGCGGCCGGGCCAGAGAAGTCACTTATAGATTTCGGGCTCAGGCGGGCGCAGGGGCTTGGCGGAATTCATGCGACACGAGCAGCGATGATTGGCGGGTTTGATGCCACGTCGAATGTGCATGCGGCGATGAGGTATGATGTGCAGGCGGTAGGGACGATGGCACACTCGTGGGTGCAGTCATTTGGATCGGAGCTGGAGGCGTTTCGGGCGTTTGTGGAGCTGTATCCGGAGGGTTCGGTGCTTTTGGTGGATACGTATGATACGCTGGGGAGCGGGGTGCCGAATGCGATAAAGGTGGCCAAGGAGTTAGAAGCGACGGGAGGTAGGCTCAAAGGAATTCGACTTGACAGCGGAGATCTCGCTTATTTTTCACGAAAAGCACGTGCGATGCTTGATGCGGCCGGATTAAACCATGTGCGGATCACCGTTTCGAATCAGTTGGATGAGCGTTTGATTCGGAGTTTGCTAAGCCAGGGAGCGCCGATTGCCTCGTTTGGAGTGGGTACGCGACTGGTGACCGGGGTGCCTGATGCGGCGCTGGACGGGGTATATAAACAGTGTTTGGTGGGCGGTCGGGCAAGCATGAAAGTGTCGGAGAATGTGGAGAAGGTGACGTTGCCGGGCTTGAAGAGGGTGTGGCGGATGCAGGGTGAGGATGGATATTTTGCGGGGGATGCAATTGGCTTGGATGGGGATGGGTTTGGAGAGGCTTCGGGCTCAGCAGATGCAAAAGGGATTGCGGGCGTCAAAGATTTTTCCAAGCTTGAAACCACCGAACCACCGACGCGCATGCATCACCCTATTTTCCCGGCCAAAAAGACCGATTTGACGAAGTTTACGGCTGAGGAATTGTTGCGGCCTGTGATGGTAAACGGAGAACCAGTGGTCGAAGAACATGATTTGAAAGCTATGGCGGCGTTTTCGGCCGGCCGGATTGCGAGTTTAGCACCCGAGCACCTACGTTTTGATAATCCACACGTTTACAAGGTGGGCGTGACTCCAGAAGTATTGGAGTTACGTGATACACTGCTCAAAAATCCTGGATAAGACCCCCCAGTCTCTTTAAAATGAATATTCTACTCCTCGTCGACATCCAAAATGATTTTATTCCTGGTGGTGCTCTCGCAGTTCAAGGTGGTCATGAAATTATCTCTGGGGTAAATGAGTTGATAGGGCTTGGTGCTGGTGGTAGAACCGGTATTGGTGAACTTGGAGGTGCGACTGTTGCTAAAGACGGCCTAGGTGATGGAATCAAGATCTGGGACAGTATCGTTCTCACACAAGACTTTCACCCTATCGGTCACTCATCGTTTGCCTCATCTCACAAGGGTAAGAATCCGGGTGAGCTTGTAGAGCTTCACTATGGGACGCAAGTGCTCTGGCCCGATCACTGCGTTCAGGGAACTTATGGGGCTGATTTTGCCCCTGGATTGAACATTGAAGCGGCGAATCTGATTGTGCGTAAAGGCTTTCGGGGACACATTGATTCGTATTCAGCCTTCTTTGAGAACGATAAAAAAACGAGTACAGGCTTGGCGGGTGCATTGCAGGAATTGACGGGTAGCGTCGACCTTAAGCCCCGAGTCTTTTTGGCCGGCCTTGCAACCGATTTTTGTGTTGGATTCTCCGCTTTGGATGCTGTCTCACTCGGTTTTGAAGCCTTTGTGATTTGGGATTTGACTCGAGGAATCGATCTTAATGGCTCGATGGAGGCGATGAGACATGAACTGATCGAAGCAGGTGTCAACATTATTGAATCTGGTGATATTGGTAAGATTTTGGGTGTTTAAGGGGCTTTTGTGAAGCAATTTGACTTTGGGATTATCGGATTTGGGATTGCGGGGCTCTCGGTGGCTTATGCCCTGCGAAAATCTGAGATTTTTCGGGGGGCGTCGATTTGTGTGATTTCGGGGGGTGAGGGTTTGCCTCCACCGGCCTCGCACACTCCAATCGCTCTTCTTAATCCAGCTACCGGGCGCGAGGCCAAACTTGTTCGAGATGCGGCTGAGGTTCTCCCCTACACCAAGCACATGCTTAGGGAGATTCAAGACTGGGCTTTCGGGAACACATTGAACATGAACACGATGGACCTATTCGAAGCCCCATTTTTCTTCGAAACCGGAGTCCTACGTCCGGCCGCATCTCCGGAAATGGCCAATGCGATAAAACATCGTCTCGAGACCGATCCATGGCCCAACGATTGGGCCTCGTGGCTGAGTTCGTCCGAAATCGCGGATCGTTTTGCTGGTGTTTACAACGCCCATGGTGGACTGTGGATTTCAGAGGGCGGGTTTGTGAACATGACTCGGTTTTTTGAAGTGGCGAGGAAGTGGCTAGAGGTCGAAGGTGTAGTGGTAGAGGATCGAGTGTTAGGTGATGGGGTACACGACATACATGACGGTCATAATCTTGAGCAAAAAACTCTTGGGGAGTTAACTTTTAGGCGACTTATCCTAACTGCAGGGCACGGAATGACTTCCCTGAGTCTTTGGCAACCAGACGAACTAGGCCTTCATGCTGTTAAAGGCCAAATCTTGACGCTCGAACTTTCTGAGGCGATCAACCTTTCGTGCGCAGTCTCAATGCACGGGTATTTAGCGCCTCATGTTGATGGGATTCAGAGTTCTCGCTCCGCAAGAAAAATCACGATTGGTAGTACCTTTGAACACCAATTTGACTCCATTCAGCCCAACGAAAATGGGCAAAGACGACTACTTGAAATCGCTGAATCAATTCTTCCAGGGATTGGTAGCAACATCATCCGCACTGAAAACTGGGCCTCTATTCGTGTACACAGACCCCCGGATCGTAAACCTTTTGTAGCGCGGCAGTACTCGGAGCGTGGTATTTGGGGGCTCACAGGGTTCGGTTCTAAAGGACTGTTGTTAGCACCGACGGCCGCTCGCAGGCTCGTGACCGAACTTGAGGAGCAGGATCGTGCCACTTTATCCTAATACCCCAAAGGCGTAAAAAAAGAGCAAAATATCCCGGTTGGAATGGGAAAAGCGTTGTATATTGGGCGCTGGTTGAGGCCAGAATATGAAACTGCCGGGACTGACATCGCCTCGAACAACACGAGTAAATTTTTTATTTATCCACACCCTTTTAACACACTACACCAGAGAAGACCATGAATCCTGAATTCGCCACTGAATATGCTATTTTTGAAGTTGCTGCGTTGATTTTGGCGATTCCGATCAGTTATGGGATGGCGGCCGCGGTGCGTCATTGGAATTCAAATGCGTGGTATGATGAGGTGGAAGCGGAGTTCCAGCGCAATTGGAGCGGGCGCGAGGAGGATGAGCATTATGCTTGGCTAAAAACGCGGAGTACATATGCGGTGAAGGGGTCGAAAAAGCAGCGGGAATTGATCGAGAGACGGATGACGGCGTTGAATCGCCGGAAGCTTTATTCGGAAATTACCGTCGATGATGACGGGATTGTGGAAGATGGGATTGTGAAAAGTTGAGAATTTCGGATCAGCTTTAAAAACAAAAAAAGCGGAGCAATTCTCATACCATAAATAAAGAGCGGAGAGGGAGGGATTCGAACCCTCGGTACCCTTTTGGGGCACACACGCTTTCCAGGCGAGCCCGTTCGACCACTCCGGCACCTCTCCGAGCGTGATTTCTGAATCGTATGAAGGTTAAATTCTGCTGATCCATGCAAAACATTACGGACCTGCAACCATACGACTGAAACGCAAGATCATAAAGGTACCCTGATTTGGTGTAGGGTTCAAGCATTGCGCCTGAAATAATTTTTGGGCCAGCGGAGAATGGCTACTAACCCTTACACTGATCTCAATGCTTCCGCAATCTTTACCGCGTTAGGTGAATCGCTATGTATACAAACGGTGTCCACTCGTAGCTGAAACTGGTCTCCAGTCCAACTTCGTACAGATCCATTTCTCATCCTCTCCACCTGCTCAGAAGCCTCAAATGGATCCATAATCATTGAATTAGGTTCATTTCTTGACCTCAACTGTCCATTTGCCTCATACGTTCTGTCGGCAAACCCCTCACGCCACGTCTTCAGACCTGCTTGCGTGAAACGATTCAGCGTTGGAGAACCAGCCAGACTCACAATTCTCAGATCGGGATCGATCGATTTCACAACATCAATGAGGATGTCGGCGAATTCGGGACGTGTACTAACTTGATGATAAAGTGCTCCATGTACTTTGACATGGGTCATTCTTGGATTAAGAGCACGACTGTTATTTCCGATCTCTTCTACGATCAGCATCATTAACATAATTTGCTCCCTCAAGGAGTCAAATAAAGCATCCTCAGACATCTCCACCGGCTTTCTTCCGAAATTCTCCCTATCTGGATAACCTGGATGTGCTCCGATTCGAAGACCCCGCTCAAGTGCATACGTTACGACTTTCCGAATCAAGTCAGGATTTCCTGCATGCGCCCCACAGGCAATATTTACCGAGTCGACACGATCCATCAGGTGGGTATAGATTCCATTTTCCCACAATTCTGGAAGCTCAGCAATGTCTGTGTTCAAATCCATAGATCATGTTCTTGAATTGACGGGAGATATTCGCATACAACTCTCACATCCTTCTCCTACCCAGCTGAACAATACCAAAAGAGGCCACAAACGGAACCAATCGCTCCAATGGAGAACCTTCGCTCTGAAACGGCAAGTAGTAGAAAAACAGGGTCAACAAAAAGCCTGCCAACACAGCCGCAATGGCATACCCTGAGCGAACTCCACCTTGCAGTCGACCTATCAATAACGGGCCAAATGCAGATCCCATCGCCGAAAAAGCGAACAAAACCCGACTATAAATACTTTTATCCACAAAGAGAGCCATTGCCACAGATAATGCACAGATCACCACTACCGCAATACGAGTTTGGAAAACGCTCCACTCCTTATCCCCTTTTCGTAAGTCATGACTCACGCTTGAGGAAGCCACCAAAAGCTGACTATCTGCCGTTGACATAATTGCAGACAACACGGCCGCGAGTATGATTCCTGAAACAATCGGTGGGAACAGTGCGGTACTCATTTCGATTAAAATCTGCTCATGTGCGGGAATATCCAGCAATAGCCGACCTGACCATCCCAGCACAATCATCCCAGGATAGATGATACATGCCCATCCAATGGCAATTTTTCGAGCTTTTTGGATGTTGAGAGAATTCGAAGTTCCTGAAGCAGAAGACCCTGATGCTCCAGATTCAGAAGTGTTCGACTCCTCAATTGCCATAAATCGATTTACCACATGAGGCTGTCCGGGATACCCGATTCCAATCCCCAAAGTTCCTAAAATGTATCCTAAAGCGAGAATTCCCCCTGCCCCTGAGGGTGAAAGCAAGGCAGATTGAGAGGAGAGCATCTCCCACAAAGCTACAGGACCTACACTCAAAAAGGCAACCAGTGGCAGAATAAATGAGGCCAACGCCATCATGATTCCCTGAAACGTATCCGTCAAACTTACCGCCCAAAAACCTCCTAATAGCGTGTAAAGCAGGATTATTCCAGCCCCAAAAAGGATACTGGTCTGCTTTTCAAGTCCAAAAACGGATTGAAAAGACTGCCCTGCTGCATCAAATTGCGATGCGATATAAAAGACGAAACAGAACAAAATCACGAGTGAACTAATCCAGCGAAGTGACATGCTGCTTTGCAGTTCATCGTCTGTGGCCAAGACGTCCGTTAACGTCAATGCATTAATTTTTCGACTATGAGAAGCCAACCGAGGAGCAATTAAAATCCAATTGATCAAAAATCCTGAGAGTGTAGCCGGTAGCAACCAAATCGCCGAAAGCCCATATAAATATGCCGCACCACTAACTCCGAGTAGTGTCCAAGCAGACGAAGAGCTCGCCGATGCACTGATTGCTGCCACCCATGGGCCGAGTTTACGTCCACCAAGCAGATAATCTGCCGTATCGTGTGTGCGACGACTCGCCCAGATCCCAAATCCAATGAGAACCGCTTTATAGAGCAATAAAACAAAGATGATGGAAGAAGACTGATTCATGGGAGTGAGGTTGGTAGTCTTTAAAAATCACCATTAATCTCTCGAAAAGACGCCTCTAACTCAAGCCTTTCCTCCTCCGCCTGCTCAAATGTTACCCATTCGAACGAAATCTCATCCCCCGCTTTGAGTTGTCCTAATTTTCCAAAATCGGCTGTAATCACATTCGCTATTTTTGGGTATCCACCCGTGGTTTGATGTTCCACAAAGGAGAGGATGGGCTGTCCATTTCCAGGCACTTGTATGGCCCCATTTGAGATTGCTTCGGTAATGATTTGATGACCTCGTATCGAAGACAGATCAGCTCCCTCCAATCGAATTCCCATTCGGTTAAATTCGGGGGTTACGGTGTACGATGTCTTCGATAAAAGTGCCTTTGTAGATGAGGAAAACCAGTCGGATTGGAGACCGGGTGTGATGCGAAGAATATATCTATTATTAACATTAAGTTTTTCTGTTATTGTATTGTACTGCAATGTATTAATTGTATAATTATTTCGAGTTGTAAACTCTTTTGTCGCAAGCCAATCTCCCTTCTTTAACGCCCTTCCTTGCATTCCGCCTACCCCCGAAATCAAATGCGTACTTGCACTTCCCAAATATAAAGGAACCTGAAATCCACCCTGTACTGCGAGGTAGGTTCTGGCTCCATTTTGCGTAGTGCCCAACCGTAATAACTGGCCTTTTTTAATGTCAAAAGGCTCACCAAATGACGCACCAAAAGGCATTAGTTTTCCATCGATTTCAACTTGAATTTCAGCGCCATAAAGTGAGAGCTGAACATCCTCTTCAAAGCGGAGTTCAGGTCCAAGAAGTGTGATTTCTAAACAGGCAGTAGTTGGAGAGTTTCCAAGGATAGCATTAGCCATTCGGCATGAATATGGATCCGCAGCTCCTGACGGGGAAATCCCATAATGAGCCCACCCATGACGACCTAAATCCTGGACGGTGGTTTGAAGACCTGGTTTTAGGATCTCGATACTCACTTTTGCTCCCCATTTTGAATTGCCTTTTGAACTGCCTTAAAAAGCTCAATTTTGTCTCCAAGCTCCCGCTCTGTAACCGCATAAAATGTAATAGTATCCCCCACCTTAATGACACTTGCAAGTGGATTTTTCAGGTCAAAAAGAGAAAAAGGCGTCCATCCGATCAAATTCCAGCCACCCGATGTTGACATAGGGTAAACTCCGGTTTGCGGCCCTGCTATTCCCACCGATCCCGCCGGAATCCACGTTCGAGGCGTTTCTAATCGTGGTGTGGAAAGCCTATCATCCATACCCGCCAAATAGGGAAATCCTGGTGAAAATCCGATAAAATAGAGGGTATACAGCTGATTCTGATGCCGCTCAATCACCTCCTCTTCCGAAACCCCACAATGGACTGCGACTCGAAGTAAATCCTGACCATATTTTCCACCATAAATGACAGGAATACGATGGTGACGAGATGAAATCAACTCATTGTCATTCAATAGATTAAGAATATTTTCAATCTGCTCTATGATCTCTTGAAGACGTGCCGTATTCGATATGCTCACCATCAATGTTGAGTAACCTGGTTGCAGATTTTCCACACCTGAAATTGAATTTCTCTTTAAAAAAGCCATTAAAGCCCAGACCTTCCGTTGTAGTTCCTCTGAAATTCGATCTCCAAACTGCACACGAATCATTCGGTCGGAAGCAGGTCTGATAAGTGGAAATGGTGACATAAATGAAAAAAGGGCTGGCAGAGCTAATGAGATAACTAGGTCAAAATGCATAAATCAAAGATATGATGCGCGAAATATTTTCTACGGATGAGCGCAATTTTACTCATGATGCGCACAATTTTTGAAAGAAAATTTTTTTCATTCTCGCTGTAAGAGTTTACCCTCTCGACGCTTATAGAGATTGCCATTCCCTTCTTTGGAAGCCCACATTTACGATCAAGAGTAACACTTTAACGAGAGAAGACTATGTTAAAAAAATGGAT
>JAURMN010000078.1 GCA_030830725.1 Balneolales bacterium | reverse complement strand
GAAGCAGTTTATATACATTCAAACAGCTATTTAGCTTCATAATCACGCCATGGATAAAAGATTCTATTCCAATATTGGACTAGGCTTGTGGCTGGCCATAGGTGTTACATGTTCAGGGTATGCTCAGAATTCGAAATATCCGATCCATCGCGTAGAGCCCGAAAACTGGTGGATTGGATTCAAAGATTCTACTCATCAGATTTTACTTTATGGTGATAATCTCACCTCCTATAAACCCGTTATCCATCATCCGAGTGTTAAACTGGACCGAGTTGAAAAGGTTGAGAATCCAAATTATGTGTTCTTATATCTCTCGATTCCCAGAGATACGTCTCCTGGGGATATACGCATTGATTTTTATACTCAAGATCAGCTGACGGATACCCCTGATGAGTCTTTTTTTCAGCTTACCTACCCCCTCTTCCAACGTGACGAATTATCTCAAAATAGAGAAGGGTTTAATAGTTCTGATGTTATCTATCTCATTACTCCGGATCGATTTGCGAACGGAGATCTTGAAAATGATTCCGTAGACGGGTACTCAGATCAACTAAATCGATCCGATGATTATGGTCGCCATGGTGGCGACATTCAAGGAGTATTAGATCATCTCGATTACCTATCCAAAATGGGTTTCACATCAATCTGGCTAAATCCAGTACTTGAAAATGCTCAACCAGAGGCTTCCTACCATGGATATGCTACAACGGATTATTATAAAACTGATCCTCGTTTCGGAAGTAATGAACTCTATCAAACTCTGGGAATTGAAACCGAAAAAAGAGACTTGAAACTGATCATGGATATGATCATGAATCACTCCGGATCCGAGCATTGGTGGATGAAAGATCTTCCAGACAATGAGTGGATCCATTTTACAGGGTCCTATCAAGAAACCAATCATCGGCGAACTACCCTCACGGATCCATATGCTTCAGAGATTGATAAAGCGCTGTTCACTGACGGTTGGTTCGTTCCAACAATGCCTGATTTGAATCAGAATCATCCACTTCTGGCCGATTATTTAATTACCAATTCAATCTGGTGGATTGAGTACGCCGGGCTGGACGGTATTCGTCATGATACACACCCTTATGCATCTAAGGAGTTTCTCGAAAGATGGACATGCAGAATCATGAATGAGTACCCGGACTTTAATATCGTTGGTGAAGAATGGGGAGTTTCTCCCTTAATCTTGTCTAAATGGCAGCGAGGGTCTGATCAATCTGGTACAATTGGATCCTGTCTTCCAAGCCTAATGGACTTTCCGCTCCAAGTTACATTAACAAACGCTCTCAAAAATGCTGAAAACTGGAATTCAGGCTGGATTGAGCTCTATGAGCTTTTATCTCTTGATTACATCTATCCAGATCCGAAAAATATGGTCATTTTTGGAGATAATCATGATATGTTGCGATTCTATCAACAGCTCGATAAAGACCTCGATTTGTACAAAATGGGGCTTGCGTTTTTATTGACAACTAGAGGAATCCCACAACTCTATTATGGCTCCGAAATCCTATTGGAAAGCAAAGCCCCACATGGGCATGGCCAAATTAGAAGAGACTTCCCAGGGGGTTGGAGTGGGGATTTACAGAATGCATTCACATCTCAAAATCTCTTATCCTCGGAAAAAGAAATGCAGGAGTATCTTCGGAAACTTCTTAATTGGAGGAAAAATGAACCCTTGATACACGAAGGATCACTCATGCATTTCGCTCCTAAACATGACGGGATCTATGTCTATTTTCGATATAATTCTGAGCGTAGCATCATGGTTGTACTCAATAAAAATGAGTCATTTACTCTCAATCTTGACCCATTCCATGAAAGGCTGGATGGGTTTACAACTGGTACAAATCTTGTCACAAATGAAGTGATTTCTCTCAAGCACGCAGTCGAACTCAGAGATAAAGGCGCTTACATCTATATCCTAAATTAAACACCAGATTCACTCAGAAGATTTACGACTTCCAAATCTATACGAAAACCCGATTTTCATAACTGGAAGGAAGTTAAATTCATCAAGCCCTTCTTGAAGATCTACCTGATTATCTGCTGTAGGCGCAATCATTCCAGTGCCTGACATTTCAAAATTTGGGGCTTTACTATAAAGAATGCCCAGTTGCATATGCAACTTCAGAGGAATTCCACTCGCTACCGGATTGCTAAATACTAATCCGGCATAGGGCATTAGGTTAGATGAATAATTAAGCTTTGCTGCAAGAGAACCCAACTCTTCAACTTCAAAAATTTTCCCACCTACTTCATACGTTTCGATTGGAAAAGCATTTGCACCAATTGAAGTGGAATGCAAATATAGACCGGCCGTCAAACCAATGATTTTCTTAAACGGATAGTAATCAACCAAAAGAGAAAAACTACTAATTGAAAGATTGCCATCGTACTCAATATCTGGCGAATCTTCAATGGTCCCATTCAAAGTATAATTGAACCCATGGAATCCGATTCTGGTATTGAGACGCTCACTAATCAATAGAGTAAAGTCTCCCCCTATTCCATTTGTGCCAGCACTAATTGTAGTTGCATATTTCTTAGAGATTACATCCTGAGCTTGTAGAAGCGAATTAGATATCATGAAAAGAGGAAGAAAACAGAGGAATAAAGGAAGTAATACTTTTGTCGTTGAATTCATATGGATAAACCCCTTAATATGGAATAAGTAACTAAGAGAACGTACTTGTTTTGAATGTATTAATTAAAAAACGGTAGTCAAATAAAACATTTGAAAAACCATCAGTGAATAGTACAAAATGAGTCCATTCCTATTGGAGCCCCCGGTGGTAGTGATGGTGCCGATGGAACCTCAAAAGTGCCAGGTTCATCAAAATACGTTTCAATCAGGTAAGTAGCATACAGGCTGTCAGCGTCTTCTTTCTCTTCTAACTGGTCCTTCAGATTTGCAAGAGCCTGATGAACAATCGCCTTCGTCAAGGGATTCGTTTGATCAGAAGAGCCAAGTGCAAACAAATTTCGCAAAACCACATGCTTGAGGACACGGTTGATTTGCCCTTCATAGTTTTGTCCAAACTCCTCACCATCCCAACTTATCTGAAGAAGCCTGTTCACAACTTCCTTAAGGCCAATGGTACCCGCTCTGGCTGAATACTCCACTAATCGATTCGCTCGATGGGGATGGAGCAGAAGTGAAATGGTGAAATCGGCAGAGGTCTGCGCGATCGTCAATGCATCAAGAACTGGCCCCGTTTGACCACTGAAAAGCTCTCTCGTGGACTGTATTCCTGCTGGACGTGGAGGTATTTGACTCAGAACATGCTCAGGCAATGCTAATTCATCTGGACGAAGTGTATTTAGCAGGACCTCCAGTGCAGAGCGTTGGATTTGATCATCCAAAATTTGAGGCCCGGATTGTGAATCTCCCTTCACTTTATAGGTATAATCAAGTCCAGCGACCAATTTTACAGTAGCCTCTACCTGATATCGATGAATGAAATAGATGGGAACGAGTACATCTTCCATTTCGGCAAGAGCTCGCCCAGCTGGGATTACTGATTCGTCAAACGTCTCCAGAGCTTTCCGACGGATATCCATAATCAAAGAGAGTTGTTTCACGGGATCTGATCCGAAGTCCCATAAATGGGCATAAGGGTGAGTACCTCCCTGAGCTCTAGCGTCCTGATCAGAAATGAATCGTAGTCCTGAAGCGTAGCCCTCTTCCAGAAGATTATGTAATGCCTCTTTTTCATTCGTTCCCTCTGTAAACTCTTCATATCCGTATCGTATCGCTAATTTATCCCACTCTCCTATTCCAACGTCATATGGAGAGGTGAGATCGATCACAACCTCACCATCCTCATCGATCAAGCGAGGTTGTGGATGAGGGTAATCCATAACCGAGGCATCTTGATTAGTACTGGCTGCAAAGTTATGCATAATTCCCAGAGTATGTCCCACTTCGTGAGCGGAAAGCTGTCGGATACGAGCCAATGCCATTTCCAGGGACTCTTTGGATGCATCTTCCCGTAATTCACCCTCTTCGTCAAATGGTGATAACAAGCCATTGGCAATTAAATAATCCTGACGGACACGCAACGAGCCTAATGAAACATGGCCTTTAATAATTTCTCCTGTCCTGGGATCCGTTACGGATGCTCCATAAGACCACCCTCGTGTGGAGCGATGAATCCATTGAATCACATTGTATCTCACATCCAGTGGATGCGCATCCTCAGGAAGGATCTCCACTCGAAATGCATCTTTATATCCGGCGGCTTCAAACGCCTGGTTCCACCAACGGGCTCCATCCAAAAGAGCACTTCTTACAGGTTCCGGAGTTCCATTATCCAAGTAATAGATAATCGGCTCGACTGGCTCACTTATGGCGGCGGTGGGGTCTTTTTTCTCGAGTCGATGTCGGGCGATATAACGTTTTACAAGTGGCTCGGTAATAGGTGTCCCATAGTCTTGATAGGTGATTCCAAAATACCCGGCCCTTGGATCATACTCTCGCTTTTGATATCCCGAATCCGGCAATTTCACAAAAGAGTGATGCTGTCGAACCGTAAGGGCTTCTGGTGTGGGAGTAACGGAACGAACCCAACCTCCAGAACGGGTTCCGCTAAAGGTTAGAATCGCTTCAAATTCACTGTTGAAAGGAAAATTCAGAATCGCCTCGGTATACAATGCAGAACGGCTTTTATCCAACGAGTACGTTCCCTGACCCGAGGACTGAAGTCTTTCGGCCACGCCATGAGCATCGCGCATTAAAAATGGGGAGAAATCCACTAAAACTCGACTGCCTTCTTCTGCAACGATTTCGAATCCCCATAGAACTGAAGACGCAAAAGCTTCTGCCACCGATTTCCGTTCCAGCGGATTATCCGTCTCAGCGCGATAGTCTAGATTGGGCTGGATCAAAAGTAATTTGGGACCACGACGTTCAAAATAAACGACACGGGTATCTCCCAATTGACCGCGATCCAATCCGATATCATTGGAACCTACCCCGGCTGCCAAGGAATTGATGTATAGAAACTCTTTTGATCTTGCCGTTTTTCCGATGGGCGTTGTATTCCCTTCTGTCAGATCTACTTCCAACCATAGTTGATCCTTTCCTGCATCATAATAAGTGGAATAAAATCCTTCTGCCTTAGCAAACCCTTTTGTTTTTTCAGAAATGACATCCGTTGCAGCGCGTTGTGCAAATACATGTCCAAACAATGGGGAAATCGAAAGTAAAATAGACCAAAACAGTCTTCTTGTAATTTCTTTTCTCAAACTCATGAGTCATTAATTAACGTTATGATATATCTGAAGAATAATCCAAGATCAATCGCAGGTAAGAAGGATTAGTTTATCGAATCATTGAGTAGATCATTCAAGTCTTACAAGCTTGTTTTTTTAAATTAATCCATTACTTTTGCTTCATCAAATCGATCTGTCAATATCACATTTATTTGTGATTAAATACCACCTGCCAAATAAAATTACCTATGAAAAAACAGACACTCGGGTTTTGGGACATTTGGAATATGAGCTTTGGTTTTTTGGGTATTCAGTTTGGGTTTGCCCTTCAAGGTGCTTTTATGTCACGTATTTTTCAAACACTTGGCGCATCCAAGGAAGAAATTCCGTTGTTATGGATTGCAGCTCCATTGACTGGTTTGATTGTTCAGCCCATCATTGGATATTTATCCGATCGAACCTGGCACACGCGCTTTGGCAGAAGAAGACCTTACTTTTTGATTGGCGCCGTGTTGAGTTCAATTGCCCTATTCTTCGTTCCTCATTCTCCTTATTTGTGGGTTGCTGTCGGTTTTTTATGGATATTGGACGCGTCTATCAATATTAGCATGGAGCCCTTCCGCGCGTTGGTTGCGGATAAGCTACCAGATCATCAACGCTCCTATGGATTTGTAACGCAAACATTGATTATCGGAATTGGAACGTGGGCAGCAAGCAACCTTCCTTGGCTTGTTTCTCAACTGGGTGTGAGTGATGTAGCAGGCCCAAACATCGTTCCTATGTCGGTAAAAGTGGCATTTGCAGTGGGAGCGTTTGTGTTCTTATTTAGCATTCTTTACACCGTATTTACAACAACGGAATATCCACCTGAGGACATCGAATCTTTTAAAGAGAAGAACAAGTCGACTCGATTACTGCCCGAATTATGGGAAAACATCATTCATATGCCATCGACGATGGCCAAGCTAGGAGTTGTTCAATTTTTCAGTTGGTTTGCTTTTTTTACAATGTGGAGTATGGCCAATCCTGCCTTGACGGAACATACATATCAAGCTCCTGCCCCTTTTGAAGCTAATTTTGATTTTAATGATGAGGTTTCTGCGGCTTTGTTCAATGCACAAAATACTGCTTTCCAAAAAGCATCGAATCTGGTTGGTTCAAAAATGGGAGTTTATGGGCTTTCATCCATGGTCTTTGCTTTGTTACTTACGTTTTATACCGCCCGATACACCGTCAACCGTAAATACCTGCACATGGGCTCTCTATTCATTGGTGGGATTGGATTTTTGGCCATGTACTATTTCCCAGATCCGGCCTATTTAGGCCTCTGGTTTGCCTTTGTTGGAATCGCCTGGGGCAGCATTCTTTCGATGCCCTATGCGATGCTTTCCAGTGCTGTTGATCCTGATAAAATGGGCATTACTATGGGGATATTTAACATGTTCATCGTGATTCCTCAGATTGTTGCTGCGTTAGGAGGTGTAATCTTCTTCCAAAATCTTCTTGGTGAAGAATCAATCTATGCAATGGTTGTTGCCGGAATCTCTTTACTCTTATCCGCAGCTGCTACTCTTCTAGTTACAGAGCAAAAAGCCATTCGTTACCAGCAAAATTAATGCTATCCTGCCAGCGCCATCTTTTCAATCTTTCAGGTGATCAAACTTATCTGAATTGCAGCTACATGTCACCGCTGATGAAAGCGGTCTCTAAAGCTGGTAATGAAGCTATTCAAAAGAAAGAGAATCCAATATCCCTCCCACCTGAAGATTTTTTTCGATATGGAGATCGGGTAAAGAACCACTTTGCTTCGTTAGTGAATGCGCCATATGCGAGTCATTGTGCTATCATTCCCTCGGTCTCTTATGGCATGGCTACTGTCGCAAAAAATTTAAAAGCTGGAAAGGGAGATGAAATTCTGGTTGTGGGGGAACAATTTCCAAGTAATGTTTACCCTTGGAAATCCCTAGAAAAAGAAAGAGGAGTTATTGTTCGTACGGTAGCGGCTCCTGCAACTCTAATAAACAGGGGAGCTCTTTGGAATCAAAACCTTTTAGAATCAATTACTCATCGAACAAAATTGGTGGCGATAGGCCATGTTCATTGGGCTGACGGAACAATGTTTGACCTCGAAGCGATTCGACATCGTACTCGAGAAGTGGGAGCCGCATTAGTAATCGATGGGACTCAATCTGTGGGTGCCCTGCCTTTCGATATTCAAGTCTTTGAGCCCGATGCACTTATTGTAGCTGCCTACAAATGGTTGATGGGTCCTTACTCTATAGGGGTCGCTTATTATGGGGATTATTTCCACGAGGGTTCCCCTTTGGAGAACAGCTGGATGGCCAGAAAAGGAAGTGAGGATTTTAGTCAGCTTGTTCACTACCAAGAAGAGTATATGGAGGGTGCAAAGCGGTTTGAGGTGGGGGAAAGCGCCAATTTTATCCTGACGGCAATGCTCACCAGAGCATTGGAGCAATTGATTGAGTGGACACCAGCTGCCATTCAGCAGTACTGTAAAGAGATTTGCGAAAGCGCTCAGAACACACTCATTTGTCAGGGTTATTGGATCGAAAAACCCGAATACAGAGGAGAACATTTGTTTGGAATCCGTCTCCCAAACTTCAAAAATCTTGATGAGATTAAGAAGCAATTGAATCAGGAAAAGATTCATGTTTCATTTCGTGGAGATGTGATTCGGGTTTCACCACATGTTTACAATACCAAGGAGGATTTGGACAAACTCGTGAACGTATTGTTAAATCCTCAATCTTGAGTGCCCAGCATCTTTCTTCTGACTATCTTATTCATTTCCTAAACAGGTTATTCACGATTACATTTGGGTAAAAAATCTTTTCCTGAAAACGATCATCTATCGCATACTTTAACAATCCGTAAACCATGATCATTCACAATCACAAGTCTTTTACTTTTTTAATTCTGGCGCTAGTATTCAGCCATTTAATGAGTTGTCAATACTCATCCACAAATCCAGAAGCTTTGGACAACTATCTGGTATCCAATGAGACACTGACCACTATCGCGTTTGGCTCTTGTAATGATGAAGATAAACCACAACCCCTTTGGGATGTGATTAGGGCCGTAAATCCAGATTTATGGATATGGACTGGGGATAATATTTATGCGGACACGGAAGAACAAGCCGTTTTTAGAGCTAAATATGAAAAGCAGCTCGCGAATCCGGATTACCAACGATTTACAGCAAATCTTCCCTTTATGACCGGAACTTGGGATGATCATGACTATGGCGCCAATGATGGTGGGGCGGAATACCCCATGAAAGAGGTGGCCAAGAGTGAAATGTATCGATTCCTAAATGTTACAGAAGATGATCCTTCTGTGGGTCGTTCAGGTACACAAAGAGCGTATCTTTACGGTCCGCAAGGTAGACGCGTGAAGGTCATTTTACTGGATACTCGCTGGTTTCGAGATCCAATTGAACGAACAGAAGGTGAGAATCAAGAATATCTCCCCAACGAAACTGGTACGGTTTTGGGTGAGGAGCAGTGGGCCTGGTTGGAGCGGGAACTCGCGGCAAATGAAGCGGAAGTTCACTTGATAATTAGTAGTATTCAGGTGATCGCCTTCGAGCACCGATTCGAAAAATGGGCTAATTTTCCAAATGAACTTCAACGGTTTTATGACCTTATTGTCAAAACCAATCCTGCAAAACCTGTTGTGATTTCCGGTGATCGCCATGCAGGGGAAATCTCAGCTGTTTTACTAGATGGTCTGTCGGCACCTCTTTATGATATCACGAGCAGCGGATTAACGAATGTATGGAGTCGGATGTTTGATGAAGTCAACTCCAAAGCCGTTACCCCTAAAGTGATCGAGCCGAATTATGGACTTGTGGAAATTAAATGGCCAGTGGAAGGCTCAACCGAACAAAGCCCCATCGTAAAACTATCCCTCCGGAATGACATGGGAGTACTTCACCACGTTACGCTCTAAGAAATCACAGTATAGAGAAATAAGCTCAATTAAAGGTGATCTGAACCCAGTTTGTTTGGTTCCAGAGACTGCTCGGAAATTTAGCAGAGAAAACAGACTGGGTCTCGTCGGAAGTTCTTCGTCTCTTATCAGTTGGGTCTGTAGAAGAGTCCTCTTCCCATACCAAAAGAGAGTGTTTCTGAATAAGTTTACTCCCATTCAAGCCATCTGCTTTCCAGATCAATGTACCTAAAGAAAGAAAACGCGGAGTAACGTTACCCTCCGCGTCAACCAAAAAGGGAACATCAAATTGGCTCTTTTCAAAAGCTTCGTCTAAGAAGGACCGTGCGTATCCGGTCCCATATTCTTCAAAAAAGATCCTTTTGATCTGATATCGATGGCCGGGAGTTCCTTTAAAGTAGAACAATCCACTTTCTCCCGAGCTTTGTAAGACTTCTGCGGATCCTGTATTCATATTTTTTATCGTGAGTTGAATTCCATTCGTATGAATTCCATTAATCGACATGTCCCGATTCACAAAATTCGAGGCTTCTAATCGAGCCTGACCCACCACGAGCAATTGAGTATTTCTGGTTCGAGTGGAAATCCCGATGAGCACCCAGCCATTGTGATTATGATGAGCCCGATCGTGATGAGATTAGAAGGTTTTCGCATTTCTAGTATAGATGAAACCATATCGCTTTTTTATCCCTATTTTGAAAAGCAGAAACGAATCTCTTGCACACCTGTGTTACAAAAGTAATCTAAGTTAAGAATCCTAAGTATAGCTGATTTAGCCAAAGAATTAAAAGATGAGTCAACAGTCCTCCGATAATAAGACGAAAAAAAGACCCGATTCTGTCGTATTTGACGAGAAAGAGGGATATAACGCAGCACTCCTTCCATATGGGACCAATGTTGGAGCTCCAGCCATTCGTCTTGAAAATATCTCTGCCTGGAAGCAGCAGGGAGCGACTATGGTAAATCATGTGCTTCGAACTCGCTTCAAAGAACTTGAAGAGCAATACATTCAACTCGTTGAGGAACACCGCTGGAATGAGTTGGTCTACTCTGCCGAGTTTAATTATGAGCCCATTATTGGACAAACCTACCATCTTTATGATCGAGGTGGGAAGCCGGGGAAACCATTTTTGAGCATGATCGCACCCCACGAGTGGGGACGGAAAAGACGTGAAGCTCAACAGATGGGATATATTGGCTCTTTTTCGCTTGATCCAAATCGAAAGTGGATGAAGCTTGAGGCTCCTCAAACGAGTTAAAATCCCCGATTATCTGCTAAACCGTACAGATCTCAACAGCTTTGGCAAGCGCATCCAAAGGACGATCTGATGAGGGAATAAACTCCTGCCCCACAAATCCTTCAAATCCAGTTTGCTGAATTGCCTGGATAATAGCCGGATAATAGAGCTCCTGTGATTCATCGATTTCGTTACGGCCAGGAACTCCGGCGGTGTGATAATGAACGATGTAATCAGAGTACTGCCGAATCGTGCGTATGACATCACCTTCCATGATCTGCATGTGATAGATATCGTAAAGAAGTTTAAATCGATCGCTTCCAACCAAATCGACCAATCGAGCCCCCCAAGCGGTATGATCGCATTGATAATCGCGATGATCTACTTTGGAATTGAGCAGTTCCATTACAAGGGTTACCCCTTGTTTCTCTGCTAGTAGCATCAATTCTTTAAGTCCTTTTGCGCAATTTTCAAGCCCTTCTTCATCATCCAATCCATTGCGATTTCCAGAAAAACAGATCAACTTATCATAACCTGCGTCAGCGACCAAAGGAATGACACGTCGGTAATCTTGAATTAATTGATCATGCAGAGCGAGATCGTTAAACCCACGCGTCAGACCTAACCGATCCGCTCCATTTGGCATTGCACAATGAAGCCCATACTTCTTTAGAATCGGCCACTCATCAGGGCCTACCAATTCCACAGATTCAATTCCAAATTCTTTAACCTGACTACAAAACTCTTCCAAAGGGATTTGGCTGAATGGCCATCTGCTGACAGAGTGACGAATTTGACCGGTTGAAGACGGATTCACTCCATCATAGAGGGGTGGATGGAGTGACTGTGCATGTGACAGAAATGAAGCCATAGGTCCAAGAAACGAGGCGCCGGTAGTAGCTTGAAATAACCGTTTGAGTGCAGTGCGTCTAGAGATCGTCAACATGTAAAAACAGGTCTAATTGAGAAAAGTAAGCAAAGATTTTTGAGACTCTGAAAAGTTGGATGATGAATAACAAATTAGGATATTGAATTCAAAATCCAAGTCAGAATTCATCCCGATCGTTTATTCTGCATGAGCACTGAACCGTACCCTTTTAAGGCTTCCGCTCAGAAAAAGATTTTTTCGTTTGGAGAAATTCTTTGGGATCAATTCCCTTCTTATCGAATTCCCGGTGGTTCACCTTTAAATGTGGCCGCACACCTCTACTATTTCGGACATCTCACCAAGTTGGTGAGTTCTATAGGTCAGGATCAAAATGGACGAGAATTAATTCATTGGATCCAAGATATCGGACTTTCTACGGATTACATCAGTGAAAATGAACTCCCCACCGGTCATGTTATGATTCGTCTGACCGACGATGATGAACCGTCATATTCCATTGAAGAAGATGTCGCATGGGATTTTATTGGGATTCAGGATCAACTTCATCAAGATATTCTGACCGCGGATGCCTTTGTATTTGCCTCTCTCGCTCAGAGATCAGAGATGAACGTAGAAACTCTTAAAAAGTTAATCAACAGACTTCCATCGAAGTCAAGTGTGATTTTTGATTGCAATTTAAGACCCCCCTTTATTGATGATGAAAAGCTAAAACTCTCTATCGAGTGGTCCGATATTGTAAAGTGTAATGAGGAAGAGTGGGAGTTTATTCAGGAACTTTTTGACTTGACCCCTCTTGAATTAGTAGCAGAGGCCAATCTAGAAGCATTGTTGATTACCCAAGGAGAAAGAGGAGCCCGTGTGATAACGGCAGATGGTTCAGAAATCTACCAATCCGCGTATGCCATTCCAAAATCCGATCACAAAGGAGATTTCGTTGGGGTTGGAGATGCTTTTTTAGCCGCCGTGACGGCTCTTTATTTGCAGGATTTGGAATGGCGGAAAATTTTAAAGATTGCTTCAGAATATGCTGCTTGGGTGGCTTCTCAACGAGGAGGTACTCCAAAACCTTCGGAGGATATTCTTACTTCTCTTTTAAGGTAGAATTAAGATGTAGGATCACCCTAAAATGGATATGGTTTTCCTCTGAAAATTCTTTTTTACGTCGCCCACGTTCTCCCTACCTCTTCAAATGGAACACACCCTTTGTAAGGACCAGGCATTGCTGCATATCGTAATACTTGTGTTGCACCTGGTTCGGACGTAAAGTATCCTACCACAGTCAATTGCTTCATCCACATGATAAACCCCGAAAGAGTTCGGTCTACAGGATCCTCAGCGGGTTCTACTGCCTGCGCATGAAGTTTTGAAATGTATTCGAGTTGACGTTGGGAATCAGCTTCATGAAATGATTTCCCAAACTCACCTTTGGCATCCTCTAAGAATGCATCAAACTGAACCATGAACTCCTCTCTGGTTTGTTTGGAAGAGTTTCGGCTGAGGACTTGGTCAATGAAAGCAGGGACACCGACTTGAGTTGCCGAAGGTGTATCCGTTTCAGGAACTATTGCGTCCACAATAATTCGTAACGCATCTACTTGATCCGAATTAAATACGATATAATCGTAGTCGCGGGTTGTGGCTTTGCAACCCTTCAAAAAACCTACTATTGCAGGTGCAAAAAAAACTCCCCCTGCCAACAGGCCGGATCGCCGGAGAGCTTCTCGCCTTGTGATCAATTCAGTATCAGAAGATGTGACTTCAAAGAAATCGAATGATTTCAATTCATTTTCCATCATATATCTCCTTTCTTAACGAGATCGGCAGCATAGTTTGCAGCTCTGGCTGAAAGTGCCATGTAGGTAAGAGATGGATTTTGACATGCGGAGGATGTCATACACGCACCATCTGTTATAAAAACATTGGGAACATTATGGATCTGGTTCCATTTGTTTAATACGGAGGTTTTGGGATCTCGTCCCATACGAGCCGTTCCCATCTCGTGAATCCCTAAACCAGGTGCACCCTTGTTATCATACATCGAAACATTCTTCGCTCCCATCGCTTCAATCATTTCGGCAGCATCATTCATCATGTCGACACGCATCTTGTATTCATTGTCACGAAATTTGACATCGAATACAGCGGTTGGTAACCCCCACTTGTCAAGTTTTTCAAAATTTAGAAAAATTCGATTATCCTCATGAGGTAGCATTTCCCCAAAGGCCATCATTCCTACAGACCATGGCCCTGGAGTTGCAGCAATTTGTTTAAGATCAGACCCAATGGCTGCTTCTGCAATCGCACGGTGCCACCCTTGTCGACCACTCCCCCCTTGGTAGCCAAATCCTCGAACATACTCACGCTTATCCTTGCCAACATTTCGATATCGCGGTATATAGAATCCTTGAGGTCTGCGCCCCCAATCATATTGATCCTCAAATCCTTCAATAGTTCCATTAGCCCCAATCTGTAAATGGTGGTCCATCACATTTCGTCCTACTTGATCAGAATCATTCCCGAGGCCATTTGGAAATCGGTTTGATCGGGAATTGAGCAGTATCATTGCACTCGCTATCGCGGATGCGTTGAGGAATACGATTTTGGAGTGAAAGGTTTTCATTTCACCTGTTAACTCGTCGATAATATGAACTCCTGATACTTTCCCGGTGGATTCATTATATTCGAGTGAATGCACGATGGAATGAGGACGAATCGTCAAGCGCCCGGTAGCAGCGGCAGCAGGGAGTGTGACGGCATTTGAGCTAAAGTAAGCCCCCAAAGGACAGCCCCTCATACAAAGGTTACGAGTCATGCACTGCCCTCGACCATTAAGAGGTTGTGTGAGATTTGCCATTCTGGGGTTGGTCAACACACGCCCGAATTTCTGCTTCATCGATTTTTGTAATTCAAGCTCTACACAACTTAATTCCATTGGAGGGAGAAAATGGCTATCAGGAAGCTGTGATAACCCTTCTGACTTTCCACTAATACCAGCAAATTTTTCTACATGAGTGTACCACGGTTCAATATCCTCATATCGAATAGGCCAATCTACACCATACCCATCCACTGCGTTGGCCTCAAAATCCATTTGGGATAATCGAAGACTAAAACGTCCCCACATGATGGATCGCCCTCCAACATGGTACCCCCTAATCCAGTCAAAGCGTTCAATCTCCTCATAGGGCTGATCGGTATCTTTTACCCACCAATGCTTGGTAGACTCTTTAATCGTGTAACCTGTACGTAATTGTTTTTCATAGTGTTGACGATCTGGATGCGGGATATCATCATTTGCCGGCAATTCCCAAGGATCCAACATTGAAGTTGGGTAGTCCTTGATATGTTCTACATTCCTACCTCGTTCCAAAACGAGTGTATTAAGACCATTTTCAGTGAGTTCTTTGGCTGACCACCCTCCACTAATACCACTTCCTACTACAATGGCATCATAGGTCAGATCGTCTTTAGCTAGTCCGTTGATATACATGTTATTAGGTCTTTGTTAGTATAGCCCGTCTAACAAATAAAATGTGAAATTGAACGATCAAATGTCTAAGCGACGAATTTTCAGGTTTCGGAACATCACAACATCACCGTGATCTTGTAGTGAGAGATGACCCTCTTTTGCCTGGCCAAATTCCGGATGTTCGGCAAATTTGCTGTTCGCAACCATCTCATTCCATTCATTCGTCCATCGTTCATAGTGAAGTACCCTTTCGCCATTTTGCCAATGTTCAATGGTAGGTCCTTTTGAGACAATCTTCACCAAATTCCATTCTCCATGTGGATTCGCATTTTGTGGACTCGCTGGGATTAAATCGTAGAGAGACCCTGCTTTTCGATTTCCATCAATTCCCAAATTTGCGTCCGGATGATTTTCATTATCCAAAATCTGCATTTCGGGCCCGGACCAATAAAGAGCCTTATCAGGTTGCTCAATAACATGATAGAAAATACCGCTGTTCCCACCTTCAGAGATTTTCCATTCCATCACAAACTCAAAATCAGAATAGGTCTCTTTCGTAATGATATCCAGACCTGAAGTCCACTCACCATTAGACTGGGGACGAAATACCATCAGACCATCTTCTACCCTCCAATTCTCTCCCGGGATATTTGGCTGATTGTAAACCCTCCAATGCTCCATGGTTTGTCCATCAAAGAGAAGTTGCCATCCAGCGTCTTCTTCGGTTTTGGTAAGTTTGTTGAGTTGGTTTTCAGAACCGGTTCTACCAGAATTTTGACACGAAATAGTCATTATTGAAAAGAGAAGTAAGAAACAGGTTTTCATTTATTTGGATGAATTGAGGTTGATGAAGGAGTCAAGTTAATCCCAAACGTTTGAGTTCTGATTCCGGTGGGCCCTCCCAGTAATAAGGCACATTCCCAATATATCCGATATCCTGCATTCCTATTTTGCTTGACCAAAAGCCAGTGGAGGTATAGTTTCGCACCAGGTTAAAGAACCGTTCACCTGGCTTATCTTCGGGTACTGCTTTCTCCGGCCAAGCCAAACGATCCATCATGGCAAATTGAGACTCTTTTGGAAGGTTTGTAAACAGATCTCCATAATCTTCGGTACAGGTGAGATCGAGCCATTTCAATCCTCCACGCATCAAGGTCTGATCCTGCTTGTTTTCTGTCATGATAAAATCGATGAAATTGGGAACATTGGCATCTTCTGCACTGCCACTTTTCTCGTCCGCAGGAATAATATGATTTACCAGTTGACGAATGGTTTCAAACTCATGTTCGTCGAAAAATTGACGCTTCCAATTCCGTAAGGCTTCTCCACCGGGTGAAGCTCTTAAGGGATCCTCAATTTTTCCAGGGAGCCGAGTGTGGACGTGGGCCGCATGACCTGTTTCCTCTCCAGACTTACAACCTGTAAGAAGTGCCCCGGCACCCAGTGTCCCAAGAGCCATGGTTTTAAGAGCTTCTCTTCTGTTCATCTTGCTCATAATAGACCTCCTTTGCGACTTTGATCCATTAAGTACTCAGAGTTTCGAAGTGCTAATGCTAAAATTGTCCACGTTGGATTTTTATGGGGTTGTGAAACGAACGTAGCTCCATCCATCACAAAGAGATTTGGCACATCGTGTGCCTGTCCATAGTTATTTACCGCAGATTTCGATGGATCAGATCCCATCCGGACTGTTCCGGTTTCATGAATGATTTGACCAGGTTTAGTAATCCCATATCCTTGCTCTTTCCCAGGAGCGTCCCACATTGGAATTCCGCCTAATTCGGTAATGAGCGTATTGAAGGTCTCCTGCATATGCTTGACCTGGTTGTATTCTTCATCTGACCACTCGTAGTGGAATCGGAGGGTCGGAATTCCAAATTCATCCACTCCGTTTGGATCGATTTCACAATAATTGGTCTCATATGCGATTCCTTCCCCGCGGCCAGAAAATCCAACGGTAGATCCATAAAGTCTGCGATAATCATCCTTAAGCTGACGTCCATAGCCACCACCAGTAGATCGCCCCTCAATGAATCGATTGAGTCGATGAATGTCACTCATAAACCCATAGGATGGCATTCCACGACCTCCCCACATCTCTATGTGATAGCCACGTGGAAAGTCGAGCTTCTTATTATCCAACCACCAAGGCACGTAAAGATGAGCTCCACCAACACCGTCCGAATTGTATGAGGCCTGATCCATCAACTGCGGGAAGAATCCACCCATAGAATACCCAGTGGTATCCATCAGATATTTACCAATCACTCCAGAGGAATTTGCCAGGCCATTTGGATGATCTGCAGACTTGGAGTTCAGTAACAGGCGGGCTGATTCACAAGCACTTGCCGCAACCACAACCGCCTTAGCTTTCACTTCACGCTCCTGACGAGTCGTTTTATCGATATAGGCTACCCCGCTTACTTTACCGTCTTTCACTAGAATTTCGCGGGCCATGGCATCGGTTACAATTTGTAGATTTCCGGTGGCCAAAGCCGGTGGAAGGAGTACAGATGGAGTAGAGAAATTGGAATGAGTTGCACAGCTGCGGTTACACTGTCCGCAATAGTGACAGGCGGCTCGTCCGTTCAGTGGCTTAGTTATTATCGATAGCCGAGAAGGGATGAAGGGAATACCTAACTTCGTGGCCCCTTTTTGAATAAAGCGTTCGTGCGCGCGAGGAGTCGGTGGTGGCATAAAGTAGCCATCTGGCTCGTTATAATACCCCTCATTAGATCCAAAAATCCCGATTTCCTGATCAATTCGGTCGTAATAAGGTTTAACATCAGCATAGCTGATTGGCCAGTCATCCCCGTGGCCATCTTTAGATTTCCCTTTGAAATCATCAGGACCAAATCGAAGAGAAATACGACCCCAGTGATTGGTTCTGCCTCCAAGCATTCGTGCTCTGAACCAGGAAAATCCATCTCCACTATCCCCACGATAGGGTTCACCTTCGATATCCCAACCGCCATAACAGGCATCAAACTCACCGAAGGGACGCTCTTTGGAACCTCTTCCACGGCGAGGGGACTCATAGGACCAAGCTAACATGTCGGCAGATTCAGATGCAAACCACGGGCCTGCTTCCAACATTACGACTTTGGCCCCAGCTTCTGCACAGACCTTTGCGGCCATACCCCCACCGGCACCGGAGCCAATTATACAAACGTCATAGACTTCTGAAGAGGACTTAATGTTCATTATACTCCATGTTTGATAAGAAGATCACGGGTAGCACGGATACCATCAGCTTCAGAGAGTCTTGATCCTTCATATTCAATTCCGATGTAACTTGTATATCCTGCATCTTTCACAATGTTTAGAATTCGTTGATAATCGAGACTAGTTTCTTCCCCATTCGGTCCGAAATCATAACTCTTGGCACTGACTCCTTTCGCAAAAGGCATTAACAGCTCCATTCCATTGTAGGTGTCAAATGTCTCAGTTTCAGAGATTCGAAAATTTCCAAAATCAGGTAGAGTTCCACAATTTTCCATATTTACTGATGCAATTACTGAAGACAACCACTCTCCATTTGAAGAAAGACCTCCGTGATTTTCCACTATGATATTGATTCCAGATGCTTGAGCATGCTCAGAAAGGCGTCGCAAGCCATCAGCAGCCAAATCATGCTGCTTATCCCACGCACCCTGACTTTGCGCATTCACTCGAATCGAGTGACATCCTAAAAAAGCAGCGCACTCGACCCATTTATAATGATTTTCAATCGCTCGCTGGCGGGCTTTTTCATCCGGATCTCCAAGCGCACCCTCTTGGTCCACCATCATCAATACATTCCGAACTCCCTCTTGATCTGAGGTTTCTTTGAGTTGCTTGATATGAGTATCTGAAGCACCGGTGGTTTCGGGATAGAAAATGGTCACATATTCAACAGCATCAAAACCGTATTCCTGTCTCGCAATCCTCGGAAAATCGAGAGGTTTAACGCTACCCTGAAATACGGCCTGAGGATCGGTCTTCAGGAGGTTTGTCATAGACTCCCACCCTTTTTCAATTGAGGATCCAAAAATGGATTTATGGAGTGACCATTGTGCAAGTGAAAGTTTGAAAAAGAGATTCTCAGAAGATGCAACAGACGTCTCCGATGAACAAGCCTGAAGAAAAAATGGAAGTCCGACCGTGGCGGTAGCCCCAAAAGCGGAAAGTTTTAAAAATTCTTTACGGTGCATAGTTTTTTAAATGGCGAATGGAAAAATTATTTACATAAAAATAAACGTGTTTATTCACTCAGAAACAATAACGTTGAGTTGCGATATACATGCGTTAACTTACTATTTATCATGTCAATCCAAGGATATGTTGTATCAACTTATGATCCTTGGTTGTTCCTGCAAAATCATCAAAGGCTTTGTCCGTAACTTCGATGATAAAATCGGAGATATAGTTGGCACCTTCACGGGCGCCTTGTTCAGGAGATTTAATACAACACTCCCACTCCAATACTGCCCATCCTTGGAAACCATATTTAGATAAGCGACTAAAGATCCCTCTAAAGTCAACTTGACCATCTCCAATGGAGCGGAATCGACCAGGACGATCGATCCAATCTTGATATCCACCATAAACGCCACTTCTTCCTGATCGAATATACTCAGCATCTTTCACGTGTATGGCCTTAATATAAGGATGGTAAATATCGATCATCTCCAAATAGTCTAGTTGCTGGAGGATAAAGTGAGAAGGATCGAATAGCATTTGGAGTCGGGGGTGGTGATTCGAGGCTTCAAGAAACCGCTCAAAGGTTACACCATCATGAACATCCTCACCGGCATGAATCTCAAATGCTGCATCCACACCATTCCGATCAAATTCATCCAAAATAGGTTTCCAAAGTCGAGCCAATTCTTTGAAACCCTCTTCCACTAAACCGGTAGGCCGTTGAGGCCAAGGGTACACCGTATGCCACATCAATGCTCCTGGAAAGGTGGCTTGAGTTTTGAGGCTTAAATTTCCACTTGCACGGGCTCCCAATTTTACCTGCTCAGCCGCCCACTCCATTTTACCCTGGCGATTTCCATGAAGCTCTTTAGGGGCAAAGGCATCAAACATTCGGTCGTATGCAGGGTGTAAAGCCACTAATTGCCCCTGAAGATGGGTCGATAATTCAGTAATTTCCATACCATATTCTGCAATTTTGCCTTTGTACTCGTCGGCATAGGTTTTACTCTCTGCCACCTTTTTTAGGTCGATCAATCTTGATTCCCATGTGGGAATTTGAACGCCTTTATACCCAAGATCTGCAGCCCATTTACAGAGTCCCTCGAGGGTGTTAAAGGGTGCTTTGTCGCCTATAAATTGAGCGAGAAAAATCGCAGGGCCTTTAATTGTATTCATTTTCCAGGGTTTTATTGTTGATTGACAGGTTTTAAGATTCGGAAGTGTCTATATAAAGAGTATGAACTGTTTTAAAACCCTTAGGTCAGATTTTCGGAATATTACACTTAGGTGATCTCAAAAGACTGGACGTCTTATGCGATTAGAGTCCATTTTCCTTCACTCGCAGATGACCGAACCATTGCATCTATAAATTTCATCCCACGGACACCATCAAGAACATTGGGTAAATCTGGGACCGACCCAATTCCTTTTTCATGAGCACGAATGGCATTAAAAAATGCCATATATAGGTTAGCAAAAGCCTCCAAAAATCCTTCTGGGTGTCCAGGGGGAGTTCGTCCCAAACTAGATACTGCTTTTGACAAGTATCCATTCGAGGCCCTTAAGACTTGCATTGGTTGATCCAAGGGCTTCCACAAAAGAGTATTCGGATCCCCATGTGACCACTCTAGTCCTCCAAGATCCCCATATACACGTAGTTTCATGGTATTCTCCTCACCTGCTGCAACCTGTGTTGCAATTAAGGACCCGGTTACGCCTTTTTCAAATCGTAGTAATGCAGCTGAATCATCATCCAGTAGTCTACCAACAATATGACTTTTGAGTTGAGCCGAGAGCTCCAGAATCTTTAGTCCAGTCACATATTCGGCAAGATGGGCTGCATGGGTTCCAATATCCCCTACTGCCCCACCAGCACCTGACTTAGAGGGGTCTGTTCTCCAGGAAGCCTGCTTTTGCCCTTCCATTTCCAGAGGCAGAGTAAGCCATCCTTGTGGGTACTCCACGAAAATTTTTCTAATATCCCCTAGCTCGCCCCTCGAAATGCGAAGTTTCATCTCTTTAATCATTGGATACCCGCTATACGTATGGGTGACTCCGAGAATGCATCCACTTTTTTCAACGGCTTTCTGCATTTGAATGGCCTCTTCCACCGAAAATGCCATGGGTTTATCAACCATGACATGAAACCCGCGCTCAAGCGCCTCTATAGCAGGTGCCGCATGAAGATGATTGGGAGTGACAATTGCGATTGCATCAATTCGTTCCGAGTCTGGTAGATTCGACTCGGACTGGATCATGTCTGAATAGGTCGCGTAGACTCTGGAAGGATCCAGATAGAGCTCCTCTCCTGTCTTTTTTGACTTTTGTGGATCCGAACTAAAGGCACCAGCAACCCATTCTGCTTGACCATCCATACGTCCTGCAATGCGATGAACAGCTCCAATAAAGGCTCCTGAACCTCCCCCTATCATTCCGAGTCTAATTTTTCTATTTGAAATACTCATTAATCGGCCATGTGTATAGTTAGCAAGCGGTAAAAAAAGTTCATTAGATAGCAGATAGTAGGTTTCGAAAATTCAGTTCAAATTCGCTACTATTGAAGTCCTATCTATTGAATAATTTAGTTTGGAATAAAAGAAGAATTCCCTTTAAAGTAAATTCAAGATTCTCGATTCAATACTTGACTTATGTTTAGAAAAAACGCTTTTTTAACCCATTCCAAGATCATTCAATTTCAACGTTAATACACACTAAGCCTGCTATGACAACACTCTCGAATGTAAAGGTCCGCCTTAGTCTGATGATGTTCTTGCAGTTCTTTATCTGGGGTGCCTTTTTTGTAACCATGGGCACCTATTTATTGTCTGCATTTGATGGAACAGAAGGACTAAATCTTATTATCGGTCAGGCCTATGCTACCCATAATTGGGCCGGACTACTTGCACCAGTATTCGTGGGTTTACTTGCGGATCGCTTTTTTAATGCGGAGAAAGTGAATGCAATTTCTCACCTAATGGGAGCTGGATTGCTCTGGTATGCCTCTGGAATTACAGAACCGGGTTCGTTTATCCTTGTCATGCTTGCATATTTTATGGTATATATGCCAACATTGGCTTTGGTGAATGCCATAACCTTTGCCAACATTGAGGATCCTGATAAAGAATTTGCCAATATTCGTGTATGGGGAACGGTTGGATGGATTGCTGCTGGATTCATCGTCGCTCAAACTGTATTAGGCTGGGTGGATGTACCCATTTTAAAGACAATAACAGGTGAAACCAATGTCCAGGCTACCTCAATTCCTTTGAAGGTTAGTGCCATTATTTCTGTGATTTACGGGTTTTACAGTTTCACACTTCCTGCTGCTCCACCTGCTGAAAAAGGAAAAGAGTTCAGCATAGGAAAAGCGTTTGGCCTTGATGCTTTGAAACTACTGACAGATAAAAACTTCGCCATCTTCTCTATCAGTAGCTTTGCCATCAGTATCCCACTAGCATTTTACTACGCCAGAACTAATGACTTTATCGCGGCTGTAGCATTTGGAGAACAATCAGCTTCCTTTATGGCAATCGGTCAAATGAGTGAAGTCCTATTTATGTTGGCTATCCCACTTCTTATCGCAAGACTTGGAGTAAAATGGATGCTTTTAGTCGGGATGTTGGCCTGGACTACACGTTATCTACTTTTCGGACTTTTCCCGTCTTCTGCTTTATTGGTTGTGTTGGGTGTTGCGCTTCATGGTATTTGTTATGACTTTTTCTTTGTGACTGGACAGCTATACGTGGATAAAAAAGCGCCAAAAAACCTGAGAGCCAGTGCCCAGGGATTCTTTAATTTACTGACCTATGGTGCCGGAATGCTGATTGGAAATTATGTCCTTGGATGGTGGGGTGATCGAATTGATCTTGACGGAAGCACGGCTGAAGGGTGGCTAACAAATGCAGCTACGTTTTGGGTAATGCCAGG
>JAURMN010000077.1 GCA_030830725.1 Balneolales bacterium | reverse complement strand
CTTCTGGATGGAGTCTCACGGCCCAGGATCCTGTGAATAACGTGGTACGCACCTGCTCAGAAGCCCTCGCTGCCGTACTCGGTCACACCCAATCTCTGCATACCAACGCTCTCGATGAAGCCATTGCTTTACCCACAGACGCCTCAGCCAAGATTGCACGGGAGACTCAGCTCTACTTGCAAAAAGAGATAGGGATTACACAGGTCATTGATCCATGGGGTGGCTCGGCCTTTTTAGAACAACGGACCCAAGAACTCATCGCAAAAGCCAGAAAACATATACTGGAAATTGAAGAAAACGGGGGAATGACCCGCAGCATAGAAACGGGTCTTCCCAAAATGCGTATCGAAGAAGCAGCAGCGAAAAAGCAGGCGCGAATTGATCGGGGCGAAGAGTTAATCATTGGGGTAAATACCCTTCAACGAGCGTCAGAACCGGCCCTAGAAACGCTGATCGTGGATCATGAAAAGGTTTTACGGAATCAGACAGATCGACTGAATCACATCAAGGCATCACGCGACCAAAACAGAGTCGATGTGACTCTAAAACGCCTTTCCGAAATCGCCACTCAAAGGAAAAACTTTCTCTCTCAACATCTACCGGAAGAGGATAATTTACTCTCTGCAGCAATTGATGCGGCACGGGCAAGGGCAACTTTAGGAGAAATTTCAATGGCTATGGAAGAATCATTTCAACGATATCAGGGCTCCTCAAGACGCATAAACGGCGTTTATTCCGGAGAACTCGGTCACGAGGAGTCTTTCGAAAAAGCTCGTAGACAGGTAGAGCGTTTTGCAGAGGAAGCCGGTCGGCAGCCCCGGATTTTAGTTGCCAAAATGGGACAGGATGGACACGATCGTGGAGCTAAAATCATTGCTACCGGCTTTTCTGATCTGGGTTTCGACGTGGATATTGGCCCTCTGTTCCAAACCCCTCAGGAAGTCGTCAAGCAGGCTATCGAAAATGATGTTCATCTACTAGGAATCTCCAGTCTCGCTGCCGCACATCGGACACTGGTCCCGATCGTCATGAAAGAACTCCAAAAAAGTGGACGCGAGGATATTCGGGTCATTGTCGGAGGCGTGATTCCGCCAGAGGATAATGAGCTCCTGCACCGTATGGGTGTGTCCGCTGTCTTCGGTCCGGGAACAAAAATATCGGATGCAGCATTGGAAGTATTGAACCTGTTGTCAGATCCCGAACAAAATCCAGGGAATTGATGAAAATTGCTGATTCCATCATTGAGTCTCTCAAAACCGGGATTTTAAACCGGGACACTGCCTCATTGGCCAGAGCCATTACGCTTGCTGAAAGTCGGAGAAGCGATCATCAGACTATATTTCGAGAATTAGCAAAGCAGCTCCCGATTCCAGTCAATCCCTCAATCCGCATCGGCATTACCGGTCTTCCCGGAGCGGGCAAAAGCACCTTTATCGAAGCCATTGGGCAGGAAATTCTCAAAGAAGACCGACGACTGGCTGTATTAACTGTTGATCCAAGCAGTCCACTTCATAAGGGCTCCATTCTTGGCGATAAAACACGCATGCCGTTACTAGCCGCCGACACGAGAGTCTTTATCCGTCCTTCCCCAAGCTCAGGTTTTTTAGGCGGAATCACTTCCACAACCTACGATGTCATTCAACTTTGTGAGGCCACAGGCTTCGACACCATCCTGATCGAGTCAGTCGGAATTGGTCAGTCAGAAATGACCATTGCCTCGGTTAGCGATCTGTTAGTGCTCCTGCTCATTTCCGGGGCCGGTGATGAGCTGCAAGGCATAAAAAGCGGCATACTCGAAGTTGCCGATCTTGTCGCCATTAATAAAGCTGAAGGGGAGCATCGGATGGCTGCAGAGAGCACCCTGCAGGAGTACCAACAGGCGTTTGGACTTAGATCCATGATGAGTCCGGCTTACCCTCGAATCACTGCCCTATGTTCAGCATTAACTGGTGATGGCATTTCAGAGATCTGGGTCCAAATCAAAAGCAGGCTGGAAAAACTTCAACAGTCCAATGCCTTCCAAACCCGACGAGCTGAACAGCAACTGGTTCTGCTGGAGGACGCCACGCGAAAACAGCTTGATTTGGCCTTCAAAGAGAGCCCCTCGGTTCAGCAGGCCCTGAAAAAGGCTAAAGAAGCACTTGAAAAAGGGGAAGGAACAATACCAGATCTCGCCTCAGAAATTGTAGCCTCGTTTTTGAAATAGGTCAGTTGCCCGATTGGGAACTCAGAGCTTGGTTACTTTCGGCTTCTCTTCTAATAAATATTCAGTTAATCGAGCCCGCAGTGTTTGAATGGTAAGTTTTCCTTCCAGAGTACCATCCCGCGCAATCGCAATATTGCCTGTTTCCTCTGAAACGATGACAGCCAATGCTTTATTCGACTCCGTAACCCCAAGACCGGCTCTGTGACGTGTTCCATATTTCGGGTCAATCCCTTGCTTTGAGATTGGAAGGGTTACACGCACACTTTCAATTCGGTTATTTCGAATAATTGCCGCTCCATCATGAAACACCGACTCTTTTTGAAATACGGTTAGGAGCATCTCCTTGGTCAATCTGGCATCGATTTCCTTACCAGGATCATTTAGATCCTGTAATGTGGCTGTTTTTGGAAATACCAGAATGGCGCCAATTCGATTCTGTGAAAGTTCTTTTACCGCCGCAATGATTTCATCCAAGGGATCCGTAGACCCTTTTTTGCCCAAAAACCGATCCAGCGCCGGATTTTTCCCGATGTCGGTAAGGAGTTTTCGAATGTCCGGAGCAAAAAGAATAATAATGGCCAGGGCACCCAAATCGAGTAATCCCTCAAGTATAAAATTAACCGTAGAGAGACCCAGTAAACTCACCAATACATTTACAAGAATTATAAAGATGAGACCGGCAATAGCTTGAATGGCGAGCGTTCCTTTCATTCTGCGGTACAGAAAGAACAGTGCCAATGAGATCAACAAGATGTCAACCGCATCTGCCAGGCCAAATTCTAAAAATTGAAGGGGATTCACACGTTTTCTACTTAATCAAAGTCACTTACCCTGAGGGTTGCTGGTTAGAGATATTCCGATTTTCATTTGTTGAAATTTCCCTGAATGCCATGGCTACTTTAATGGAATCGGCGGCCGCCCGAACATCATGTACCCGTAATACATGCACTCCCTTTCGCAAGGCCTCATAGTGCACGGCTAGGGTTCCAAATAGGCGATCCTCCGGACCTGCACCCTCCAAAAGTTGCCCAATCATGGATTTACGGGAAGCTCCAATGAGTATCGGCAGATTAAAGTCATGAAACAAGTCTAGGTGCTCAATCAACGACAGGTTATGTTCTAATGTTTTACCAAATCCGATACCAGGATCGAGAAGGATTGTCCCCATTGAGAGTGCTGTTAGGCGTTCCAACCCGGTTTTAAAATAGTCATAGACTTCACGCTCCAGGTGTTCGTAATGTGGATTCATCTGCATTGTTTCGGGTGTTCCTAGTGCGTGCATAAATACATATGCAGCCCCATACTCTGCTGCTACTTCCGCAACGGGAAACGCATCCAATCTCCCAGAAACATTATTTACAATTGCGATTCCGTGATCCAGTGCAACTCTGGCTACTTCCGGTTTTACAGTATCAATGGAAAATAGTACCTGATCTGAAAAGGATTTGACTGCCTCCAGCCCGGGTTTCAATCTCTCTAACTCTTCCTCTACGGATACCGGCCGCGATCCTGGCCGAGTAGATTCAGCGCCTAAATCCAAAATATCGGCTCCATCCGCAATCATCTCCTCAATTTTCTGGTAAAGAGTAGACTGATTTGTCAGAGATCCGCCATCATAAAAAGAGTCTGGAGTGAGATTTAACACGCCCATCACAGCGGGTCGCGTAAACAATTTCTCTCGATTTCGATAGTGAAGTGCCCAGCTATGCGACGTCAATCCCACGATTCGATTATCTCAGACGCTTTACCTGTTTTTGACGCCCATTCATCTGCATCGGGAAGAGCATCCTTGGTCTCATTAATAATATGATCTCCCCATGCTTCCGCCAGTCTTTCATTTAACCCGATATAACTTTCCCACTCAGAGGGTACCTCATCATCCGGATAAATCGCTTCAACTGGACACTCCGAAACGCAAGCATCACAATCGATACACTCGTTCGGATCGATTACCAAGAAATTAGGGCCTTCACGGAATGCGTCTACTGGACAAACTGCAGCACAATTTGTGTATTTACAATTCACACAAGGTTCTGTAACAACGTATGCCATATCGATATTTGGTTATCGTATTTTATGCTAGTTTAATGAACTGGAATATAGGAGATTTCACTCTTCTTGTAATAGTTTGAGCAAAATAATCATGAGATTATTATGAATAACTATTTCATCGCTAATCATTTATCAAAGAAGGTAGATTTGAAACAAAAAAGGCTCCTTTTGGAGCCTTTTTTAAACTTTTTATCTAACTAAATAATTCTAGTTAAACATATAACGAACACCAACTCGCATTTTCCATCGCGACGCACTGTTAGAAATATTGAAGCGGTCTGTGCCAGTTGATCCATCTCCTCGGAATTCAAATTTTGGAGTAGTTTTATCTGCTTCATATCCAACAAAATTGTATAGATAATAGTAATTGAATTCTCCAGGGATAGTGTAAACTGTTCCCCACTCAGGATTGAGCAAGTTTGCAACATTTATGATGTCCAAAGAAACCTGAATACGTTGGGATTGACCAGATACTTTAAACCCTAAATCTTGTTTAATTGATATATCAAAAGAAGATGCAAAAGGCATCCATGCGCCATTTTTATTAGCATAACCTCCTCGATTGTTTCTCAAATATCTATCATCCTCAATAACTGCGTTAAGGCGCTCCCATTGTTGAGCTGCGGTTACGGTAACACCACCTGCAGTGTAATCTACAAGATTGATATCATTACTGGATTTAGGGATGTAGACCAAGCTTCTATTTCTGCTGGTACTTCCGGCTTCATTATTCAGGTTTCGAGCACTTGAACCGCCAATTATGTAAGAGAAAGGCTGTTCATTGCCACCATTGTAAAGTAAAGAGATCGTTGTTGTGTTGTTACTCTTCTCAAACCAATTCTTCTTGTAGGTAAGAGTGGAAATTACTCTGTGGCCTTGAGCAAAATCTGCGCGCCCAGACACTGGATTATTTCGTCCGTCAATACTGACTTGACCTCTCCACTGTGATGAGTTTTGAGAAGAAGTTCCCTCATTCACAGAGTAAGAATCTCCGAATGAGTAAGCCAAGGTGGCGGCTAAACCGAAGTCAAAACGTTTTGCAAAACTTGCTGTCAAGTTATAAGCATAACCTTCTGATGTGTTTGAAGCCAAGTAAACCCCTGATCCATACGCGCCAACATAGCTGGAACGTGTATAGACTTCACGGTTGTCAGGTGATCCTGTCCAAGTGAAAGAAACATCAGACTTTGAGTTGATATTGGTATACAGGATGTTGTTTAGCGTCTTCGTGTAAATCGCTTCAATCGTTGTTTCAATATCCCCTGGGAGGATAAAATCGTAACCAATATTACCGCGAAGTACTTGAGGATACTTGAAATCTTTTGTGAACAAATCTACCTGTCCATTTGGAGCGCCTGCTGGAGCAGTATATTGTTTGCTTACGTCAGAAATAAAGTTTACGGGACCAGTGATTCCTCTTTCATCTACTCGACCAGTAGTTACACCATTGTTATTAAACATTGCACCTGGCCAAACAAATGGTATACGGCTTGTGAAAATTCCGATTCCACCACGAAGAATCTGTCTATCTTCTTTACCCATATCATAGGTAAAGCCAACTCTTGGTGAAAACATCAATTGTCCTTCTGGAGCTTTTCCACCCACTGCATCCTTCGCTACATCATAACCTGCCTGCATTAATGGTAAAGATGTGCTATTGAAGTCAGCAGGGATGCGAGGATCATCAACGATAACCGGAATGTCAATTCTCAGACCGGCTGTAACAGTTAGTCTGGAATTAACATTTATTTCATCCTGAGCATAGAATCCTAATTGAAATGCACTGAAGTCTGATGCAGCTTTAGACCCATCTCCAGTTAAATTATCAACCAAAGAAAATGTGCGATCATATTCTTTCGCAGGATTTCCATTAATAAAATCATCGAGTGAAGAGAATCGGTAGGTTCCGTAATTCTGTGGAATAAAGAGGTTATAAATAGAATAAAACTCGTTATGAGTCCCCAGTGTTATGGTGTGGTCTCCTCTGTACAGTTTAAAATTATTTGTAATTGTAAAGATATCCTGATCCAGAGCATTACCTGTTGAAAACTCCTCAGATCCTAATCGGATCAGACCACCTGCAGCATCCTCAATAAATACGTAGGGGAAGTCTCCACCAAGAGGGTCACGGTCATCACGAACCGTTACGAAAGAAAGGATCAAATTATTTGAAGCGCTTGTACCAAATACTGAATTCAACTCAAGAGCAGTAGAATTTGTTGTACTTGGAAAGTAAATACCATTGTTTGAGAAATTAATGGTATTACTACTTCCTGCATAACGGTCAAATTGCTCAGCTTTCGTAAACTGATGGCGAAGAGTCAATCTGTTATTTTGGTTTAGATTGTAATCAATTTTACCAAAAATCTTTAACCCTTCAAGATTGTCAGAAGTATTCCCAAAAGTCCCGGGATCATATCCATATTGACTAATCAAATGATTACGAAGGCGCGTCAAATCACTCTCACCATAACGACCCGCTGTACGCGTGTAATTTCCTAAGTCAAATGGGGCAGGAGTTTCATTATTTTGGATTTCAACATTTGTAAAAAAGAAAGCTTTGTCCTTTTTAATAGGTCCACCAATTGAGAAACCAGTAGTATTTTGAGTGAACTCATCTACTCTCTCTCTCTCTAATTCCAAACGATCTGCGTATTCCTGATTTGTTTTAGCTACTAGATTTTCATTTCGGATATACGTGTAGACTGTTGATTTAAAGGTATTCGTTCCAGATTTGGTTACGGCGTTTACTCCACCTCCAGCGAACCCACCCAACGTTACATCATAAGGAGAGAGAACAACCTGAAGCTGATCCAAAATATCTAACGAAAATGGAGAGGCTCCAGTTTGACCACCGTTTGTACCAGAAGATGCTAGTCCAAATACGTCGTTGTTTACGGCGCCATCGATATAGATCGCATTGAATCTGTTATTCATACCGGCAAATGAAATTCCATCTCCGAAGAGACGAGCTTGTGGAGTAAGTTTTAAAACATCATCGATATCGTTATCGAGGCTTGGAACAAGTTCAATTAACTCAGTAGAGATTTGTGTGCTTGCGCCTGCGTTAGCGCCCACAGATCCGCTTGAAGCTGTAACTGTAATTTCATCGAGCTGGGCACTAGAAACTGATAGAACAAAATCTAGACGCTGGTTTTCCCCAAGTCGAAGGGTGAGATTACTAATTTCAGAATTCGTGTATCCCACATAACTGACGACCACCGTGTAAGGTCCTCCAACTCGCATATTTGGAATTCGATACGCTCCGCTTGCATCAGAAGCAGCGCCATAAGTTGTACCAGATGGGACGTGAAGGGCGGTAATCGTAGCGCCTATCATCGGTTGTCCTTCTCCATCTGTTACTACTCCATTGATTGAAGAGGTGGTAACTCCCTGTCCAAAAGATGTCAAAGGGAATAATGCCATTATGGCAAATAATAAAAAGCTCAAATGTGACTTTTTCATTGTGTAGAGGATTTCAGTAGACAAATTTACAGTTTAATGGAGTTGAGCCTCGAAAAATTAGTGTGAGTTTTTCGGGTCTCAATATGAAAACACAAAAGAGAATGTAAATAACTTTTGTGGAGTTATTTTATTCATAGTACTAAAAGATACAACTTCCATTTAAACTTAGTGTAAATTTTTTTCAACCACTTTTGCGAAATAAATAACCAATACTTGTCTCCGTCCAGCGCCAAAAGCGCTGTTCCTGATACGGATCTACGCTTGGGATTTTTTTCCATTTCTTCATCAGTTGGCGTACAGCCGTTTGTGCTTCTGCTTCTGAGAGTGATCGTTGCACTGTTTTCGATTCCTGTAAGAGTTCATAACGGAGTTGAGCGCTTCGATAACGGATTTCTTCAACCTGATCGTAGTGTTTATGTAAAAATTGTTGTGAGGGTTTAATGGCTGAGAGATACTCACACCATAGCCGATATTCAATCGGTTTGAATAGTTTCTCCGATTCCCTCCACCGTTTACTCAGTAGGGCAAGACCATACGATTTTTTGGACAGTTCCTGTTTATTTTGAAGATGCTCGGCATCCCGAATAATTCTTTTTTTCCTACGCAAAGAACGAAAGGTTTGATTCTTATAGACTGGATCTGCATTTAATCTCCTCTTATGAATTTTTATGAGCTCCAACTCCATGGTCAAAAAGCACTCGCTCTCGCGAACCCAGTCGTATTGGATCCAGACCGACCAGTTCTTAAGCGTTTTGTAAATCTCTCGGAAAATGACCTCGAAATGAGGTTCGTGATCTAAAGTAACGGACAATGAGCGTATGATTAAGTTCGCTTTTTTGATATCCGTTAGAATGTCTCTTTCTCTCATAGGGTGCTGATTTTTATTGATTAGATGGATTATCCAGTGAGAGGACTTTCTCCTTCAAGCGGGAGTGAAGCCTCACGGATACCTCTTTTATCGTTGCATTCAATTCAAACAGGCGAGCCTTACCTATGAGAACCAGCTTGGAGGCTTTTTCTTACAAAACCACAATTAAAAAGATTTGACCTTTGGTGAATCAGGCAGCAAGGAAGGAACCGGAGACAGGGTTCTCCTCCGAAATGAGGGTATTAGGCCACGAACGAGATATCATGTACCTCTTTGAGAATCTTTTCCGCCTGCTTGTCGCCAGTTTGCATGAATTTATGCTGTAGGTTCGTAATAATCTCAGGCTTTGCCTTTTCCCATGCAATTTCTTTGGCGGCTCTCTCATCGACCGCACGCACCAAATCATAAATATCGTCAGCCCTTACTACGCTGTATAATTTATCCTCATTAAAGGCATGAGAGCGGAGCTCTTCATACTGTTTAAAGACCTCAGGAAAGGTATCACTGTCAGCTGTTTTGGTAACAATCTCTACATCTTTATCACTTTCGGAATTCAGTGGGGTTTTACAAAGAAAGAAATAGTGTTGCTGATACATCCTGATGAGTGGTTTGTGAACGGTTAGACCAAATGGAAAGCTGAACGGGTTGATTCGCCCAAATCGATTCAAAAATAGAGAATCTTTTAAGAAAAGTAACAGATATTAAAAAAAAGTGAATGGTTGCATATCAGGGGCGTCAGAATTATTTTCAGTCTTTATCCATCAAAACCAGTGTCTGAAAACTCATGAATCTTCAAAAGCGCACCAATCTGCTTACTCTTGTACTGGGAGTCTTGATCATTATTCTTTCTTATACGTTATATCGCTCTCTTACGGATCCTTATAAAGTGGTTCTCGAGCAACAAGCCATCACCAATGAAGTACGTCATCGAATGGAACTCGTGCGTGATGCCCTTGTTCTATACAACTCCAGAAAAGGCGATTTCCCTCCAACAGAAGGTGGCCTGGATACACTAGTCTCTTTTTTGAAAACCGATGAACTCATGGTTCAAAAAGCAGATTCGTTGCTCGCGTTTCTTCCTCCTGCCGTCTACTCTGCGGATGCATTAATTCTCTCACCGCGCTCCTCGCAACGATTTATCTACACGCTCAATGATTCTTTGCGTCCAAACATCTATCAATTACAAGATCCGGACAGTGACGACAAAATTGGCGACCTGGAGAGAACCACTCTGCTGAATGCACCAAACTGGAATTGATGATGTCGGAATCACCCCGGATTTTGGGGGTTTGCTGGTACACAGATGAAGCGACCTGCAGTATCTCGGCCCCCTTCCTGGATGACCCCAAAAACAACGCATCTGCGGACAAGAATTCCGTAGGCCATATCCTGCCTCTCTCCTCTCTTTCCGTCTTTTGCAGAGATCATCAAATCGTTAAAATCCATCTGCTCATCTCCTCTCCGGATGAGTGTTGGGTGCAAAGGCCAGCCCAAGATTCCCCTGAATACGCATCATCCAACCAAGGTGAAGCCCCTCACCTGTTGAATCCTTCATTCGCTGGTGCCCTTTTATTTGGACTAGATACGGAGCATGATTCCAAGCGTATGGCAGAACCAAATATCTACTCTCTAGATGATGCGTCTCCATTAACGGTATGGATGCATCCAAAACGAATACAAGGATTACGTAAACATATACCTCAAGAAATCGAGGTTACTTGTTTTTTTGAGCCTTCATTCGCGATTCATCTTGCGGAATCTACGGTAATGAATCCTTTGGATCCTGAAAAAGCAGGGAATGCCGAGTCCAATCTCCTCTTTTTTGTGGCTCCACATTACGTTTCCGCATTTTGGGTCAATATGAGGAATCATCGACTTCGGGATGCCATGCGAATTCCACTTAGAGCTGCCGAAGATCTGAGTTTTTTTATTGAAAATGCTGCAATAAGTTATCCCTGGCTTAAGATTGAACATGATTCTGTGAACTGGATCCGAATTGGAATTGAGAATACGGAAACTTTGGGAGTAGCAGAGGCTGTCGAGACAACAGACACTGTAGAGAAGTGTTTAAAGGCTATATATTCAGACCTTCAAAGACTTTCCCTTCCGGATTCAGGTATCGCCGAATGGTTGGCCTCTCGTATTGAATAAATGATCCTACTAATTCCTTCGTTATCATGAGAATCATAGCTGGCAGCCTTAAAGGAAAAAAAATACCGGCACCCGATTCCGAGGGTGTAAGACCCACGTCAGACCGTACCAAAGAGGCAATTTTTTCCATTCTGGAGTCAAGGCTGTTTCTGGATGGATTATCGATTCTGGATCTTTTTGCAGGAACGGGAAATCTGGGATTTGAAGCGATTTCAAGAGGAGCAGGAAAGGTACTTTTTGTAGATGCTACTTATGCTGTAATTCAACAAATCAGTAAAAGTGCCGCCTTGCTGGGTGTTGAAAAACAATGCCGCGTGCAGGTGGCGGACGGTGCTGAATTTATCGAATCGACCCCTCAAACGTTTGACCTTATTTTTGCCGATCCACCCTACGAGTATACTCGAATGGGGGAATTGCCGGATCTGGTACTTTCAAAGGCAATTTTGAGTGAAGAAGGATATTTTGTACTGGAACATGATCGAAGAATCTCCTTCACCGATCATGAAAAATTACTACTTTCTAGACCGTACGGACGAACCCTTGTCTCCGTCTTCTCTCACTAGACTAATTTTGGCGTTGCCATGAGCAAAACCGCACTTTTTCCGGGTACCTTTGACCCGATTACCTATGGACACATTGATCTGCTCGACAGGGCAAGTCATCTTTTTGATCGAATCATCGTGACCATTGCGGTGAATAACACCAAAAATTCTGTGTTTACGGGAGACGAGCGTGAGGCCCTTATCCGACAAAGTATTGCCGGAAAACCATGGGAATCCATGATCGAGATTGATCAATTTAAAGGTCTTTTAATTGACTATGCCAAACTGAAGAACGTACGCTTTCTGATTCGGGGGGTGCGACAATTGTCCGATTTTGAGTACGAATTCAGGATGGCGCTGACCAATCGTCGTCTATCTCCAGAGGTCGACACTGTCTTTTTAATGCCTGATGAACAACTCACATTTATATCTGCCTCCATTGTACGAGAAGTAGCTTATTGGGGTGGTGATCTCAGTTCCTTTGTTCCGGATGTCGTAGCTCAAGCTCTGAAAGAAAAATTCACCCGTTAAACGCCAAATCCTCCTAATTAATCTTCACGTTTATCATGATTTCTGATCGCGCCAAACAACTCTCTCCTTCTGAAACGCTCAAGTTCACGGCTCGAGCCAAGGAACTCAAGGCAGAGGGACGTTCCATTATTTCACTAACGGCAGGCGAACCTGATTTTAAAACTCCGGGCTATATTTGCGATGCTGCGATTCAGGCTATTCAAGATGGATTTCATGGATATACAACCAATGCCGGGATGCCCGAACTTAGAACAGCGATTTGCGAAAAGCTCAAACGTGAGAATAACCTCGACTATTTGCCAAATCAAATTGTAGTATCGAATGGAGCCAAACAATCAATCGGTTTTTCGATTCTGGCAACCATCAATCCCGGTGATGAAGTCATCATTCCTGCACCATATTGGGTCTCCTATCCGGAGATGGTAAAACTGGCGGGAGGGATTCCTGTGGTGGTATCTACCGACTTGGATGCCGGATTTAAAATAACGCCAGAACAATTAGCCGCCACTATTACCCCAAAAACCAGAGGATTTATCCTCTGCTCGCCTTCCAATCCAACTGGTGCGGTCTATTCCGAGGATGAACTAAAAGCTCTCGGTGAAGTGTTAAAAGGCGCTACTGAGGTGCTTATCTACTCGGATGAGATTTATGAGTACATCACTTTTGGAGTAAAGCATGTGAGTATCGCCAATGCGGTACCTGAATTAAAGAAGCGAACCATTGTGGTGAATGGATTTTCAAAAGGATTCGCCATGACAGGGTGGCGACTGGGGTATCTTGCCGCCGAGTCGGAGATTGCCTCCGCTGTAGATAAGCTGCAGGGACAGGAAACCTCCGCTCCATCCTCTATCTCCCAAAAAGCCGGTTTGGCCGCCTATTCGCACAGTTTAGATGAGGTGCATGCCATGAGGGATGTTTTTGAGAAACGAAGAGATATGGTCATGCGCCGAATTCAGGCGATGGATGGGGTAAAATGTTTCGTGCCGGACGGTGCCTTTTATGTGTTTCCAGACATCTCAACGTGGCTTCCCGCCACTCTGACCAACGGCAAACGAATCGAAGATGCAACGGATTTTTGCATGTTGGCGTTAGAAGTATCCGGTCTTGGGATGGTTCCTGGTGATGCTTTTGGACAACCCGGGTGTATACGGCTCAGCTTCGCTGCTTCTGATGAGGATTTAAAAGAGGGTCTAGATCGTCTCGAAACAGCGTTGAATGAACTCCGACAGGCGCATACATGAGTCAGGAAGTTGTACGCTGAGGCAAAGAGTTGACTTATGTAAGATATTAAGGAGGTTTCAAATGCCGACATATCAATATAAACGTGAAGATGGTTCTGTTTTTGAACTTTTTCAAGGGATCAATGATCCGGCACTCACCCAATGCCCTGAAACCGGACAGTCGGTACAGAGGGTGATCACGGGTGGGGGTGGCGTCGTCTATAAGGGATCAGGGTGGTATGTAACTGACTATAAACACAACACCGCCTCCGCCTCCGCCGAATCGGTAACGTCGGAAAACAAGCCCACCGGCCCCGAAAAGTCGAACACCTGATAAGCACAATCAAAAGAGAATTTGAGTACTCAACATCAGAATTTGGTCTTAAAAGAAGCAACTTCCAGATTTGTCGAACTCTGGAGTGATATGGCAACGGCATGGGGCATAAACCGGACCATGGCTCAGATTCATGCCCTTCTTTATGCAGAAGGAAAACCCATGAATACGGATCAAATCATGAAGAGACTTTCCATAAGCAGAGGGAATGCGAATATGAATTTGCGTGAACTTTTGCAGTGGAATCTAATCTACAAGGAGGTCATTCCCGGCGACCGAAAAGATTATTATATCGCTGAAACGGAAGTCTGGACTGTGGTTTCTCGCATCGTGAATGAACGTCAAGAACGGGAAATCACGCCCGTATTACACAATCTAAAGGAGACGATGAAGAGCCTTCGTGTTACCGATGAAGCGACACCAGAACTCTCTGCGTTTCAGAATCGAATAGAGCACTTTGTTGATTTTTTGGAGATGTTCAAGCGATTTACAGATGCCATGCTTCCCTATATTAACAAGCAGAATGTGGCATTTTTGAAGCAAATGGTTCGGTTGGCCGAAGCCGGGCAGGCACTGCGATCCAAAGTTTCTCCTTCATCAAAAAAATCATAATCTGTTTCGTTCACACATAATCGGAGTCCTCAAACCAGTCATTACACGTATGTCTACCCGTGCTTCACATCATCTTCAAACTGGATCGGAAGGCGAAGACCTGGCAATTTCATATTTGGAACGCAAAGGGTGGACGATTTTAGAAAGAAATTATCGTTTTGAACGGTCTGAGGTTGACATTGTGGCCTATGATCAGGTTTGTATCGTATTTTTGGAGGTCAAAACCAGACGATCATCTCGATTCGGATATCCTGAAGAAAGCGTCGATGAGCGCAAACAGGCCCATATTCACAAAGCTTCCATGGCTTGGTTGTATGAACGTAAAATGGAAAAGTCCCCTATCCGATTTGATGTCATCGGGATTGAACTCCAACATGACCTGCCACCGATTATTGAACATATTGAACGAGCGTTTTAATCATCAGCCATGATCTATATTCGCAGCTTTTTAGGCCTAACCTTCTTCATCCTAGCCCTACTGCTCTTTTTTCCTGTTTTGCTCGTGACCAATACAGTCACGCTCGGAAGGTCCACCAACTTTTACATAAAACATGTGGTACCGTTTTTATCCCGATTAACGCTCCGAATCCTGGGGATTCGATATGAAAATGTATTTCATACTGACGGATGGCCATCTCAAGCCATGGTGATCATCAACCATAGTTCGACACTAGATATTCTTACTATGTTTGCTCTTGGTGTACCCAGAGTACGCTTTGTAGCCAAATGGGAAATGCAATACATCCCGGTGTTTTTCTTGATCGGTCGTATTTCGGGCCAAATTTTTATTCGTCGACAGCGCTCTCAGAAGGCCATCCAAACGCTTCATAATGCGTATGACCGAATCCTCCGTCAAAAACTCTCCGTCCTTATGGCGCCGGAGGGAACCCGTAAACATCAGGGCCGTATCGGTCCATTTAAAAAAGGCCCGTTCCGAATGGCGATGGATCTAGATTATCCGATTCTACCCGTCTTTTTTGAAGGAAATCAAGAGCTGAGTTCTGGAGGTTCCATGCTGGCGAAACCGGGTCAGATTCGTGCACACATCTTCCCCCCGATCTCCACCAAACAGTGGAATGTCCAATCACTGGATCAAAAAATCACTGAGATTCGTGAGTTTTATCTACTCTGCGACAAAGATATAGAAAAGGCATCACAGTCCTCCTATGACTGGATAGCTTAACTCCAATAATACAAGAGGATCGAAAAGTGACTTCTTAAATTCAGATGAAAACTACCCTGAATTACTTCTCTCTGTAAAAGTAAATAACTTTTTTAGAGGCGTCTTTTCCGCTTTTGATTTTGACCTTGTTTTCCTGATTGAACTGGTACACTGCAGTACGCATGGAATTAACATTTTTTTCACTTTCATACGAGACTTCCACCGCATCTCCTCCAGGTTTCAACTGATCAAGCGCTTCCATGAGTGGCTTGAATTTAGAGGCGCGACGCTTGGTGGACTTAACATGAGAACGATTAACAAATTTAATATTCATTTCTGATACCTTATCTATATTTTATATTACCACGATATTGTTAATTTATTAATTTTTGTAAATACTTACCACATATTTATATTATTTGGGTTTAATTTCAAAAGATGCATTATGATAAAATCCCCATTTGACATGCTTTAGGAGACTACGAAAGGAAGAATAAAAACTGTATTTAAAAGTTGATGTGGGGGATACTCTACAATTTCAGTTTTCGATTGGACTTACAATTGGATTTCATCATCAAGTTTAGATAGACCAACACGGTCAAACAGATCAAAAAGGTAAATTTCCTGTTTGAGATCTAAGAATTATTTCATGGCAGAAGTCAAGAGGGATCCAGAAATAAAAAAAGCCGGACTCTAAAATAGAATCCGGCTTTGGTG
>JAURMN010000076.1 GCA_030830725.1 Balneolales bacterium | reverse complement strand
TCTTCGTAGTACTCTACCTCTTCGCCAAACGTCCTTACCTCTTCTCGCTTTTCCAGTTGGCTATTCTCATCAAATGTAAGATCAAGTTTAGATTCATCCACCCAGTTCTCTTTAAATCCATCCCACCATTGATGGGTAAATGTCACCGTATCTTGCTCGCTACTGTAGATCACTCGCTCTTCTGGTACAAACTCTTCTAACTCTTCGTCATACATCTCGCGAAGTTGAACCGTGTGGTCCTCCCAAAAGACTAGTGACATCAAATTCCAAAGCTCTGTAAGGCTTCCTAAGTCCGGGTATGTCTCACGAGTCCGCTCAATAACTCGCGTAAGCTCCCCCGTGAACCAGTCTTCCTCGAGATAACTTTCGTATGCATTCACTATTAAGGAGTCTCCCTCTGTGGCCGTCACAATCGTGGTATCCAATTCAGAACCAATGGATTGATAGGTGGCGGTTTCGCCAACATACAGGATATTCGTAGAGACCGTGTCGTACGTGAAATTCAGGTTTTCATCAACATCAGAAATCAGAATTTCCACCAAATTGAGGACCTTTGAAGGAACGCTGTCATACGTAAAGCGAATGACCCCAAATAGGATTTCTGATCCCAAATAATTAGTAGAGAGAGAAATGGATTTTAATAGTCCATTGGAGAGATATTCAGCTTCATACATCCAGATTTCATCCTCAACTTCTCCAGTTACTGAATCTATATATCGATAGGTTTCGGTGACTTTTGTGGCTAATTCAAGTTCATTTCTCTCAATAATAATCGTGTTAATGAGTTGCCATTCACCGGTCGAGTTTAGGTCTTTAGCCGTTACAGAGTTGAAGTATCGATGAGCGATCGCCTCAATGTGAGACTCCTCTATTAAGGGTTCAACCTTAATTAGGGGTTCAACCTTGTACTGAATCGGATTAAAATGAGTGGTTTGGGTTGCACTCATAATCGCATTGGATACCCAATATGGAGTGTTCTGTGCGGATTCTCTTGTTTGAAACGAATTTGATCTTTGTGCTCGAAATTTATCCAGGACCTGTGTAACCCTAGCTCTTTGAGAAGAAGTGGTCGGCAATGGCTTTGTTAAAAGTATCTGCTCAACAAGCGTGGGGTTGCGTGGTGTTTCTGTTTGGGCTTGTGTTTGGGCTTGTGATTGAGTACTCGGCTGAGGAGTTTCAACTGGGTGATTCTGTGCTTGGGCTTTATACGTTGTCATAATGAGCCCGAGAATGAAAACGCTGCGTGTAAACTTCATTACTTCTCCTGATATGCGATTGACAATACTTCGTTAAGCTTGTCACAAAATCTGAAATCGTAATCACTCTAGAGGTAAGGAGAATCCGTGTAGTTGTGACAGGGTCGAGTTGCTTCTATAAGAAGCGATTGTACGTTATGCACCGCGTTGTCACTCGGAATTCCTCTAATTTCAACAGATAAACGATTACAGCAATAGGATCAACTTCGCACAATCTGGTAAGCCGTACTCCTCCCACCTCCAGGTAATTTCATCAAGATCCCCTTCTCAACCAGATCCTGAATATCGCGTAGCGCTGTGTCTTGTGAACAATCGGTCAGTAAAGCCCAAACCGTAGTGGTCAGTTTTTCCTCGAAACCGTCCAAGAGCATCGTCACCATCTTTTGCTGACGTTCATTATCTATTTTTGTACCATTGTGGAACCAGAATTCCTGCTCCTTTTGAAACGGTTCAAGTTGTTTATCCGATTCCTCAATGGCACTTTGAACGCAGTACAAGAACCATTCCACCCATTCGGATACATCGGGATTTGCATTAGAGAGGGTCTGCGAGGTGCGTTCCAGTACTCGTTCCATGTAGACACGTTCGTCCTCGATCTGGGCGGAGAGTGTAGGGATGTGTAAACGTTTAGCGATGTCTTGCGCTGTGGTTAAAGAATTATGCGATGACCCTACATCATGTTCCTCGCTGACTTGCAACAAGCTTCTCAAATATACCATTGCTAGATAGATCAACGGGTCTTCACCATCGTTCACATGAATGGCGTTTGCATCCCAGTCGGTCGACTTGAGCCCAAATAATTTTAAGTATTCCCCCGATTCACCTACCGAACCCTTCAGCAAACTCACTTTTCCCAAAAATGCGCCATGCTGGTGACGAGTTTTACTTAAAAGCCCATACAAACACTCAATATCCCATCTCAAAGTTTTCAGAGTAGCCATGTTTATGTAGGGTAAGGTTAAAGAATAGATACTTCGCTAACCGAAAGGGGGTGGCTCGATTATTTACCGTATAAAATGCGGAGATTAATCGAATTATCATAATCCGCTATTTTTGCGGACTTTAATATAGCCTTACCCACCCCCGTGCAGCTGTTCCATCATCTTCAACCATCTAAGCCCCTTACTCTTTATTCCTTCAGATATTCTCCTAAGCATAGATATAGCTCTATCAGTTCGACGATTATCATCAGGCCTATTAACTATTTGAGGATTAGAGGTTTACCTTGTTTTTACTTTGAAACTTCTGATCAGAATAGTAATATTAGAAGTGTTCGTTTGCTATCGGGAATCCTATTTATCAACCGTTCAAACATTCAAAATCACTAATTTTTTGATGATAAATAGGATACATTTGGCTCCTTTTGCATTTACATGATCCCTGCGATTAACTCTCTTTACGATCTCGAATCCTACCTAAAGCTCTCTAACGTATGAAATCGTACTTATCCACCTTTTTTACTTCCATTATAATTCTATTCTCGATTGGCATTCAGTCTGCGGTTGCTCAGCCAGCAGATGGTCAAATCGTGTATCCGGATAGGGCATCTGTAACCACAGCACAGGATGTCGTTCTTTGGGAATATGATACACGTCGAGCTTCAGACTCTACCGATACCAAGAAAATCATCTATGGTCCAGACGGACCGGTTTTAGTCTACACCGAGGGTGATAGTTTGGTCTTTTATTTCGGTTCTGCAGAAAATTCAATGACCTACAAAGCGAAAGATTTAACGAATATGTTTGCAGGTGGAAATTATCGTTTGGTCTCCGCTGGAGAAGGTAAGAGAAGCTATTTCGGGACACTTAACGAAAATCCAGGTGCATTTGATTATCGATTATGGCCAAACGTAACCCCTGGTGCAAAGCATAATGGGTACGAAGTGGATGGCGTACTCTACAAGGTTTCATATCAGGAATTCTGGGGATGGGAAGTGTATGGGTATAGCTCTGGCAATCAGGGGTGTCCCGTAGCATCTGGTCAACCTTTAAACGGTTCTTTAGAAAAATGTTGGTATAACGGATTTATTCTCACGAAATCTACGGACGGTGGTGAAACTTGGGTTAAGGCAGGATCATCCCCCGAAGAATATGTCGTTGCCTCTTCTCCTTATAAATACAGAGAGCAAAGCAATACGACTCGCCATGGGGTATTCCCTGGCTATGCTGACGTTATGAAAGTGGGTAGTTATTATTATTTCCCCGTTGAATTTTGGGGCGAAGGATTTAAAATCACCTCCATGATGCGTACAAATGACATTACAGACGCAACTACATGGCGATATTGGGATGGAAATGACTTTACGATCGAAAACGTAAACCCATACTATGATACCGTAACGGATCCCTCTTCTCACCTACCCCCACCCATCGAAAACTCTGGGACCCTCACCTTCAATCCTTCCGGAGCTACCCAGGTCGAAGGGCTTCTCTATAGCTCCTATTTTGAAAAGTATATAAGAGTACGTGAACGGATCTTTGCTGCAAACCCCGAAATCGAACACGGGGTCTATTATCATTTATCAGAGGATGGATTTAACTGGTCAGGCCCTCAGCTCCTTTACTCAATAGCTGACAATGCTGAGCTGATGCGGGACGGCACCTCGAATAGTTACAATTTCGCGTATCCAACGTTGATAGATTATACATCGCCAGGCGGAAATATTGGTCAGACAGCCTACTTATCCTACATAAAAGGGGTAGCGACAAACTCTGGGCTTCCCAATCGGGATATCCATTTGGTTCCAGTCGGGTTTTCAACTCGATCCATATCTGGATTTACCGTCACTCACACTGAAGCAGATCTAGCCTCTGGGATTGAACCAGAAGATCCAAATGCCGGAGATGGCTATTGTGATAATGGTTATGGTCAATGTACGCTGATCACAGCGATTACCGAGTCTGAAGCGAGATTGCCGTGGGTTTCAGAAGATGCATCTTTAACCATCTCTTTTGGGAATTCACTCTCGGGGACCATCACCGAAAGCTATGCTCCAACCGTTACAAAACGCACACAGATTGATGGGTCAAGTCATTCGGGGTATGATGCAAATGATGTCGCTGTTACGACCGCAGCATGGAATGGAACACTCCCCTTCAAAATTGCCTCTGGAATTAATATAAGTAGCGGAAGTGGTCATGTCGTGAAAGGCGTTCACCTCGGATCGATGACCATTGGTAGTGCATCTGTAAGCCCATCGGTGGATGTAATCGGTTCTCGAATTGATAATTTATCACTTTACTCCGCAGGAAGTGGTGGAATAACGATAGGTGGGAGTAGTGCGGATTCAGCAAACGTGCTTGGTGAAGTAACGTTTAATGGTAGTGGAGCCAGAGTTGCTGGAAATTATATCGGGTTTGACGGGACCACCAGTATTGTCACCAATGGAAACGCGGCCGTTACATTTGGCTCCAGTAACAATACGTTATATGGAAACGTCATTGCGGGTGCAACATCCTATCGATTGGTCAATCTTGGAAGTGTAAATGCGACCGGGAACACGATCCGAAATAATTACATCGGACATCTTCCCTGGAGTGCTTCGAATTCAAGTTTTGGATCGGGATCCGCTGCAATTGGAGTAGTAAATGCGGATGGCAACACGATTACTGTAAATATTATTTCTCATAATAATTCATCTGATGGTGAAGCTGCGATCTTCTTAAATGATGCCGATAACAATACTATTACACTCAATGGTATTGCCAATAATACTGGAGATGGAATCACCGTTTCTGGAACGAGTACGGGGAATACCATCGGAGGGAGTAGTGCACTTGGGAATTCGATTCATTCCAATACCGGATATGGGGTTAGCTTTGTTTCAAATACCGTTGCCGGTAACCCTGTGGTTGGAAACTCTATCTATAGCAATGCTGAAGGATCCATTGGAGGGTATACAAATATTGATGCAACACCTACTCCGTTTGTTTATTCCGCATTTCTAAATTCTTCTCAAGACTCGCTCACTGTAAAGTTTCGAGGAATGGGCGCATCTACCAGTGACAATTTTGATGTGGATGTCTTTTATAATAATACCGGGACAACGGCATCTGAGGCGCAAACCCTATTAAAGAGTGGAGAAACTATTTCAGGTGTGAGTGAGGGCTTTGTTAAAGTGCCGTATGCTCGTGGGACATCAGGAGAAATTACCCTCACAATCACTGATGACCGAAATGTAACCTCCGCAGTATCTTTACCAAGATCACTCCATACTCAAAGTTCAACAGCCATAGCGGCAATTGACAGCTCCATCATTCAAGCAGTTCATCCAAATTCTGGTGATGTCACGGTCACCTCTTTTACGGTTTCAAATTCTGGTGATGAAGCATTGGAGTGGGTGATTAAGGAGAAACCTTCCTGGATTACCATTGATACAGATTCATTAACTATCGCGGCCGGTGCTTCACAAACAATCGATGTTTCGTTAAACACGACTGAATTGACGATTACAGAGACTGTAATTCGTGATACGTTAGAATTTTATACAAATGAAGCAGGTTCGGCGTTGGGTGGTCTACCATTTCAGATCACATTTTATGAAACTGCGGCGCCAAGTTTAGAGGTGATTCCAGATACCCTTCGCGAGACATTTACAATTCCGACCGAAAATTCTACTGGAAAAATGACCTTTAAGATCGTGAAGTCCGGTAGTCAAAATGTGTCTTATACGATAACGAAAAACCAACCTTTTATTACAGGGATCTCACCGGCTGGAGGGACATTAACAGCCGATACAACAACCATTGAAGTATCCGTTCGGTTACGTCCGAATGATATGCCTGGAACTCAAACTGCGATGATTGTAGTGAGGGGTTCTTACGGGGGTGAAGGACAACAAACCGTTGTTGAATTGCCAACTTATGTGACATTCCAAAGCGGTGGAGGTGGAGGTGGTGGAGGTGGTAAAGCTGCAACACCTCAATTTAACCCTGGTCCTGGTACGTATTCGGATAGTGTAGTAGTGACTATGAGTACGTCAACTCAAGGAGCAAGAATCGTCTATACCTTAGATGGATCAGATCCGACACCGAACTCAACTGTTTACTCCACCCCTATCACACTTAAAACTACTGGTACAAAAACGATTAAAGCAAGAGCCTTGGCTGATGGATTCCAAGATAGTGACATCGCACAGGGTATATACAACATTGAGACATCTCAAAAGGAGATCGCTCCTCAACCTACAATCACTCCATCATCAGGTAGTTATTCAGACTCCGTTGTTGTGACGATGACCAATTCCAATCAACAAGCTCGGATGTATTATACTAACGATGGATCTACGCCAACGGCACAGTCTACGCTCTACGATGGTCCTTTCACCATCAAAGACGTTGGAACCTTCACTGTGAAAGCCATCGCTATGATCGATGGGTTCCAGAATTCTAATGTTTCTTCGGTGACATATGAGATTACAGAGAAGCCAACCGCTTCTGCTCCAACTTTTGATCCTCAGGGCGGAAAATACAATGGCGATATTTTGATAACCCTTTCTTCATCGACAACTGGAGCATTGATTTACTATACCACAGATGGCTCGACTCCGAGTTTAGAATCAATCTTTACCGACCAATACAATTATCCACTTGCATTTCCTGCGCCAGATAGTATTACTGTAAAAGCAATTGCCACAGCAGAAGGGCATAAGAATAGCCAGGTAGTTTCGCAGACCTATATTTTGACTAATCTGCAAAAAGCATCTGCGGCTGTCATAAGCCCAGCGGATGGAGAGTATACAGACAGTGTAGAGGTTACCATGAGCTCCTCAACACAAGGAGCTCAAATCTACTTCACAAAAGATGGCTCGATGCCGACCGAGAAGTCAACTCTCTACGAGGAGGCTTTCTACCTGTATGCAGAACAATCCGATAGTTTAAAAGCGATTGTACTTGCTGAAGGATTTGCACCAAGTGAAATAACCTCCGTTATGTTGGAAGTCACCGCAAGTATTCCAGACTTTAGTCAAGCGAAAGATTCAACGGTTGAAGAGTTGTCCTCAACGGTTCCAGTTACTGTTCCATTGGATTCTGTCACGGATGTCGGACTCTTACTCAATCTAAATAACAAGAAAGAGAGCTTAACAAAAACTACCGTCTTCTTTAAAAAGGGTACTTTTGATCCGAAAAATGTGAACGGGTTACCTGAAAATACAGCCATCGAAAATGTTCAGTTTACCAGCACTTCATACAAAAACACGAAGAAAAAGATTGAGTATTTAAATAATGATGGTACCAAGCTCAAGTATAAAGGCAAAACCTTCACCATAGCGGATATTTCAAGTGGGCGCGGATTTGGTTTTAGCTCTAAGCAAGTCGCTTTAACAAAAGGCATTTCAAGTGCCTCTACTGAATTAGATACAGCAGCGATTCGACTCACCGAACCGATGGTAACCTGTTTTGAACCGACCGTAGAACAAATCACGGCTGCCGGATCTCTTGAAAATATTGTGTGGATTCGATTTATAGCAGATTCAGCGGAAGTGCTTATCCCTACCTACCTAGAAACAGACGGTGTGAATGAAGTTTGCTCTAATGTCTATTCATTTTCCGAATACGCTCCGATCATTCTCGACAGTGAACTAGCGGGCGAGCCCATCACCTTCACTCCAATGGCGGACGCTCCGGTGATTACACCTGAAGCCAGTGCTTATTATGACTCAGTTCAGGTAAGCATTACCTCTGGCGAAGAAGGTGGATCCGTTTATTTTACCGTGGATGGAACAGAGCCAACACAATCATCGCCGGCTTATGAAGGCACGTTTGTGTTAAAAGCCCCAGACACCGTGCTGGTGCGGGCCATCACAGTCGCCACTGGTTTTGTGACTAGTGATGCGTCACAGATGCTCTACACAATAGCCTTTACTCCATTGCAAACCACTACGTTGGCAGAACCTGCCGATGGGCTGCAGAACGTGGGCACTCAGACGGTGTTCAGTTGGTCCTCGATCACCGGAGCAACAGCGTACGAGCTTCAGATCTCCCTAACCGAGACGTTCCAAACTGTAGAGCAGGTACGTGATTTGACGCAGGCCACTTACACCAAAACTTTGGAACAGAGCCAGACCTACTACTGGAGAGTACGTGGCTATAATGCCAATTTGGTCTCTGACTGGTCGGAGGTGTTTAGCTTCTCCACAGGAGTGAGAACGTCAGTGGATGAGGATGGCGTGTTGCCGAGTGAGTTCATACTTGAGCAGAATTATCCGAATCCATTCAACCCGACCACCCAGATTCGCTTCGGATTACCGGTAGCAAGTTCCGTCTCGATTGAAGTGTATAATGTTGTGGGACATCGAATTGCAATTTTAATGCAGAATCGAACTATGCATGCGGGTAGACACTCCGTTACGTTTGATGCCACAAGCCTGCCTTCCGGCCTTTACATATATAAGTTGACCGCCGGTGAGTTCCAGCAAGTGCGTTCAATGATGCTGATTCGATAGGATGATTTAATTTTGGGTACTAAAAATCAGATGCCTTTAACAGAAACCGAAATCTCCCGCGTTATTGAGATGGCGTGGGAGGACAGGACTCCATTCGAAGCCATTGAGCATCAATTCGGACTCAATGAACAGCAGACTAAGGAGCTCATGCGAGCGAATATGAAGCCTTCGAGTTATAAAATGTGGCGAAAACGAGTACATTCAAGGAATACAAAACACGGGCAAAAACGGTCGTTCGTATCCGGGCGGTTCAAAAGCCAAAATCAAACGTAGTGGAGAAAAGTCATGATGTCGAAAAGGTGCTGGACAAAATATGCACTATCTATTTTAATGCTTTTCACTCTGTTTGGAGCATTAAGTTTGGACCTAATGGCACAGGAGAATTCCACCCATAATTTCTTGATTTCAAATGGTTCGACTGTTATGCCTTCAAACCAGAACGTGCTTAAAGTGAATACATTGAGCTTACTTTTGGGCACAGGAAGTATTTTTTACGAGCGGAAATTAGCGGAAAATCGCTCTGCTCAAGCTGGTGTGGCTTTTCTTCGATACAAATTCGATGAAACTACATTTACAGGGCTGATTATCACTCCCGAATATCGATTTTATATTCGTGACAATGCTCTAAGCGGGCCGTATCTGGCTCCCTATGGCCGAATTCAGAATTTTACTTTGAAAAGTGGCGAAGATAAAGGAACGTACCGAAATCTGGGGGGTGGTATTCTATTCGGACGGCAGTGGATTACCAAATCCGACTTTACGATGGATCTATTCTTTGGCGGCCACTATGGAAATGGGAAGATAAGTGTAGATTCTGGCGATGATGAAGAGTTTGAAACGGAACAATTTGAAGGATTCCGACCGCGCATCGGGTTTGCGATCGGGTTTTCGTTTTGACATGTAACTCGTAGAACTATCATGGATTCACACGTCTTTTCTGGACCTCACCCCACATTTATACCCTCATGAGTACATCTAAATTGGATACCAAACGTATCCTCATCGTAGTCTTAACTCTTCTTTGTGTCTATTTATTTTTGAATCGGAAAGAGACGGAATCCACTTCAACTAATGTAGTCTCCCCATCTGATGTTCAGCACGTCGAACTGGATGCGTATTGGGCGGAGTCAAGCCGAACGGTTCTAGAAGGCGATTTTGAAGCGTATGCCAACTCATACCATGAAGATGCCGTGCTGGTGAATGGGATTCGTGGGACGAGTTATGCGATTTCTGAAGCCCTCGACGGGTGGAAACAGGGGTTTGATGATACTCGAGATGGTAAGATGACGGCTTCTGTTGATTTTCGGTTTTCGGAAAGGTTAATCAGTGAAAACACAGCTCACGAAACCGGGATCTTTCGATATGCTTCTCAGATGGAGGGTGAGGAAGAATCTGTAGCACTTATTCACTTTCAAAGTCTTACCGTGAAAAAAGAGGGTCGCTGGATGATGATGATGGAGTATCAACTCGCTACAGCCACCGAAGCCGAATGGGCTGCGTTGGCCTCTAATTAATTACGATCCTGCATATAATCAATCCCCATCATGAGACAATTTTCTCTAGGTTTAACTCTTTTTACGTTTGCAGTACTCCCCTTTCTGACTCAATGTACAGGCACTCCAGAGCTCGATCAAAAGTCACTTGAAACGGGTTATATCGGTCAAACTACCGACAGTTTACTCTGGAAAACACTTCAAAGTGAACAGCATTTTATCCGCACGGTGATGGCGGACCCAAAGCCCTATGATGTGCAATTGATCTTCACCGAAATCACCCGCGATGAGGAAGGAAATCCGAGTTTTGCTCACGAAACCTTTCAACTCAACGAAAATGCCTATTTCTATCCGGCCAGTACGGTAAAAATGCCGGCAGCGTTTTTGGCAGCTGAACTGTTTGAGAATCCGGATGCGCAACTCGCAACGGTAGCTAGACAGATTCCTTTGACGCTCGATACCGAGTTCCGAATGGAAGAAGACACGGCTCGCACCACTCTGCGACAAGAGATTACCAAAATTTTTGTGGTTAGTGATAATGATGCTCACAATCGGATGCATGACCTGATCGGGCGAGATCGATTTAATTCCATGATGGCGGAGAAAGGGCTGGGGCCTTGGCGTCAGGCTCATAGACTGGGCGGACCGTCACAGGCATCGGCTGCTGAACATCGCGGGATTTGGTTTTTTGCCGCTGGTGAGGACGGGACGACGATCGATTCCCTCTTTTTTCAACGCGAACCGGCTCGTGAACTCGAACCTCTCACCATTGATGGCCTTCAAAAAGGCTCCGCTTACGTGCAAAATGGTGAACTAATCAACGAGCCGTTTGGGTTTGAATATCGCAATCACGCTCCGCTTGCCAGCCTCCAGGCCACACTCGAAGCGGTGATCTTTCCCGGGTTTTCCAGTTTTGGAATCACGCCTGCGCCTTCATTCGACCATTCAGCCGAAACTGTTGAATTCCTAAATCAGGCCATGCGCTGGTATCCCGATGAAGGAGGTTATGATGATCCGGACTATTACTACGACGGCTATGTGAAATTCTTTATTTATGGCGATACATTCGCTCCGATTCCAGATCACGTGAAAATTGCCAATAAAGTAGGATTCGCCTATGGTACACTCACGGATGTGGCCTACATTACCGACAGCCAAAACGGAATCGAATTCATGCTCAGCGGCACCATTATTGTCAATAAAAACGGCACGTTTAATGACAACGTCTATGAGTACGACGAAGTAGGAATGCCGTTTTTAGCCGAAGTAGGTCGGCAAATTTATCAACGGTTACTCGACGCGAAATAAGAGCCAGCGAAATAGTACTGGATGCGAGTTAAATCGCACCCCCACCCGCGCCATTACTCCTCTAGTGTCGAAATATCCCCTACATCCTGGCCCAGGGCCCGTGCCTTCAACACCCGTCGCATAATCTTCCCGCTTCGAGTCTTCGGCAGCGCATCGGTAAAGTCCACCGCTTCAGGCTTCGCAATCGGTCCGAGTTCGGAGGCCACATGACTTCGAAGCTCCTCTTCGAGCTCTTTCGACGCCACAACCCCGGCACGCAAAATCACGTAGGTATGAATCGCATTACCCTTTAACTCATGTGGCAGGGCAATAGCCGCTGCTTCCGCTACTGATGGATGGCTTACCAACGCACTTTCGATTTCAGCGGTGCCCAGACGATAGCCACTCACTTTAATCACATCATCAATCCGTCCGATAATCCAGAAATACCCATCCTCGTCCATCCGAGCCGAATCTCCAGCCTTATACCAGCCCTGCTTTTCGTACTCTTTCCAGTAGGTTTCCACGAAGCGATCCGGATCCCCATAAATCGTCCGCGCCATTCCTGGCCAGGGTGATTTAATCACAAGTTTCCCCTCTTCGCCAGGCTTTACTTCCTTGCCATTGTCATCCACAACGGCCATTTCATTACCAAAAAACGGACGTGTTGCAGAACCAGGTTTCAACGGCGTAATTGGCAAAGGGGTAATCATAAAACCACCCGTCTCAGTCTGCCACCAGGTATCCATAATCGGGCAATGACCCCCACCAATCACTTCATGATACCAACGCCACGCTTCCGGATTAATCGGTTCACCGACCGAGCCCAACAGTCGCAACGAACTCAAATCATGCCGCTTCGGCCACTGATCTCCAAACCGCATCAACCCTCGAATCGCCGTCGGTGAAGTGTATAAAATGGTGATACCATATTTCTCAATCATGCTCCACCAACGATTCGGATAGGGGTGATTCGGCGCTCCCTCATAAAGCATAATGGTAGCCCCGTTAATCAGCGGTCCATACACCAAATAACTGTGTCCGGTAATCCAGCCCGGATCGGCCGCACACCACCAGCGATCCTCATCCTTGATATCAAACACGTAGCGATGCGTGGTTGAGGTGTACAACGAATAGCCCCCATGCGTATGCACGAGTCCTTTTGGCCTCCCGGTCGTTCCGGAGGTATAGAGAATAAAGAGTAGATCCTCGGCATCGGTTTTTTCTGTTTCGCAATCTGGTGAGGCAATCGGAAGCGACATCAAATCATGATACCAGTAATCCCGATCGGTCTGCATCATACACTCTTCACCCGTACGCTTCACCGTAATACAGACCTCAATCGTCGGCGAGCGATCCATCGCATCGTTGGCTATTCCCTTTAAATCGGTTGGTTTTCCGCGCCGGAATCCACCATCCGCGGTAATCAGCACACGGCTTTTTGCATCGTCAATCCGCGACGCCAACGCCTCGACGCTGAATCCGCCATACACCACACTGTGCCCCGCCCCGATCTTCGCACAAGCCAGCATCGCAATCGGCAATTCCGGGATCTGCGGCATATAAATGGTTACGATTTCGCCCTTTTTTACCCCCATACTCTTTAAAATGTTGGCAAATTTAGACACCTCACGATTCAGCGCATGGTAAGACAGCACCTTCACATCGCCAGGCTCCCCTTCCCAAATCATGGCAATTTTATTGCGTCGCCACGTCTTCAAATGGCGGTCAATCGCATTATCAATAATGTTAATCTTCCCACCTGTAAACCACTTATAAAACGGTTTTTGCGACTCGTCCAAAACCTTATCCCACTTGCGATACCAATGCAATTTCTTAGCTTCATCTGCCCAAAACCCCTCCCGATCAGTAATCGAGCGCTGGTACATGGCCTCGTACTCTTTCACATTGGCCTTCTGTACAACTCGCTTGGAGGGGTAAACCAATTCAGAGACTGGATCTTTTTCTGAGGATTTGGCGGCGATTTTCGAGGTGGCGGAATCTTTTTTACTCATAACAACAGGATGTGACTTAAGACTACATTTAGGGTTCAAATCAACATAAAATGACATCAAATACAACCCAATTAATATGCATTGTCTGCATTTACTTTGCAACTTGTGTACCTTCTGACTCAGTCGCATGTCTGTTGCAAGTTAGTCGTATCTTTTGTCGCAAAAAGGATCTCACTTGAATTCCTACCTCGCCTTTATTTTCCGCGAAAAACGCGTTCTCTCCTTTGGTGTCTCGCTGACCTTTTTCTCGAGCTTTGGTCAGACCTTTTTGTTCGCCCTGTTTGTCCCCTATTTCCTGCTGGAATTCGACCTCAGTAAATCCGAATTTGGCACCATTTATTCAATTGCCACCCTCGGAAGCGCCTTTTTATTACCTGCTATCGGAGATAAAATCGACCAGATCCCCATCAAATATTACTCTACTGCGGTGGCCGGGATGCTTGCGATTGCATCCGTTTTTTTGGCCGTTTCATGGAATGTAGCTTCGCTGTTTGTGGCCGTTCTACTGCTGCGCCTGGGGGGTCAAGGGCTCAGCGGCCATACAGCGGATACCACGATGGCCAAAGTGTTTGAGGGAGATCGAGGCAAAGCGTTATCCGTATCCAGTTTGGGATATCCGATCGGTGAAGGCCTTCTTCCGTTGGCGATCGCTACGCTATCTACCATTTTATATTGGCGCAATTTGTGGTGGTTGACTGCTCTGATTTTTCTCATTTTAGGTGCACCATGGCTCTATCAATTAATCCGAAAACACCCTGTGAATGAACGGATTGCACAACCGGAACGTGCTACAAATGGAAAAAAAACGTTCTCTTTCAACCCATTTGAACATTTTGGGATGCTTCGTGATCCCCGTATGAAGTACATTTTGCCGGCGGCATTGATGCCTCCATTTTGGGTAACCGGTTTCTTTCTGTATCAGGTCTCGTTTGGGAATGAACTGGGGTGGACCACCACGATGATTGCCTCCGGGTTTATTGGATTTGCCGTGGCTCGAATCGTGGCTTCGCTGGTAGTTGGTCCATTGATTGATCGATTTACGGCACGAGTCTTGTTCCCTTTTTATCAGGTACCTCTTCTTTTAGCATTAACCATGCCCTTGATCTTTCCATCCGGGATTTCGGTCTATCTCTATTTAGGCTGTATTGGTGTGGGGCTTGGGATTGGCAGCCCGATTAAAACCGCACTCTGGACCGAAATGTATGGTGCGGAAAAAATTGGGGCCGTTCGAAGTCTTTTTGCTGCCTTGATGGTATTTGGAACGTCATTAAGCCCCTTTGTGATGGGATTTATATTGGATAGTCGAGCCGAATTACCTCAGGTGTTTGGAATTGCAATCACCTCTGTTGTGTTAAGTATGTTGCTGGCATTGGTGATCTATCGCCGGCCTGCTGGAAAATTGATTTGAACTCATCAGCTGAACGAATATTGAGGATGCTCATTTCGCCAGCCCAAAACTAGATGGAATACATCCGACAACTATGAACACGATTTTGCTTATGGCTATGACTCTTTCATCTTTTGCAACTGGATCAGGCAAGGATTCGACCCAAACGGAAATCGCCACCCTGGGTGCCGGATGTTTTTGGTGCGTGGAGGCCGTTTTTGAAGAACTGAAAGGGGTAATCCATGTAGAATCCGGCTATTCGGGCGGACATGTCAAAAATCCTTCCTATCGTGAAGTGACTTCTGGACGAACTGGTCACGCTGAGGTAGCTCGTGTGATGTTTGATCCGGAGGTGATTACCTTTGAGGAGATTTTAATCGTGTTTTGGCATACGCATGACCCCACCACTCTCAATAGACAAGGAGCCGACGTTGGTCCTCAATACCGTTCTGCTGTTTTTTACCACGATGACCGCCAAAAGCAAGTTGCGCAAGAAGTTATGGCAAAAATGGAAGCTTCAGGACTCTGGGAAGACCCCATCGTCACCGAAATCTCCCCGCTCATAAACTATTACGTCGCGGAAAATTATCATCAGGATTATTACGCTAACAATCCGAGCGCGCCGTATTGCACCTTTGTGATCGCCCCGAAACTCAAGAAGTTCCGGAGCGAGTTTTCGCACTTGCTGAAAGGGAATTAAGGTTGGCGGTGGATGCGAAGCGGTGATTAAAGCTCACCCATAAAGAGCGAGTTCACAAACATCAACTTCGAATCATCCCAAAAACCGCGGAATAACAGGTTCACCGGCATATAGGTCACAGAACCTGCGCCCATATTTTGACGTCCAATGGCCATGGAGCCGCTGAACGCCTTTTTGGCTTTGGATCCAATGTGTCCACTCAAATGTGCATCTGCATCAAACATTCCGACAGTTCCATTTTCCAATGGTTCGTATGCGGTTTCAGCGATGTTAAGCATAAAGGTCTGATTGTCATACCCAAATGCAAGTGGATGGGAGTTGTCTAATCGAGCTCTGTAAATAGATCCCGGATTGTTATAAACCGCCCAAGCGCGTGTTCGGTTTTCGTAACGGACTTCGAGTGGATCTTTGTCGTCACCGTTTCCGGAGCCTGAGCCACCGTTGCTATTTCCATCCTCATCGGCGGTTTTCTCTTTTACCGCAAAGCCCTCTTTACCGGCCAAATACCCGACCGCATCGCCCATCGCTACGAGTCGTCCGCCACCTCTTACCCAGGTCTGAATGGCCTCGAGATTACTACCTCTGAACTGGCGATAGGTGCCGGAAGGCATCACCAGAACATCATAGTCTTGCAATGAAGCCGGATTGAACATTTCGGTTGGAATCAACGTGGCTGGATAGCCCAATTGTTCTTCCATAAAGTGCCAGATTTCGCCAAGTGAAAGCGAAGAGGTCCCTTCACGAGAGAGGACCGCAATACGAGGGGCTTTAACAAAGGCGTGCGAACGAGCTCCAAAATCAGAACCTCTAGTCACAGCTCCTGAAGAAGTGGCAAATACTGTCCGGCCATGTTGTGCGGCTAACTCACGAAGGGTGGTGTCAAACTCCTCTCCCATCGATGGATTTCCTTCACGTGTAATCACAATTGTACCCTGGCGGAACTCATTCTCGCCAATCCAAAACGGATTCATCGCCACTTGAATTTGCCCACCGGCCTCGAACCAATCGCCCAGAAAACGAGCGTCTTCCATCGAATTCCAACGTAACAGATATGCATATGGACGCTCCTGAGCCGAAACCTCATCCCCAAGTGGGGTACTGCGAACAGCCGGGCCGCCTTCTGCGACTACAACGGGCCCCTCAGAAGTTGTGAAATCTTGAGCGGTAAGCAGATTCCCACCAACCAGGCGATCTTTCAGAGCATAGCCTTCCAGCCCATAACGATACGGCATTTCCCAAGCGGTAATATCGTAGGTGAGAGAATCGGAAAGCTCTGGACGTGGGTCAAAAAATGCGGTGACTAATTGTCCTTTGGGTTGAATCGCCGAAATCAGAACATCTCCCGATTCTACCTGCATGCGAACGGTACGACCTGAACTATAATCGTAGGCATTGTAGACTTTATTAACACCCGCTTCACGAAACTCAATTCGCTGTGTCTCCAGGAATTTGGCCAATGCTGTGAGTTTATCGGGGTGCTGGCCCCCTTTGATGATATAGGTGTCATACTGACCGCGGGAGCGGGTCATCGACTCTTTCTGATGGGTCGTGAACTCTTCAATAACACGCTCGGCATGATCCGAAACGGCGTGAATCGTCGCCATACCCGTGGTGTGATGATGGAGCAGACGATCGTAGAGCGTAAGATTGTTACCCTGAGGTAACTCCACGGACAACCCGGCAAACCCTCCGCCGGCTTGTTCGTAGGTCATCCCGATAGATCCGTTGTACGTCGGCCAGGTGTCGCCATAACTAGGGTAAAAGAGGTCAAAGACCTCACGTGTGAAATAAATCCATCCTTTGCGGTCGAAAGCGGCCATATTGTAGGTCCCGATCGTACGCTGAAATTCTCGCTGCCAAGGGGTTATGACTTTGTGGTAGGGCTCTGCAGCCGGTGCAAAATAATAGGGTGAGTCAAAACCCTGCTCATGGTAATCCACATGCACATGGGGCATCCATTTGTGATAGGCTTCGATACGGTAACGAGTTTCTTGCTGCATACCCCATGCCCAATCACGATTCAGGTCAAACAGGTAGTGGTTGGCGCGTCCGCGCGGCCAAGGCTGGGCGTGTTCCTGGGCATCATGATTCGGGTTTGGCTTCATACCGGTTTGTTGTGTCACAAAAGCCGTATATCGATCGCGACCGTCCGGATTAATCATCGGATCCATAATAATAACCGTGCGATCTAGCCACTCTTGCACTTGATCGTCAGTACGACTCACGAGTTCATACAAAGTCATCATCGAGGCTTCGGAGCTAGACGCTTCATCCCCGTGCACGTTGTAACTGAGCCAACTAATCGCTTTTTGATTGCTGGTGGGTTCGCCGGTCAGAAGACCTGCGAGTTTTAGGTTATTGGTTCGAATTTCTTCAATATTGCGATGGTTTTCTGGGGAGGTAACGATCACATAAACCAACTCACGTCCTTCGTAGGTTTCACCGTACGTTTGAAACGTAACCCGGTCGGAGAGTTCGGCCACTGTTTGAAAATACCCCACTACTTTATAATGGAGCGTAAATTTGTCTCCCAATTCATAGCCAAGGTATTCTGCAGGAGAAGGAATGGCAGGGGTTTCGGAACGCAGGGGTTGGGCAATCAGGTTGCTGTGAACAGGTACGAATGCCATGAGTAGAAGGATGAAAAGCAGAGCCTTCGGAGCGTGAGTGTTAACCTTCATAAGTCGGTGCGTGATTGAATTGAGGAGTTGCGGGCACGGGGCCAAAACGTCTATTTTAATCATTCCGTAGGTGAGTGCCAATAGGAGATTTTAAGGAGAATGTGATGTCAGAGCGTTTATTTAATAAGGAAGTGGCGGAGCAGCTGAGGCTGGTGCATGATTTGATGCAACTGAGTGGAGAGAATCGGTTTAAGGTAATTGCGTTTGATAAGGCGGCGCAGATTGCCGAGTCGACGGAGGAGGATTTGCGAAAAAGGGCGCTGGAAGGCACGCTGACGGAGATTAAGGGTAATGGGAAGTCGATCGCGGAGGATATTACGCAGTAACTGGAGGGCGGGACGATTAAGGTGCTGGAGGAGCTGCGGCGGAAAGTGCCGGCGGGCTTGATGGAGTGGTTGAACATTAGCGGGTTGGGGCCGAAAAATATTGTAAAAATCCATGAGGCGCTCGGGATTACGGAAGTGGAAGAGCTGCGAGAGGCGTGTGCGGATGGGCGCGTGGCGGCGTTGCCGGGATTGGGGCAGAAATCCGCGGATAAGATTCTGAAGTCGATTGAGTGGATGGCGCAGCATGGGGATCGGTGCCGTTTGGATGAGGCGCGCGAGG
>JAURMN010000075.1 GCA_030830725.1 Balneolales bacterium | reverse complement strand
TATTCAATTGATCGGTGAACAACGAACCAGTGACCTTACCGTAACATTCTCGGTAAGTACAGCTTCAACTGCAGAATCTGGAACTCACTTTACGATCGCTAGTACATCAGCTACAATTGCTAAGGGTACAAGCTCAATCAGAGTCCCAATAAATCTGATAGCTGGATCGTTAGCTGCTGGTGAACGTAAGCTTGTGTTAGAACTTCAAGGAACTTCAGACGTGCCTGCTTCTGAGAATTTGAAGACGACTACACTCTTTATTCGCCCATAAGAGTAGCTACTTTTATTATGAAAAATATAGCCTGCTTCTTATGAAGCGGGCTTTTTTTTACCCTTATTTCAAGAAAATGCATATTCGTCTACTATTCATTCTCACTCTAGTACCTCTTACTGCTTTACATGGACAGACAGAGAACAAGACCTTTCAATTATTTTCGATTTCTGACGTACATTCCCGTGCACATCTTCCAGCCGATGAACGTGATCGCGTGTATATCACACTAAATTCAAACTTGTTTTCAGAATCAGGAGCGGATAAGGCCTCTTTTCGAATACCCCGTGTAAATGAATCCCTGAGTTTTACCTTTGATCAAATCGATCACAATTTGCGGATTAAGCGATTGGAGCAATATTTTCCCGGAACTATTTCTTTTATAGCAGTAGACACGGAGAATGGCAGTACATTAATCGCTACGCTGTCAGAAGATCGTATTACAGCCAAATATCATGATCATTACTCGAATACGTTGAAACACATTCGGTATGATGAGGATATCTCGTCTCATTATTTGGCAACAATTCAACCACAATATTTAGGTGAGCTTTCTTGCGGACATGATGATCTTGATCATAGTTCTATTCCTCAAATATCTTCTGAATACAGAGAATCATCTCAAAAAAGGGCTGATATTTCAAGCCGGAGAAAAGATGGGCCAATAGCAGCAGTATCAACACCAATCTTAAGTGGCTTATCAGTCTCTGGCATGGCAGGTTCACTTTATGATTCGACAACCATCGATATTCTTTACGTCTATACTCAGGCAGCTGAAGATTTTGCGAAGAATTGTAGAGTGAATCAATCAACTGGTTGCGAATCTGTAAATAATATTGAAGAGTTACTATCTCAAGCAACAATATTATCTCAAACTGCACTGGATAACAGTCAAATACCCATTAAACTGCGACCTGTATTTGCTTACAAAACGGATTATGATGAAACTAAAGATGAGGTAACTTCTGGTAAGCGTCTACAACGATTAACCACATCAGCGGCTTTTAACCCATCGAATTGGAATGCTGGTGGATTTATGGAGGAAGTACATGAATATAGGGATCAGTATGGCGCTGATTTAGTAGCAGGAATCTTTTCAGTGAGCGATGTAGGGGGTATCGCTTGGCTGTTGAATTCTCCGGGAGGATATCCCGAGATCGGGTTTTCGTTGAATCGGGTTCAACAGGTATTATCTGGTTACACGTTGATCCACGAAATCGGACATAATCTTGGTAACGCACATTCTAGAACTCAGACGGCCAATGCAGCCAGTATTTATGGAGGTTTATTTCACTATTCTGTTGGTTATCAATGGGTAACTGAAACGGAAGCATTTTCGTCGGTTATGGCTTATCAGGATCGTATGGCTACGCTGAATGGAGATACGGTACGATCAGTGGAAGCACCCGTATTCTCATCTCCTGATGTTACATGGAGTGATTCACAGGCTGGCACTTTATCTGAAATCTTTGGACCCACCAATGCGGCTCAGAGTAACCGTGAGATTAAACAAGCCGTTTCAAACTATCGTATGACCAAATTAGATCCACCAGTTACGGACTTTTCGGTACAGGAAATTGTCTCAACTATGAATCGAGAAGATACATTTGTGGTTCCCGTGACGATCTCAAACTCAGGTAATTCAGATTTGATGTGGCAAATCTCTACCACAGATCAAGGGATGGCAAAACAAACCCAATCCGTCGCTTTAAAAGACGTCATTAGAGAGGAAGACAGAGAAGTCGATGAATTGAAAGATTATGATGTATTGAATTTCGCACAACCAAGGTCTAATATTTTTGCAAAGGCTGATGAGTCTGGTGTTATTTATTCAGAAGATTTTGAAAACTTTAAGTCAAAAATATTTGGAGGGTATCAAGCACTGGGAGGGTGGAGGACTGATGATGTAAAAAATATGTTCCAGATCAAAACAACGGCGCCCTCTACCGGAAAGAACCACATGAGAATCGAAGCTGGTGTGAGTTCCGCTTGGTATATTGAAAGTCCATTTTTTGGGCCCCAAGGTGTGGGAGTTTTTGAGATGGAATTCGATCTTTCTGTCACCAAAGATCCAAATACGAATGGCTTTACCTATTTTGGGATACAATTGTACGATGCCTCCACAGGACAGTTAACGGCCGGTATGGCTGTAAATAATCTCTTAAGTATTCTTGCATTTACAAAATCAGAAACTGGGGAGGTAATCTTACGTGATACGGGGGAAGATCTGGTTTCTGACGCTACCTCGAATACGTACCGAAAACTTAAAATACGACTGAATACAACCTCAAAACGTCTGGAATATTACGTAGATGGAAAGCAAGAGATCGGAAGTGCTTTGCTGGAAGGAATATCAGTAGATCATTTTTATTTGTCAATTGCTGGTGAACAGCATCCAAAGTCCTTGATCGACCTGGATAATCTGGTGATCAAACGTCCTTATTTATTCGACTGGCTAGATATCGCGGACTATGCAGGAACGGTTAGGGGAGGGGAAGAGGAAGAAATTCAGGTAATATTCAATACGAAGGGGATTTCTCCTGGTACCTACTCAACAATACTTCAGGTGATGACCAATGACCCTCTAAATAGTGTTCAGAATATCCCCGTAACCTTGACAGTGAATAGTACAGTACCAGTTGAAGAGAACTCCGAAATACCTGTGAAGCCTGAGATTAGTTCAATCTATCCAAATCCTTTTAACCCTTCCACTACGATAGATGTAAATCTTCCAACAGCAGGATTTATTGAACTTTCCGTCTATGATGTCACGGGTCGTAAAATTGCACAAATAACGGAAGGAGTACGTGCCGCAGGCAGATTTACAGTGACTTGGGACGCAAGCTTACTCTCAAGTGGACTCTATTTTGTTCGCTTGCAATCGGAAGGTCAATTTGAAATGCGAGCGATCACACTTCTAAAATAATCACTTCTTGAAGTGACAAGAGTGGATTCTAAGAGAGATTTGATCACCTACAAATCTCTCCTTATGATCTGTCCGGTCAGCCAAAGCTGCACCTGCTGGTAGTAGATATTATAATACCCCTGATTTCGCTCAAGCAGGTAGTTATTAAACGGAAAAAACTCGTTCTTCACTTTAGGTTGCTCGAAAAAGAAATTATATCGTGGATCACTGCGGTCATAAGCGTAAGACCAGAGCATCATATTAAGTTTTCGTTCTACGTACCACGGTGGACCAAATAAAATATACACCATGCCGATATCCGTTTTCCAACCCTCTTTGAAGTTGGAAAACTGTTTATTAGCCTCTTCTACACGCTGGTAATACTTTTCGATCACGGCTCGTGCTTCACTCATGCTTTGTACATTGGATAGCCAGAAACGATCGACAGCCTGCTTTAAAGAATCTTCATCTTGAATGGACATGAGGGCTTCATACGCTTTTTCATCCATTAAGTAATAGAGTGGAGCTGCAAGTTCTCTTGCCGACTGAATAGCAGGGTAGTGACGACTTTTGACCGAAAAATCACGGGCTTTAAAAATCTCTTCCTCCATGCCCTCTCGTATAGCCCTTACTTCGAAGCGATAATTCCCTTCTAGAAGACGACCTATTGGGTATTCAATGGTGACACTTCCAGGAGTAAACAGTTCCCTTACCGATTCTGTAATTGTTTCACTCCGATCGTATTCAATTCCTTTGTAAGCTAAAGTCGAGGCTCCATAATTGTTAAAATGCATCGGTCTGGCGGGTGAATCATCCGAAACAAATCGAAGAAGACGAGACTTGATTTCAAGAGGACTTTCTTCCAGATTATTAGTCACCTGAAGTAAAAAACGAAGGCTGTCCACACGACCGGGTACATCATACGTGCTGACGGGTAAGAATTCAAAACCACCTTGTGCGATCGGTGATCGTCCCAAAAGGCGAATGGTCGTAAGATTTAAAACCGGCTCATCCGGATCAGGAATAAAAGCAGTTTGTTCGGAGGCGGTAGCTTTACCGGAAGATTGGTCTAATACGTTAATTGTAATGCTGTAATTCCCGGGATCCACATGTAATCCGCGTTGAAATGTAAAGGCGTCCTGAGTGGTAATAATAGTTTGATCCACACTTTCAATTTCAAGGGCATGCTGAACACGATTTGAATAGGTTGAACCCTCATCTGCACCTAAAATTTCAATTTCAATTAATACATTTGCGAAGGTTCGATTATTGACGGTACGGTAAATCAGACTGGAGTACACGATATCAGTCGAGATTTGAATTTGTGGCTGTCCGTTTTCCGTGATTAGACCGATAGCCGAGGCTCTGATTTCCGGGAACCCGAATCTGAAATCATATCCTGAACCTCGTTCGATATCTGGATTTACAGAACGGGTACAGCTCACAGTTGCTAATAGCAAACTGCCAAAAATCATCCCCAAAAACACTGTTGAGATTCTGTCCTGAATCCTCGAATCCCTCGAAAATGGAAAAACGGTTTGCAGTTTTCTCATCATGATTGGTTTTACTCATATTTCATTTCCGTAAAAGTGCGAAAAAAACGCCACAATACCTTATTTTTAGCACCATAAAGTACCATTTATGCTCCTAACTATACGGTATTTGTTCAGTCAGAATCAGATAAAGTAGTTTCTGAAGTATTAACCACTAAATACACATCATGATTTCAACGACCCGTCGAACGAAAATTGTTTGTACCATCGGCCCCTCTACACGTTCTCAAGAGAATATTGAAAAACTTTTTTTAGCCGGAATGAATGTTGCTAGGCTAAATTTTTCGCACGGAAGCCACGAGGATCACCTCAATACGATAAACTGGGTTCGTAAAGTGGCTCGCACCTATCAATATTCAATCCCGATTCTGATGGATTTACAAGGTCCAAAAATCCGTGTTGGCCAGATGAAGGATGGAATGCAGATTATTGTGCCTGGACAAACCGTCCGGATTACTTCAGAAAATGTGACGGGATCTCCAACCGTCATTCCAATTGATTTTCCGGATTTAACACGTGATGCTTCCGTGGGTGATGTAATTTTGATCGATGATGGACTCTTGGAACTAAAAATCACAGGCAAAGAGGGGATGGTACTGATCGCTGAAGTTGTGGTTGGTGGAGAGCTTAAATCCCGTAAAGGGGTGAATTTGCCGAATGTGAATATCAAAACCTCTGCCATTACTGAAAAAGATTATGAAGATTTAGAATTCGGAATCAAACATGATGTGGATTATGTAGCTCTCTCTTTTGTACGTTCGGCAAAGGATATTCAGGAGATTACATCACGACTTCGAGCCGCAGGCAGTACGGCCGCCGTCATTGCCAAGATTGAAAAACCAGAGGCTTTGGAAGTCATTGAAGATATTATCGAGGAAGCAGACGGAATTATGGTGGCTCGAGGGGATCTGGGAATTGAAGTACCAACTGAGCGCGTTCCTATTGCTCAAAAGAAGATTATTCAGCTTTGCAGGGCAAAAGGGAAACCGGTCATTACAGCTACCCAAATGCTCGATTCGATGATTCATAATCCGCGTCCTACTCGAGCGGAGAGTTCGGACGTGGCCAATGCTGTGATGGATGGGACTGACGCTGTTATGCTCTCTGGTGAAACTGCATCTGGTGAGTATCCGTTTGAAGCGGTGAAAACGATGGATCGAATTATTCGATCAGTGGAGGATAATCACCCTGCGTTATACAATTCACTGGTGTATCAGAAACCGGACTGGAGGGAAAAGCAGGTCATTGAATCCATTTCTCACTCGTGTGTGGCACTGGCAGAGAATGTGGAGGCGAAAGTTATCAGTACCATAACGCACTCTGGTAGTACAGCCAGAAGGATTGCTAAATACAGACCAAGAGTACCCATTATTGCGTTTACTGAGAGCCAAAAAGTGCGACGTCAATTGAACTTGGTTTGGGGTGTTCAATCTGTAAAAATTGACCAGATATTTGATACCGATCAGAGTGTACGTCTAATGGAAGAGTATCTAAAAGAGCATAACCTTGTCCAAAAAGGCGATCGCATCATAGTGGCAACCGGAATGCCAATTGCCCAGCGAGGCCGAACCAATATGGCGATGGTAAGTACCGTTGAATAGGGTAAATGCCAGGTTCGCTTGAGTGCAATCTGAATCTGGTTCGAACAATCCACTGGATATGCGAATAATTCTCTATCTCCTATTTTTTACAGGGCTCCTTGTTGGGACAGGGTGCAGTACTTCTGTCCCACAGAGTTGGCAGAATTTCAAAGCCTATTACAACACCTATTACAATGCAGAGACCTCATTTGAGGCCGGGTATGAAAAAAATCAAAATTTAGAGTTGAGTGTTATTGAAGGCAGACCAATCCGAATGTACTTCCCCCCAGGGCAAGCCGGTTATCAAGAGCTACAAAATGCAATCGATAAAGGTGCGGATATTCTACGCAAACATGAACAGTCTGAATTCGTTGAACCCTCTCTCTTGCTGATTGGTAAATCCTATTTTTTCCGTAAAGAGTTTTTTTCTGCACAACAAAAATTTGGGGAATTAAGGCGTATAGCCGAAGATTCAAAGCTTCGGCAATGGGCAATATTCTGGGAAGCGCGCACTCTGTTCGAGATGGAGTTATATACTCAGGCTGTGGATTTTGCTGAGCAGGAGTTGCTTAATATTCAAGATTGGAACCCTCAGATTGAAGCGGAAACAGC
>JAURMN010000074.1 GCA_030830725.1 Balneolales bacterium | reverse complement strand
TTGTAAACTTTTTAGGATTCTTTAGAAACTCGACTACTTCTACAACTTCGCCCTTTGCCTCTTCCAGACCGGCAACATCTTTGAAGGATACTTTACTGTCGCTTTGCTTATCGTAAAGTGCTGCTTTGTTTTTTCCGATGCTCAGAACCTGCTGGCCAGGATTCATTCTACGTAAAATAAACACCCAGAAAACAACCAAAAGCAACAAGGTGAACAACCAGATAAATAAGCCACTGAACCAATCTTCCTCGATCCGCACCTCATAGGCTACCTCATGTTCATCCAAAACAGGACGAATATCATCTCCCTCTAGCATAATGGTGGAAAATCGATTTTGTGGTTCCGTTTGTGCAACTTGCCAGGTATTTTCAGATTGAGGAGGAATTTCGATCACTCCATCTTTAACGGCCTTTTCACTATATACTCCCTCAATCAGGGTTCCATTTGTAATGACAATATCTTGAACGTACCCTTGCTCAACATACGTGAGAAAATCACTGTATTTAATTCTGGATGAAGGCTGACTCGGGAGGAAAAACAACTGGAAGGCCAATAAAATCAATATAGGAATGGCATAAATCCAGACCGGAAATTTAGGGGGTCTTCCCTCTCGTCCATTTTTTTTGTTCGGTTTGTCTCCCTCGTTTTCAGAGTGTTTTGATTTCATCTTAATGGGTGAAATTTTTTCGGCAAGTTTTGGACCACGAGATTTCTTTGACTTTGCTTTTGGCTCTGTCGAGTTCTCTGAATTTATTTCGGCTTTGATAGACTCTTTTTCGGACATGCTACCTTCTCTGTGAGAATAATTTTTGGCTTAGGAACGTAAATATAACGCTTTTCGAGGAGTTCTTCGTTTGCGTATTCAGGTGTTTCTGGTCTATTTCCCATTCAAGGAGTGTGTTTCGGCCCCTCTCTCGGTTGTATGAATAATAAATTGTTCTTTTTGAGGCTTAATCTCTCCTATAACGACAAAATCGCGAAAATGTTCTTGGAGTCTGTCGACCTGATCTGGAGAGAGTGTAAAGAGAATTTCATAGTCCTCTCCTCCTAAGAATGCATATCGATCCACATCTTCCTCCAGTTCATTGGCAATGTCTCGCGTCGCCATCGAGACCGGTAACGCGGATTCAAATATTTCGGCTCCCATTGAGGTTCGGATCAACAGATTCTGAAGATCATTATAAAGCCCATTTGAGAGTAGGGTCACGGAACTTGGCCAGATCGCCGATTGAACCATGGCCAGATTGAGCTCTTTTCTGCATTGAGGAGCCAATTGCCGTTTGACTGCCTCAGTATACGCATCAAGCTCAGGCTCGAATGCAAGTGTTGAATCTTTATGAAGCTCTTGCTGTTGCATCCATATCCGTTTTTCTCGAAGAAGGATTCTTAAGCCGGCAAATGCAGCTCCTAAATCTCCCGTTACACAAATAGAATCTCCGGGTTTTGGAGTCCCTGATAGATGAGGAACTATTCCGGAGTCCGTTACAGAATATTGAAAGGAACAGGCGATACCCAAAGCTGTACGGGCTGCCGTTACGTCCAGAGAAGAAATCGTCAAACGTTCTTCGTGAGCGGCCTGATCCAAGCCTAAAGCAAACTCTTCCATCATGCCAACGCTTATGTGGTTAGGCAAGGCTAAAGTGATTTTTAAATCCCCATTCGCAGAATCGTTTGTAGGTATCCAGCCGTTAACTAGAGCCAGGCTTTTGACATGTGTCAGGCACTTAACCGCTAAGGCCTGAAACGGATGAAAGGTCAGATCGAAATGGACCCCATCCTGAAACCAAAGTAACTCATGCTTAATACCCGAAAAAACCTTCTGAACTGCATCCTCTTCACTATGAGATCGTGTAAGAGAAGCGGATAGACGACGGGTTACCTCATGGATTCCGATATCCTGAATAGTTTCAAATGCTCCTGTATTCATGTTATTGATTCATCAAGATGTGGAGGGATATGCAAAAAAAAACCGCTGACCAGGTAGGGAATCGCCCTCTGCGTCAGCGGCTCGTAAATTTAGATTCCCGATTAAATTTCGCGCTTTGTCGAGTAATTAATCCGGAGAGTTCCAGCATGACGTAACTCTTGCGTAACGTCTGTAATCAGACCAAAATCGGAGTCTTTATCGATTCGAAGAGAAACAATCAACCTGGGTTGTTCAAGCAATTTATCATACATGATGGTACGTATTGCCTGGATATCATCTACGATAGCATCGTCAATTTGTACTTTTGTTTCTCCTGCTCGTCCCGGACCGATACGTTCAGGACCGATATAAACATAACTTACAAGACGCTTTTGTTCGATCTTTTCAATGTTCTCTGCTTCAGAGTAGTTGACCTGAACTTTCAGTTCAACCTCACGCAAAACTGTCGTAACCATGAAGAAGATCAGCAACATAAACACTACATCCGGCATAGCCGATGTAGGCACATCTTGTTTGGTCTTCGCTGATTTTTTTTGAAAATGAGCCATATTTCAGTTACCCCTCATCAGGTTCAGCAATTGATATTTTTTTCGGATAGAGATCCTTAGCGATTCTTTCATACTCCTCGGATGTCTCGTCAAGACTCTTGAACGGCACTCCGTATGAGGCCATGGAAGCCTCATCACGGAGCTCGTTGTAAGCACCGATGACTTCATCCAACATGTTGATATACACGTTGTATGGAGTACGTCTGTCTGTTTTAATAGACACGATAGCTTTGTCCGGAGATTCAGAAAGATTCGGATCGCTATCCGGGTTTTTGATAAAGGTTTTGACCTTTTCTTTCACCTCGGTAATGGAGGATGGTTGATCATCCAACAATACCAATCCTTGTGCACTAACCAGGATCTTAAGGAGATTTCTCTCCTTGATTGGTGGTGGCTCAATACTTTCATCGGGAATAGGTGGTAAGGTTAGACCGATTCCAGTATCCACATTGATCGTCGTTGTTACCAAAAAGAAGATCAATAGCAGAAAGGCAATATCTGCGAGAGAGGAGCCGGGAATCTCTGGTTCTGTACGCTTTCTTTTTTTCAGAAGCATGGCTTTACAATCAGAATTTAAAGGTTCCCTTTAACCCGGTAAAGGCAATCAGCGCGATCATCAATAGCATCATGGCAACCATTGTTACCACTCCTGCTACATCTGCACCCCCTGTCACAACAAGTGAGATCAGAAAGATCACAAATGGGACGGACAGAATGCCGATTTTTTTGAAGTCAGATTTGCCGTTTGCAATGTTCTTAGCGCCGGAAACGACGACCAATACAGCCGCGATGCCAATAAGCGCAAGAACTAAACCGATTACTATTGCATTCATAATACGTGTGTTTTCTTAAATGGTTCCGGTGATTGAGAAGAGAGTGATTTCTCTTCTCTCCCACACTGAGTATGAATTAACCTTCCTGATCTGGCAGTTTAATTTTCTTACCAGCCTTCATCAGGGCAATAGAGTCAATCAAGGTAATGGAACTCTCTTCCATCTCTGCGATGAGACGGTCGATTTTAGACACACAATAGTTATAACCAACTTGAAGAATAATACCTGCAAGAAGTCCTCCAGCAGTGGTCAAAAGAGCAATTTTAATCCCTTCAGCCACAAGACTTGGAGAGATATCGGCAGCCGCCTGGATGGCGTCAAAAGCTTCAATCATCCCTACCACCGTTCCAAGGAATCCAAGAAGCGGTGCGACAGCGATGAAGAGAGATAACCAAACCAGGCCTCTTTCAAGGAAACTCATTTCAATAGATCCGTAGGTTGAAATGGCTTTTTCAGCAGCTTCGAGACCTTCATCTGCTCTCATAAGACCAGCCTGAAAAACAGAGGCAACTGGACCACGAGTAGTAGAGCAAAGCTCCTGTGCAGCAGGAATTCCACCTTCATTTAAGGCTTGTTGAACATCTACAATGAATTTACGGGTATTTACATCCGCAAGGTTGAGGGTAATAATACGCTCCAAAAAGATGGCTAGACCAAGAATCAACGCGATCAATACCGGCCACATCCAAGGGCCACCTTCATTGAATTTTTCAACAATCACATTGAAGAATCCGGCATCTGCTTGCAGAATAAAGAGAGCAAACGAAGTCATAAGTTATCTCCGGGTAGTTTTTGTTATGAGAGTGTAACGAAATCTAAATTTATACGTATACAGATGTTTGTTTACGCTAAACGTTGATTATACTTCGATTCAAAGTAAATAGCAAAGGGATGTCTTGTAAAAAAAACCACGTAACCCCGTTGTGAGGTTTCACCTCTGAGATAAAGAGATAAATAATAGGGTATTGGCCTGTTTTAATGAACCCTTGAAGGATCTTAAAGAAATGTTAATTATTTAAAAATTTTTTTCATTCATCGGACGGATGAATCGTATCTCTATTCCTTGACAAGTTTTTTAAAATAGTGCCCGCACCGTTATCTCCGCTGTTTGCCTGATTGCCCCACTGAATCCAGATCTGCCACTGACCCTTAATCCTCCTCGCATGGTCTGATTCAACTTGGCTTCTGCTCTAACTGACCAAACCCAGCTATTCCCCTGACCTGTACCAGCCGTAAGTTCATATTGCGAATACGTGGATGAGACACCCTTTAATAAGGCATTACGCCATTCTACATCCGCCTGCCCTTCTACTGTTCTAAATACAAAAAATCGCTGCTCAAGACGCAACACTGTTCTGAATGCCTTCGGAGTAATCTCTTGGTTGACAGATTCTAAGAAATCTTTTTTGGATTCAATCGTGAATCGAAATAAGGTCTGATAAGATCGACTCCACATGGTTTGAAGGAGATGCGAGGTCAGCCATCCTCGTATATCCAGATTTCGATTTATCAGTCGATCATGAACGATATTAATCCCAGTGTACCCTATTTCGTGAGAGAAGCGCGTACGATTGCCCGGTTTCCATTCCCCAAAGGTAAAAAACCCAAACTCATTCCGATCCTCAACCCCCAGACCCCTTTTTTGCATGGATTGAGTAATCTCTGCCCGGGCTGAGAATCGAGAACCATATCCATTACCCTGGCTGGCCACGAGTTCCTGAAGTACGCGAATTCTTCCATTCAGAGTCGATTCCGGATTCTGAAACGCTGAGATTTTCAATCTGTATAAATCCGCGGGATCACGTCGATTGGAAGTCTCCGTCAATGACAGATTCGAAAACCATTCGATATTCCATTCCTGATTCCTTTCTGTATGAAACAACTCGAAACGTTGTTGCCATTGCGCTTGCATATCTGTAACAGGCTCAAAGCTATTTGAAGGAATAAATTGCTGTGAGTAGACCCCTTCTCCCTCTACAATCTCAGTGAAAAACTCATCGACCTGCTGCACACCGTCTCCATTTAAATCCTCCCAGATAAAGGAACCGACTTCGGGACCAGTAAACACAAATGCCTCTTGAAAGAGGGGTTTTTGCTCACTAAAAATCTGCAGGGTAAGAAATCCAGAGACTCCTCTCTCTTCATGTCCATATCGTGAAGAAGATTTCATTCTGAATCTACGGCTTTGTTGGTTAGCCGTATCAAATTCAGGCTCAACTGATTGCTGTAATACTCCCAGTGTCGTTTGGGTTGAAAAGGACCGATCCACGGGCTTCCAAGTGAACCCGGCTTCCAATATAGTGGAATTAGATTCATCCCGTAAAATCCCCTCATATCCCCTTTTGATCTCCTTCCACCCATAGCTTCCGGATAATTCGAGGTCTCGAATAGTCAGTTTAATACCGGGGGTAAAGTGGATAAGGTCCATACTGGCCGGATCGATAAAATCTGTCGAAATTGTTCGATCGTCCAGTATTTCATGCATCCAAGAAACCATAGGAGTAACCCGTATCGCAAAGGCTTCTCGTCCCCCTGAAACCGATGCATGATCATTGAAATTGTTTCCCTTGTCAGAATCAGCCCGATACAACGGGATTGGATACTGTAAGCTCCCTTCATGAATTTTTCTTTCGAATCGCCGGTCAGCTCCAGCCGACTCAAGTGTCGAATTTGCAATCTCAATAGTTCCAAAATTTCCTAGAGTAAGCCTGCTTTGAGCCCGAAGTCCATTATACTCCCCCAATAGAATTCCTTCTCCCAATGCACTGATTTGCCAATTATTTTGAAATCTGGCGGCCATATTTAATTGATTGAACCATTCTTTCTGACCACTTTTTCGAAGATCTAAATTGCTTCCCCAGAAGGTATTAAACTCCGTATCCCGGATCCGCTCAAAGGCTTCAAATCGAGAACCTGAGTGTTGAGTAGTCCACCCTAGATCAAGGTCTACAGATCCCAAACGAAGGGAGTCTGTTACCATTCTGAATCGCAAAGCATGATCCACATTATCCTGATCATCCAAATCTGAAAACCGGTTTAAGTCTACATCACTGACAGCCCATTCAGCATGAAATGTAAGACTAGGATTAAGCGCGGTTTGGGAATGTAATACCATAAGCTGGTGTGAACGAGGGGCCTGCAACGGCACCAACGGCTCATATGCCCCTCTACCTTGTCCCACCCATTGATAAATTAAGCCGTTTTCAGCCTCTATGGCACGTTGATAACTCCCATTTCCCTGACCTACTTCACTGAATCGCACCCTCCAGGCATTGGTTGAGCTGCCTGGGATGTGCCGATAGATGGGTATGGATTCTCCTTGAATAAGTGTATCGATACGAGTGTAACGAATGTAATCCGAGTCCTGTGAGTATCCTACCGAGTCTGCACCTGAAACCCTTGTCCCCTCTTCTATATCTCCACTTATTCGAAGTAAATCGGTGCGTGCTGATTCATTTTGATCTGCTTCTCTAAGGTAGGTAGCCGATAGTTTCATTCGTCCGGAAAGAAGTTCGGATGCCGATGAAGAAGCTGTAAAAAGGGTTCGGCTATACTCTCTGTTTAAATATTGATACTCCACTTGAATATCGTCTTCCGGAGTCATAAACCGGTCTCCGGTGAACACGATTTCAGCAAGTCCATAATCGATCGTATAGTCCTGGTTTACCCCTCTGGTCAGCAATTCTCCATTCAGATAAACCCGCTCAGATCCGGATACAATTGTGATAAATGGCTCGTTATAAGCCCCCTCTAGGGAATATGGCCCTCTTACACCGATCAAAGGTTGAATCAAAATTGAATGAAACGTACCCCTTTGAACGGAAAGACCCGTCGATACTCCCATAGTTCGTTCATTACCAGCTAACCAGTTGGCAGAAGCTCCTTGTACACGTCTTTTCAAAACTCCAAAGGTTCCATTTGCTAGACTGAGATCGACATCTCCCATCTCAATTTGAGCGAAAGGGGATCGCAGTGCGATGTGCACCCGATCAAACTCATTTAGCGTCTGCGTGGCACCATCGGCTTGGAAAGGAAGATTTTGGTCGGTTAATGTAGCCTGAAGTTGAAGTTCTTCGGTAAGGTAACCACTCAGTTGCAGATCGAGGGCACTGTTTAAGTAAGGGTCCTGATTTGTACCCAAGGTAAATCCACGAGTAATCGAACCGGACTGTCGGATAGTTGTTTTCGAACGTAATTGAGTGGCTGATTCTGAAGCTGTATAATTCCGATAGCGTTTATCCATTGCCACTGAATCCGGAATTAATAACTGTGGAAGACTTTCGGTAAATACTGGGGGTTGATAGCCGATTGCGTGTATGTGCAAACGTAGAGTGAGGAGGATTGATTTCGATGACAAAGTATCATCGTAAGATTTACTTTCCATCGACTCTAAAAGTGATTCATGTTGGAATCTTGCCCATTCGTCGCGAAGTTCAGGGCTCAGCGAAAAAAGTCCTTTGGATACTTCCAGAGAATAAAGAGTCTCGGGAATAGTCTTATCCCCCAACGTTACAACAATGGCTTCCACCTGGAAGAAAAAACCAATGTGATGAACGGAATCAGATTCTGAAAATGGAAACTCAAACGTGAACACTCTTAGCGAGTCGGCATTGTCCGACAACGAGGCCTCAATAGGTATTTTTGGCGTGCTGGATGAAATTCGACCCTCAACCTGCGGAACAAATCCGGCCGAGAAAAGAAGGATCCCTATCAGGAATCCAATTACGTTAGATGATTGGCTTGAAGGTAAATTCAGAATGCACAGATTAATTCTGTGAGGGCTGGTATGACTGCAAGCCCCGATCCAGGAAGGAAATAAATTTTTCAGGTTGGACATATCCGACCAGAAGTTCAAGCACGTTCCCGTTATGTGGATCCACAATGGCATAGGTTGGCAGCGCAACGGTTCCTGTCAGTTCGAATTGAAGTCGTTGATATTCTGGGCCAGTAATCCCGTCATCGGTATATAAACGTACTAATTCGTACTGAGAAAATCGCTCTTGAACTTCCTGTAAGGGAAATACATTCGTTTCCATAGCCCGGCAGTTGGTACATGTATAGCCGGTAAAATCAACAAAGACCGGGATATTTTCTGTGCGAGCTGTTTCAAGACTCTTCTCATAATTCTCAGACCATGCTTCCTCATCTAAAACACCCGAACCAGATGAGACCTGGAGTCCACTTCGTACGGACATCACCACGCTAACATCCGTAGCCTGTTTAGGTGGAAGCCAAGCATCCCAAATGCCCAGAGAAGCTCCCATTAATCCAGGGATCAGGTAAACGACTAGTAATAGAAATGGGAAAGCTGCTACTACACGGCCTGGTGAAATTGATTCAGGACGTTTTTCTCCAGACAAGACAAAAAGACCCAATAAGTAAAATGAGGCGAGTAAGAAGAGCGCCATCCAGGCCGCAATACTAAACGGACGCGAGATCAATCCCCATTGCCATACGAGATCGGCATTCGAAATAAACTTGATCGCAGCCGCCAATTCGATGAATCCCAGGGTTACTTTAACCAGATTCATCCAGGACCCGCTTTTGGGTAGAGACTGCAACCAGTCTGGAAAAATAGCGAGTAAGACAAAAGGAGACGCAAATGCGGTCGAAAACCCAATCATACCAAGAATCGGATAAAACCACTCCCCTCCTGCTGTTGCTGCCAAGACAGCTCCTACAAAAGGTGCTGTACAAGAAAATGAAACAGCACTAATCGTCAACGACATAAACAGAATTCCTAGGACGCCAGAACTCTCCGTGCTTTGACGATTTAACCAATTTGTAAGCTGGTAGGGTAATCGAAGTTCAAAAAATCCGAGTAAACTGATTCCAAATATGACGAGTGTTAAGCCGATAAACAGATTTACCCACGGATTGGAGGCAAATTGATTGGCACCAGAAACTCCAATCAAAAGAGAAAGAAGAGCCCCAATCAAGGTAAAGGTAATTACGACTGAGCCTCCAAAAAGCAGGGCTTGATGAACAATATTTCCTTTCTTTTGCTCACTTTGTTTGGAGAAAAACGAAACGGTAAGGGGAATCATTGGGAAGACGCAAGGCGTGAGAAGAGCGGCAAATCCGGCTGTAATAGCAATCCATAAAAAGGAAAAAACTCCTTCCGTTGCGAGATTCGTACGATTACCCAGGATTTCTTGTTGTCGAATCTGAGCCATCGCAGCCGTCATCTCGGCAGGATCTACACGATATTCTCCAGGCTGCTCTCCAACAAATTGTGATACAGAAGCTCGCTGAATCGGAGTTTCGGGCGCGCCCATTATGTCAATCCTAAAGGAAACTTCTTTTGATTTTGGAGGTAAACAGGAAACATCATCACATGCTTGATAGCGAACTCTAACCCGAACATCTTGTGAGGTGCCAAACCCGTTTAGATCCGGATCAAAAGCCATTTGCAAAGAAAATTGAGCGGATTTAGAATGCCACCCAAGATCCGTTTCAAAATTGGGATCAAACTCAATGACGGCCTTACTTTCACGGGCATAATCCGTGGGATAAAAGGCTTCGGATTCGATGAAAAACTGTGTTGGAAAGGGACCTGCGTCAGGAGCGTTTAGAATGGAATAGAGATGCCATTTTCCTTCTATTGTTGCAGAAATTTGAACCGCAAAAGGCTCACCTGCTTGGACACTTGGAGGGTGCTGATCAACAGTAAAGGACACTGGATCTAAAAACTGGGCTCTTCCTTTACTCGAAAAGAAGAGCCCAGTTAAAATCACGACAAGTTTAAAGAGCGACCTAAAGGTCATAGTCTTCATGCGACGAGAAAGATTTTTACGCTTCTTCCTCGACTACATTAAAGTTTACGGTTGCTTTCATATCCCCCAGAAGTGCAATCACAGCTTGGTAAGTTCCAAGGGTTTTGATCTCTTCAGCTAAGGTAATATTTCGGCGATCGACTTCAACCCCCTCTTCTGCCAGGGCATCTGCGATGTTACGATTGGTAATAGAACCGAAAATTCGGTCTTCTTCCCCAACCTTCACTTCGAATTTAAGCGTAAGTTTCTCAATTTTTTTGATGAGCTGTCCAACCGCAGCGACGGCCTCGGCTGCACGAGCCTCTATAGCTGCGCGCTGGTTTTCAAGAGATTTGAGTGCCCCCGTTGTAGCCAATACGGCTTTCGATTGCGGAATCAGAAAATTCCGGCCGTAACCTGGCTTCACATTGACTACATCGCCTTCATGGCCAAGATTAGGAATGCTTTCGGTAAGTATGACTTTCATGATAGAATGAATATCTGCTGTTAGTAGAAACCGGAAGGTCTTAGCGAACGTTTTCTGCAACAAATGGCAGAAGTCCGATAAAACGGGCTCTTTTGACGGCGGTGGCCAATTGGCGCTGATGGTGCGCACTGTTACCGGTCACTCGACGTGGAAGAATTTTACCTTGGTCGTTAATAAAACGTTCAAGGGTTTCCGTCTGTTTGTAATCAATGTATTCAATCCCAGCTTTGGTGAAACGACACTCACGGGTTCTGAGATTCCCTTTTTTTGGATGTGACGGATTTTTAATCATGATTCTTCCTCCACAGTTTCAGGTTCTGCTACAAAGATAGATGGAACTTCGCCTTTTTTCTGAAGTTCTCGGTAGCGCTTCATTTTCGCATCATACTTGAGCGTGAGATGACGGATAAATTCGTCATTGATTTTCATATTGCGCTCAATCACTTTTACGGTGTCGGACGGAGCCGTAAAAAACATGTTGATGTAGTAACCATTGGATTTACCCTCCATGGGTGTGGCAAACTTCTTGAGGCCCCACTGATCTACTTCATCAATTTTACCGCCATTTGACTCGATCCAGCTGTTTACAAGATCGACCTGCGTCTGAACGGCACCTTCTTCCAGAACAGGAGAAAGGATATAGGTGAGTTCGTAATAATTATGCATTAGGAATATGGGTCTATGGTTGTTTTCGATGATACTGCGGTGCAGCATCGGTTTACGATGAAAACAGTCTCAAGCTCCCTCGAGTTAAGACAGACTTCTAATATAGGAATTTATCCAACCAGAGACAAGAAATGAAGGAATTGAAAAGGGTGCGTCAAGACCGTGAACCGGCACCCTTTTGCAGCAACTATTTACAAGGATTTAATCCAGTTTAATAACTGCTTAACAACTCAAATAGACTATCAACAGGAAGTAAAGGTTCGAGCCCGTAGTAAAGAGTCAAAGAAGCTAAAATAAAGAGCCCAATGGTGAACGTCCATTCGGGTTGACGTATTTCAGGTTGTACATGAGCCTC
>JAURMN010000073.1 GCA_030830725.1 Balneolales bacterium | reverse complement strand
TCATTCCCGGCGCCGGTCGAGCCATGAGCAATGGCTGTAGCCTCAATTTTCCGGGCATGTTCGACCAGATGGAGCGCTTGAGATAAACGCTCTGCCGACACACTTAGCGGGTAGGTCTGATTTTTTAAAATGTTACCAAAAACAAGGTATCGTATGATTCTGCGGTAGTAGGATACGGTGGCGTCAATCGTGGTGTGAGTCGCCACCCCAAGCTCAAGGGCTCGTTGCTCAATGTCGGCCAATTCAACCGCGGAAAATCCACCTGTATTTACCGTAACCGTGTGGACCTCATACCCCTGATCCTCTGCCAGGTATTTCACGCAAAATGTGGTGTCGAGCCCACCACTAAATCCTAAAACGACTCGTTTATGTGCCATGGCAGTCTTTTCTGTGATTTCGAACAAAGGCTTATTTCGCCTTCCTTCCAACCTCCGCTTATCGCAATTTAAGCCACTTAATTCTGAACAATCGCTCAAAGACCGATTTCTTCTCCTGGAAATACTCTTTCGTTTCTTGAGGAGAAACTCCGTCTTTGGGATCGTAGAGCATGGCCGTACAAAGACACGTTTGTCGATCCTTACTCATCAAAATATCATAATTCACACAGGATTTGCACCCATTCCAAAATTTTTCGTCGTCTGTGAGTTCAGAATAGGTAACGGGTTTATACCCAAGTTCACTATTAATTTTCATCACAGCGAGACCCGTTGTCAATCCAAAAATCTTGGCAGTAGGATATTTCTCCCGAGAGAGCTGAAAAATCTTTTTCTTAATCTGCTTCGCAACCCCCGTTTTGCGATACTGCGGGGCCACAATCAATCCACTGTTCGCTACAAACTTCCCATGACCCCACTCTTCGATGTAGCAGAACCCCGCCCATTCGCCCTTCGAATCGAAAGCAATAACTGCTTTCCCCTCATCCATCTTTTGTTCAATGTACTCGGGAGTGCGCTTTGCAATCCCTGTTCCGCGAGCTTTAGCGCTCGCCTCCATTTCATCCGTAATGAGTGTGGAATAGATCTTGTCATCCGATACTGCAACACGTATCAGGAAAGAGGCTTCATTCAATGAATTATCGAGAGTAAAAGGTTATCTGAGTGAATTTGAGAAGAACGAAAAGTACTAAAATTCACAGCAGATTCAAGTGGGGTAATGAATATGATCTCAATATCACCCCCATTTTTCAACACTTTCGCCTATTTCAACAGAATCATACTCCTCGTCTGCACACCCATCTCAGAGGTCAAACGATAATAATAGATCCCAGTCGATAACGCTGAGGCATCAAATTGAACGTCATGATAGCCTTGACTAAGTTGTCCAGATAATAAAGTCGCTACTTTTTGGCCGGTAATACTGTACACATCGAGCGAAACATCCGAGCCTTTTGGCAAGATAAAACCTATCGTCGTGGATGGATTAAATGGATTCGGGTAATTCTGTAAAAGTTTGAACTCTGTAGCGATTTCAGGATCAGACTCCGTATATGTCGCGATAAGAGTGCTCTTTATCGCTTTGTAGGCGTCAATCCGTCCGTACCCGAAGATATTATTTGGCGAATTTCCGGTTTGTTCATCTCGAGTAACGCTGGTTGAAAAGATCTCCACAATCTCTTTATAACTCAGATTCGGATTAATCTGAAGCATTAATGCAATGATCCCCGTGATATGCGGGGTTGCCATGCTGGTTCCCTGCATACTGACGTAATCTCCAGAACCCATTAAATGCATCCCATACTCCAGAAGAATCGACGTTTCGATATCAAAAGATCTGGCGGAAAAAATCTTATCTCCAGGAGCTGTGATCACGGGTGCCATTCGCCCGTCTCGGGTTGGGCCTCTACTTGAGAAATAGGCGATTTCTCCGATTTCAGGGGTGTAGAATTCAGATCGGTCGAAGTCCAAGGGATAATTCAAACTAGCCGGCCCCTTCAAATCGGTGGTCCACGAATTTGTAGAAACAAATGCTCCTACCGAAATCACGCTATCCGCGGTAGCAGGAGTCCCAACAGAGTAATTTCGATTTCCGGGTAAAAAACGGGTTCCGTTAAATTCGACCACTTGATAGGGATAGTTCTCTGCTCCATTCGAATAGAGGTTAAAGTCCCCACCCGGCCCACTACCGGAACTCAAAAACGTGATCCATAAATAATTTTCGAGATAGGCAAAGGGTAATCCGGAACCAACTTCGTATCCATCAAACACCTTGATTTGAATCTCTCCATCTCCATTTCCTTCGTCTTCGACATTCTGAGAATAGTGTAAAATATATCCTGCTGGATTCTCCGTCGCAGGATCGATCAATTCGATTCCCCTCTCTTGTGTCAGATTATCCGTTCCCGTCGCTAACCAATCCGTATCACCGGCAATGTAAAACTGATTCTGTTGATTTAGTCCAATGGCCATTACACGATAGTTCGTAATGGCGCCTTTGTCATACCAAATCGTCGTGAAAAACTCCTCTTTGACGGTTGGATAGCTCGTGACGGCTGTGATTTCTCCGGTAAGTATGGTGGTATTCGCATTCAAATAATCAAAGCCTTCATTCCCAGCTGCAGCCACGATAATTTTCCCCTTTCCTTGAAGCTGAGTTAAATATTGCTCATACAAACTGGTTCCATCCATAGGCCCATAATTCCCTCCAAGTGAAAGATTCACAACGGCGGGTTTCCCAAGTTGTTCAGCCACTGAAAAAATGGTGTTCACTCCATTGAGCACATCATTGTCTTCAAATCCACCGTTACTTTGGTGATCGCGTATTCCCTTCACAAAGATGATATCCGATTCAGGGGCCATTCCGGTAAATTGAGCATCCGATTTCCCTCCGCCAGCGGCAGATCCTGTCACATGAGTTCCATGTCCCGATCCGCCAGCTCCGTCAATTTGTGTGACTTCTTCTGGCTTTTGGTCTATGTCATTTTTGCTCCAGATATAGGGTTCCGGTTGAGTTGCCGAATATTCTAACAGGTATAACAATCGCGTCCCATTCTCTGCCTGAAAGTCAGGGTGGTCAAAATCGATCCCGGAATCGATCACTCCAACAATCACATCCTCACCCTTGTAGGGTTGGGGTAGTTCCTGGCCTTCGTGAATTTTATCTACCCCGATCATGGCTCGGCTATTGTAATGGAGAGCGTGTTGAATTCGGGAAGCTTCCATTTTCAAGACACCCGGATTGCTGGCGACCGGTTGGACGTAATCTAGATCCAAATACCCATTGCAAATATCCGTGCGAGGAGAGCAAGCCGTCAATGTAAAACCAGGAAGAGTGTTGACAACCGATTCGTCCTCTACCTTGAGCAGAACACCAATTGAATTTTCATCTAGCCCCCGGCTTACTTTATGCCGAGTCATGGCCGTGAAGTCCACGTCTAGTGTGGACCAAAGAATCATAGGGTCAACTTTTTTCTTCCATTCTTCCTGTTCGATTTTTTGAGTTTGAGGAGTTGGAAGAGATAAGTCAATCGAGAATGATTGAGGTGCACCTGTTTTGTTTAGGTCCTGTATTCTCTCTTTGATTTGAGCCTGTGACAGATCCACTTGAAGGATGATAAAAACAAAGAGGAAAAAGGCGCAAAGAGAGTTTGTTAACCGCAGATGGAGAGAGCTTTTCATATCGGTTTCCTCGGCGATGGTCTAATTGAGAGGGTTAGATTTCTTGATATTCCAGACGAGTGCAACAATATAAATCCTATAAAAGGGTCGTAAATAAGTAACTACTTTTCAAGTAGTTATAAAAAATTTATAGCCTCTTTAATGTGTGTTTTATGACCCTTTTAAGAGGTTAGTTTATGGGATTCTTTTTTCACTTCCCAATGCAGAATCGGCTGAAGATCGAGTCTAACACATCTTCTGTGGTAATGGCGCCCGTGATAAGGCCTAGCTGATGAAGTGCGCCCCTCAGGTCGATGGCGAGCAAGTCTCCGGGAAGGTTGACTTCGAGTCCTTTTAACGCATTTGCAATGAACTGCCCTGTTTTTTGGAGAGCATCTCGGTGACGAGATGAGGTTACCATTAAACTTTCGGCGTCGATTTTTCCACCGGTCAGAGCTTCGGTGAGCATTCTCTCTTTGAGTTCATCAAGGGATTGTCCGGTGAGGGCGGAGATGTGGAGGTGCCACTCTGTGCCTTTTTGAGACGGTTTTTCTGAGCTGGGTTGTTGCTTATTTATTTTACCGGTATCTGACTTGGCGTCCCCCACCTTATCCATCTGAGTCAGTACCCGTAAAAAAGGCGCTTTGGAAGACGCTGCTTCTTGTAAAATTCGGATCGATTGGATCTCCTCCTCGCTCAACGGCTGAGAAGCGTCTTTCAAATATAGAATCAGATCGGCCGATTCAAGTGCTTGTTGGGATCGTCGAACCCCTTCTGCTTCGACAATGTCTTCAGTTTCCCTTAGGCCTGCCGTGTCGATGAGACGAAAAAGCAACCCTCCGTGTGACCAGTCCACTTCGATTGTATCTCGGGTGGTGCCGGCCAGTTCTGTTACAATTGCCCGTTCGTGACCAACCAGAGCATTTAATAACGTAGATTTTCCGGCATTGGGACGGCCAATAATGGCCGTGCGAATTCCATCTTTCACTAATCGTCCAGATTCATACGTCTTTAAGAGGAGGGTAATTTGAGCTTGAAGTGCTTTCAAGAGAGCCACTAATTGCATCTTATTGGCGAATTCCACATCCTCTTCAGAGAAATCGAGTTCGAGCTCGATCATAGCTGTGGCGTCAATCAACTGCTGTCGAAATGCGGCAACAGCATCTCCAAGCTTCCCTTGCAATTGAATTCGTGCCGCTTGAACCGCGCTCTCACTTTGCGCATGTATCAGATCTGCCACGGCCTCGGCCTGCGAAAGATCCATTTTCCCGTTTAGAAACGCACGTTGGGTAAATTCACCCGGTTCGGCTGCCCGTGCCCCGGCTCTAAGTACGGTTTCGAAGACTTGTTGTGTAACCAATACTCCTCCATGACAGGTGATTTCGATGGAGTCTTCGCCTGTAAAACTTCGGGGTGCGCGAAAAACGGCTGCCATGGCCTCGTCGATCATTGCACCGCTAACCGGGTCTACAATGTGTCCGTAATGAAGAGTATGAGTGTGAGCTTCGGAGATTCTCACCGTTCCTTTAAAACAAGCTTCCGCCACAGTAACAGCATTCTCTCCCGAAATCCGGATTACCGCCAAGGCCCCCTCTCCAACAGGGGTCGAAACCGCAGCAATGGCTGGTTTTTGAGTTATCTCCAAAGCACTAAACCCACTTTACTGGACATCCCCCATGAGTCGACGAACCCCTGGCGCTGCAAGAAGTGCTACAACTCCGCCACCGCCCGTAATCAATGCCACTTGCCAGAAGAGCTCAGTTGGAAGCAGATTCTCCAAAGAGCCCGCGAAAAGACCTGCGATCAAATTTCCTAAAGCCGCCGCTACAAACCAGATCCCCATCATCTGTCCAACCCGGTTTTTCGGAGCTAACTTTGTCATCGAGGAAAGACCAACCGGTGATAAGCAGAGTTCTCCAACCGTATGCAGGAAGTAAGTAACAACCAGCCAGCTCGCATTAACCGGAGATTCCGGAGTCGCATTCGCTGCACCCCAGGAGAGAACAAAGAATCCACCTGCTAGTCCAAATAAACCCAAAGCAAACTTTGCTGGAATGGAAGGATTTACATTCCGTGTTGCCAACGAGGTCCAAAGCCAGCCAAATATTGGAGCGAAAATGACAATAAAGATGGAGTTCACAGATTGCAAGGTACTGGCTGGGATCTCGGACCCGAAAATGACTCGATTTGTTAAGTCTTTTGCAAATAGATTCAATGAAGATCCCGCCTGTTCAAATCCTGACCAAAATATAGCAGCAAGAATAAAGAGCCATAAAATTACCCCAAGGCGCTTTTTCTCTTCACTCGTATGTCCCGCAAAAAAGATGATATATGCGAAATATCCTAGGGTGATTAACACCGCAACCACTCCTAAATTTTTAGCCACTGATTGCAAATCCAACATTATGGTACCCGACCCAACGAGATAACCAATCGTAACCAATGCAGCGACAAAAATGGAGGATATTGTATAGAACTTTCGAGAGCGAGCTTGTAATGTTACGTCATCGTCTTCGGTTTGAAGTAAGCCCGCATCTCCCATGTATTTCATTCCATACTGGTAAGAAATTAAGCCCAATACCATACCAAATCCGGCCAATGAGAATCCCAAATGCCAATTATATCCCTCGCCAAAAAACCCACACAGTAGTGGGCCTAAAATAGCCCCTAAGTTGATCCCCATATAGAAAATGGAAAACCCGGCATCTCGACGGGCACCTCCTTCAGGATAGAGATCGCCGACGATGGAACTCACATTCGGTTTCAGGAGACCCGTCCCAATGGAAATCAAGGCAAGACCCAAAAAGAACATGGCATCATATGGAACCGCCATACTAAAGTGCCCGGATGCGATGATGATCCCACCTACCATAACGGATTTACGGCGACCCCAGAGATTATCCGCTACCCAGCCACCTGGAAGGGATAGAACGTAAACAAAGAAGGTATAGAGACCATAAATGGCCGTAGCCTCCCCCACATTTAGACCCATCCCAGGATTCGCTCCAATCGTCTCTGTGGTCATGTAAAGCACCAACAATGCTCTCATTCCATAGTAGCTAAATCGCTCCCAAAGTTCTGTAAAAAAGAGGGTAGAAAGACCACGCGGATGGCCAAAAAACGTTGAAGTTTCCGCAGCTGCTGAGCTCATAGTAGATCGATTTCGTGAAGGGGTGATACGGTTATGGGGTGTATCCACATAAACTCATGCAATGTACACGAAACCAAAATTTTTGCCAAAATTAAAGCCTTGGATCTACTAGGTGTTATGAACCAGGTCGCCTATTGGGACCTCCTCCATCCTGACCTCCTCCTGGACCTCCGGCGGGTCCTCCAGGTCCTTGTTGAAAACGAAACAGATAGCGAGGCATTGTCATGTCAAATTGCTCCACTTGGTCAGCATTCATCAAAGCTCTAAGTTGAACCATATGCTTTAGATTTCGTCGCTCTAATTCCAGTAGCTGATTCTCTAATTCTTGAAATTCCTCTGTTCGTTGGAGCTCCGTCATCAAACGATCCACCTGAGCTAAACGCTCTTCTTGATCTTTAAGCACGCTTGGAGAGACAGCGTATTCCGGAATTCTAAGCAGTAATTTTTGCCGAATCGAATTGATTTGTCTTTGGGTTTCAAGGGCTGATCTCATGTGCTCACCTCTCATCTGTGCAAATTGGCGGCTTTGCTCATCCGTAAATCCAAAACGTTGTCTTAAAAATTGTTCCGCCCGTTGCTGCATCTCCTCTTCAACTCGCGGAAAGGATCGATTCATCTCTCTTGCCTGCCGATCCTTTAAGCGTTCTTCCCAATCTCCATGTGAGGGTCTTAGGTTCATCGGCTCTTCGAATCTACTTTCTGCATTACGGAACTCAGGGTGACTCCAAATCGTCCATACCAAAAAAAGATTGAGTCCGGCAAGGAAAATAAGGGCAAAGACTAAAATTCGGCTGGTCATGGTATTCATTGGATCATGCGTTAGAAATCGTGTATTTAGTCATCTTCGTGTTTTTATGAATACATTCGTTTGGTATACAATCGGGGGTAGTGACTTCGTGTAGGGTCTGTTTATTCTTCCATAACAATCTGCGGGTAATTGGTACTCAACCACCCTAGATCCTCCATTGTGAATTCAATCTCTGTAAATTCTTGCTCGAAAGATTGAGTCGAAGTATCGGCGTAATTTGAGATTGATTTGAGAGAAAAGGCGTTCAAGCCAATGAATGTAACCAGTAAAAGAATAGCTACTGCGGCTCTTAATGGAGTCTTGAGCCAGTATATTTGAAACAGGACTGGGGTTGATATTCCCTGCATGACGCGGTTGATGAACTCATCAGAGGGTTTTAAGTATACTCCTTGTGATAAGGTTTTCAGGTCGTGATCCAGTTTGTGCAACTCGTTTGGTTTCTTCATCATGTGATCTGAGTTTTGCTTTTTAATGTCTTGTCCTTTCATCTCATTTCCTCTTTTCTTACAAAATTTCCTTTAGGTTTTTCCGCGCCCGAAATAACAGCGACTCAACCGCCGATACACTCAACTCCAAGACTTCACTGATTTGATCGTATTTAAGCCCCTCCATGTAGTGCAGTAAAATAGCGGACTTTTGATTCTCAGGAAGTTTGTCAATCGCGGTGTAGAGTTTTTGCAGTCTCTCTTTTTCTTCTAATGTGGCGTGTGGATGGATTTTATTTACAACGGGTAAGGTCTCCTCCCAAGAGCGGGATTGTGCATTGTTTTGCACTCCTGCAAAAGAACTCATGTATACCCAGGGAGTTTTACGTTTACGCTTACGAAGGAGATCGAAGGAGGTCGTCATCGAAATTCGGTAGATCCACGTATTCAATTGTGACTCTTCCCGAAATTGTCCCACACTTTGATAGATTTTCATGAATACCTCCTGTGCAGTATCTTCCGCGTCGTCCTCATCTTTAAGAATCCGGTAACAGAGAGTGAAAATGCGGTCTTTTTGTGTATCTACAAGCTTTCTGAAGGCGCTTTCATCACCCTCCCGTAACCGATCTAAAAAATGCGTGCTGTACTGCACCCGTTATTCCTTCTTCAGGGATATGATTGACCTTGAGGACTTCTTTGGTTTTGAGGTCCATTATAGTAGTGAGGGCTCATTTGGCCTCGCTGACCTTGACGACCTTGTGGGCCCATTTGACGTCTTTGACCTTGACGACCCATTTGCCCATATCGATCTTGTTGGCCTACCTGCCTTCTCGAACCCCACTCATTTTGTCCGCTGTGGAATGAATCAAATATAACTTTTTGCTCATCCGTAAGCAGAGTACGTATTTCCATGCGAGTATCCCAACGAAGTTTTTTTAACTCTGCTTCCAGTTTGGAGATCTCTTCGATTGTAGAATGTGCCCCTCGAGCATTGATTTGATCACCGGTAGACAGGGTTTGTAGCCTTGCATGTTTTTCTTTGAGTTGATTCTCTAGTCCTAATGCCTGCTCTTTTGTTTCAAGATGAAGAGTTTTAATCCGCTCTCTCTGCTCTTCAGATAGACCGCGCATCCAAACCTGACCGGGGGCCACTAGGGTTTGATCACGTTCAACCATTCGATGTTGACGTTCATCCATGGATCGATTTGGGTACTGTTGTGCTATTGCGGACGCTCCGAATGCCCCGCTGATGAGGAGGATGGCAAAGGTGATTTTGCCCCATTTCATGTTCTTCATAGCGATTATTTTATTGATTTTATACGTTACACTACAGAGCGCCGTTTTATCCTTTGTGCATCTAAAGTGCATGTTTTTGAAGCTCAAACCGTTTGACGACTGGGATGGGAAAAACTTGCGGAGTAGGTATTGAGATTTCCAAGTAGCTCCTGAGTTTAAAAAAGGAGGGAAAGTGAGTAGGCAAGCTGAGCCTCTATTTTGGATTGAAGATCTATCCAAAACCTATGATATGGGTGAAATATCGGTGCGGGCACTGCATGATGTAAATCTCCAGATTCATCAAGGAGAGCTCATTGTGATGCTGGGTCCGTCGGGAAGTGGGAAGTCTACACTATTAAATATCCTAGGCGGGCTCGATACCCCTACTGGTGGTAGTATCCGCTACCAGGATCACAATCTCACAGAGGCCACCGAAAAAGAGCTCACCGAATATCGAAGGCAGCACGTCGGTTTTGTCTTTCAATTTTACAATCTGATCCCCAGTCTGACAGCTAAAGAAAACGTGGAGATCGTAACGGAAATCGCCAGAGATCCGATCTCTGCACAGGAGGCCTTGAAGCTGGTGGGACTTGGGGATCGCGCGAATCATTTCCCCTCACAACTTTCGGGAGGTGAACAACAGCGGGTAGCCATTGCCAGAGCGATTGCTAAACGTCCAGATGTGTTATTCTGTGATGAACCTACGGGTGCCCTCGATTCGAAAACTGGTATTGTAGTGCTTGAGGCTCTGTCGAAAGTGAATCAAGAACTGGGCACAACCACGATCTTGATTACGCATAATGTGGTGATTGGTCAAATGGCAGGCCGGGTAGTTTATCTCCATGATGGGACTATCAGTGAAATCCAGGAAAACGCGACTCGAATTCCTCCTTCGGAGATGTCATGGTAAAGCAACCGCTACATGACTCACCTACTAGGTCCCGATTCCAAATTCCGGCTCTGTTTAAAAAGGCGTTCCGTGACATCTTGGAACAGCTCTCTATGGTAGTGGTGATATCCATGATGATCATGGTGGGTGCCGGTCTATTCACTACGATGATCAGCACCCTTGATTCACTGAAAACCACGCAGGAGGCCTATTATCGGGAGTATGATTTTGCGCATCTGTTTGCATCCCTAAAACAGGCGCCTGTCAGCGTGCTTCAGGATGTGGTAGAAATTCCGGGTGTGCGTCAGGCTCAATCGCGTATCGTGATGGGTGGAAATGTTGAGCTCGACTCGTATGAAGGCGCGATACGAGGACTCGTGATATCGATTCCGGACGGAGGGCAACCCGCATTGAATAAACTTTACATCCGGGATGGGCAACTGCCACAGGAGGGATCAACGCATGAATGGGTAATCAGTGATGCGTTCGCAGAGGCACACACCTTGGAACCCGGAGATTCAATGAGCGCTATTTTGAACGGTCGTAAACAGACCATGATCGTTTCAGGCATCGGATTATCTCCCGAATATATCTACCAGGGAAACCCAGGAACGATTGTACCCGAGTTTGAACGGTTTGGCATCTTTTGGATGAATCAATCCGCAATGGAGGGGATCTTTCAAATGAAAGGGGCTTTTAATCAACTCACAGCTCGTCTAACTCGCCAAGCGGATGAACCTCAGATTTTACGACAGATTGATGCAATTCTCGAACCTTATGGCGGATTAGGTGTGCAACCTCGCGAACGACAAGCCTCACATTTTTTTATCACGGAGGAAATGCGCCAATTAGAACGGATGTCCAGCATTATTCCGGTCGTATTTCTTGGAGTGGCCTCATTTTTACTGAGTATTGTGCTGAATCGCCTGATTCGAACACAGCGAGGCCAGATTGCTATCCTTAAAGCGTTTGGGTATTCCGATCGCGAAATTGGCCTTCATTTTGTGATAATGGTCATGGTTATTTTACTTTTAGGTTTGGGCGGAGGGATTTTGTTTGGAGTCTGGCTTGGGCTTGAGCTCTCGGAGCTTTATGCAGAATATTACCGCTTTCCCTTTTTGCACTACCGACTCGATCCCTCCATCTTTTTGATCACAGCTCTGGTAAGTGCAATTGCAGCTTTTGCCGGAGTATTACGAGCGGTGTATAACGTGGTATCCTTGACTCCTGCTGAGGCCATGCGGCCAGAAAGTCCAGTACTCTACCGGCGCTCATTGATCGAACGCATGGGCCTTCAAAAGTGGCTGGACCAACCCATGCGAATGGTGGTACGTCAGGTTTCTCGACATCGGTTTAAAAGTACCATGAGTGTATTCGGGGTTGGATTTGCGATTGCGTTGGTGATGGTGGGTCGAATGAGCGAAGATGCGTTAGATCTGGCGCTCGATCAAGATTTCCGTAAGTCGCAACCGTTTGATCTTTCGATTCAATTTGAAAGAGCCGTATCTCCCTCCGCTGAATATGAATTGGCTCGAATACCCGGTGTTCAGAAAACGGAAGCATTTCGCACGGTTGCGGTTCGATTTTCGCATGGCCATCGAGATCGCCTATCATCGATTCAGATTTTTCCATCGAAACACTCCTTACAACCGATTTTGGATGTCACCGGTAAAAAAGTTGAGCTTCCAATAGATGGCCTGTTGCTAACAGAGTCTTTGGGAGAAGCTCTTCGCCTGCACCCTGGAGATTCGGTTTGGGTAGAACTTTTGGAATCGGGACAGGAGCCGGTATTGATGCGCGTGGATGGATTTATGAATCGGTTTTTTGGTAGCAGTGGATATGCGACGTTCGAGAGTTTGAAATACCTGATTCCAAATGGAACCGCACTATCAGGGGTAGTGATGGAGGTGCGTGATGGGGAAGAGGCCTCTGTGGAACGCGTTCTGAAAAAATGGCCTTTAGTAGCCGGGATTACCTCCACGCGTGGGATTATTGATCTTTTTTATGAACTGACCGCTCAAACGTGGTTGATTACAGCCTTTTTTGTCTCTCTTTTTGCGGGTGGAGCGGCGTTTAGTGTGGTCTATAACAATGCACGTATTTCACTCTCAGAAAGAAGTCGTGAGTTGGCCAGCCTTCGAATTTTGGGGCTCACTCGAGGTGAGGTCGCACGGGTTTTAATCGGAGAAATGTGGGTGGTAATTCTGCTGGCAATACCCATTGGAATCCTATTGGGGTGGGGATTAACCTGGCTGATTATCGAGAGCCTCCAAACAGAGATGTACCGAATCCCTATGAATATCTCATCAGAAACGATTGCTCGGGCCACTGTTACAATCTTGTTGACGGCCATGATATCGGGGGTGATTATTCGTCGGAGAATTCACAAATTAAACCTAATTGAAGTGCTTAAAACGAGAGAATCATGACGTTATCCAATGATCAAAAAAAATGGGGATTGCGTGGAGCTATCCTGATTCTAGTCATTACAGGTTTGGTGTTTGGCTTCTGGCCGGATTCGATTCGAGTGACGTTGGATACGGCTCGCGTTGCGCCGTTGAAGGTTACGTTTCAAGAAGAGGGAATTACGCGCTACAGCTATCGATTTCTGATCGTGGCCCCGACTTCAGGGTATTTCGAAACTACTGGCCTATCCGCTGGGGAAAGCGTCTCAACAGGAATGTCGTTGGGTACCATTCGCTCGTCAGAGGGACAAATTCTGGATCAACGACAGTTGGAGATTGCAAAAGCCCGTCTTGAGGGTGCGAAATCCAAACTAGAGCAGGCAACTCAGGTCTATACACAGGCCTTGAAAGATGAAGCGTTCGCACTTGTAGAGCGTGACAGAGCGGTGAAATTACTGGAAGAAGAAATTGGTTCTGAACGACAAGTGGATCAGATTCAACTCGCTGCAGAGCAAGCGACAACTCAGCGAAAGAATACTGAATACGCAGTTCGAATCAGTGAGTATGAGGTTCTGGCCGCTGAGGCTGCCCTGGGTGGGGGATTGGAGCCTGATCAACAGGAAGTCATTTCCCTTTTGTCTCCAGCGGACGCACTCATTCTTTCGATTACGGATTCCCGATCACGCCTGGTGCAGGCTGGAACTCCCCTTATTGAGCTGGCTAATCCTGAAAGAATGGAAGTAGTCGTGGAGGTGCTGTCGTCCGACGCAGTACAAATTCAACCGGGTATGCCTATTCGACTGTTGAAATGGGGTGGGACTGAAGAGATTAAGGGGAGTGTAATGCGAGTGGAACCGGGTGGGTTTCGAAAAGTATCCGCACTTGGGGTGGAGGAACAGAGGGTCAATGTGATTGCTGAGATTCCTACGGTGCCTGGTCTTGGGAATCAATACAGAGTAGTCGTGGATTTTGAGCTCTGGCAAGAGGATGGCGTCTTGCAGGTTCCCTCCGCAGCGCTTTTTCGACTAGAGGCGGATTGGGGATTGTTTGTTGCAGAAAAGGGGCGGGCTGTGTTAAAAAAAGTAGTTGTCGGAAAAGAAGCCGGGGAGTGGACTCAACTTCTATCCGGTGTGGAAGAGGGGGTATGGGTGATATCCGACCCAGATGAGAGAATTGAAGATGGGGTGCGGATTTCGGTGGATTGATGGGATTCGGATTTCAGAATCAGATCAGATTCAAACCTTCTTCAGATAAACAGCCTAACAGCCTTCCGTTCTCGAGTAATCTTATTGCCTTTTTTAAATCTTCCTGAAAAGGTCTGTCAGAATCCGCAAACGGAATGTGAGTTCGGATGAATTGATGTACTTTCTCAACCCCAGTACCCGGTTTTAAAGGCTTACGAAAATCGAGAGCCTGAGCTGCCGTGAAAAGTTCAATGGCCAACACATGCTGCACATTTTCCAACACCCGCAACAGATGAATCGCACTTACGCTGCCCATGCTCACATGATCTTCCTGGCCTAAACTGGTGGGAATCGAATCGACTGAAGAAGGATGGCACAAAACCTTATTCTCGGAAACCAAAGCCGCAGCGGTGTATTGAGGAATCATAAAACCCGAATTAATCCCCGTCTCTTGCATAAGTAATTTAGGGAGTCCATCATGTCCTTCAAGTAGTAGATAAGTGCGCCGTTCCGAAATCGATGCCAATTCAGCTAAGGCGATTTTCGCAAAATCCAACGCCAAAGCGAGCGGTTGACCATGAAAATTTCCTCCACTGATCAGATCGCCATTCTCAAATACCAGGGGATTATCTGTCACGGAATTCATCTCCGTTTCGATCACATCGATGGCATATCTCAATGCATCTCGAGTGGCGCCGTGTACTTGCGGAATACAACGCAGACAATAGGGATCCTGAACTTTGCCGCAGTTTCGATGGGACTCCAGAATTTCACTTTTTTGAAGAAGATTCCGAACATTAGCAGCTACTGTAACTTGTCCGGGATGTGGTCGAACCTGATGAACCCGCTCATCAAAAGGCTGAATACTTCCCTGAAGTGCCTCCAGACTCATTGCCCCTAAAATATCCGCCGATTTGAGTAATGGTAGTGCCTTTTCCAGTACATAGAGGCCATAGGCTAACATAAACTGCGTACCGTTGATCAAGGCCAGACCATCTTTGGATTGCAATTCAATGGGTTTTAAACCGGTTTGCTGAAGACGTTCTGCAGCGGGGATAGCCTTCGCTCCCTTGGAATCCCAAATTTCTCCCATTCCGATCAAAGGCAGTGCCATATGCGCTAAAGGAGCCAAATCCCCGGATGCCCCTACACTCCCCTTTTCCGGTACTACAGGAATCAAATCTTGATCCAGCATGGCAAACAGACGCTCCACTACCGGCCAGGATACACCGGAATAGCCCTGAGAAAGGGAGGCGACTTTAAGTTGCATCATTCGACGAGAAATCTCTTTCGGAATGGCGGGTCCAACTCCGACCGCATGAGAAATCAACAAGTTTTTTTGGAGTTGAGAGAGTTGGGTGGGTAAGATTTTTGTGGTTGCTAGTGCGCCAAATCCTGTATTGACTCCATAGACAGGTTTTTCGCTTTTTTCGGCGGTCCTTACCCGTTCGCGAGACGATAAAATCAGCGCGGGATCTGCCTTAATTTCGATGAGTCGTTTCGAAATATCCTGATCAAAAGTAGCCACACGAAGAAGTGAATAGGACATAAGGGATATGAAAATTTCAGGGGGTAATGTGGAACTATGCCACTGTTCCTATTTTTAAAAAAATCAAGGAAAAAAGCATAATTCTTGAGCTATTTTCAAAGAATGTAGTGATTATAAAAGAGAACTCCGGTACCTTTTATTATGCAATCTAACATACCCAATCGCTTATTTGAGCCCTTAACCCTTCGATCCGTTACCCTCCGTAACCGATTGATGATGTCCCCCATGTGCCAATATTCGGCTGAAGACGGTTTTGCCACAGACTGGCACCTGGTGCATCTGGGGTCACGGGCCGTTGGTGGAATGGGTTTGATTTGTGTAGAAGCCACAGCCGTTTCACCCGAAGGTCGTATTTCTGCTGAAGATCTCGGAATTTGGTCAGACGATCATGTGGAAGGGCTTCGAAGAATCACCTCGTTTATTCGACAGCAGGGAGCCGCTTCGGCTATTCAGTTGGCTCATTCCGGACGTAAAGGATCCAAAAACCGACCCTGGGAGGGAGATGTCCAACTTCAATCCCATGACCCGAAGGGTTGGACGATAATAGCGCCAAGTGCCCTGCCCTGGAGTGAGCAGGATCCCGTTCCTGTGGAAATGACCGTTGCGGACATTCAGCGAGTGGTCCATTCTTTTAAAGAAGGAGCCCGAAGAGCGCTAGATGCCGGGTTTGATATCCTGGAAATCCATGCTGCACATGGGTATCTGATTCATGAATTTCTCTCACCAATTACAAATCATAGAAACGATATATATGGCGGATCTTTTGAAAACCGTACACGATTCTTGATGGAAATCACAAAGGCCGTTCGAAAAGTTTGGCCAGAGCATTTACCCTTGTCTGTAAGACTTTCTGTTACGGATGCAATGGAATGGAAATCGGTTGAATCCTGGACTCTTGATCAATCCGTTAAAATAGCACGTCTTCTTAAACAGGAGGGCGTAGATGTACTGGATTGTTCTTCTGGCGGACTCACTCCTGAGCAGAGAATTGTGGGTGGGGCCGGTTATCAGACAGCTTATGCTTCTCAGATCAAAATCCTCGCAGAGATTCCAACCATTGCCGTTGGGTTAATTACAGACGGATCCCAGGCAGATCATATTATCCGAACGGGTCAGGCGGACCTGGTTGCCATCGGTAGAGAATTGATGCGGGATCCGTATTTTGCATTCCATGCTGCAGAAACTGTCCATATGGTAACCCCGTGGCCGGTCCAATATTTAAGAGCAAAACCCTAATGATCCTTGATGTCCTGTTTTTACTTGCCGGCTTTGTAATTCTGATCGCTGGAGCGGAAGTTCTGGTTCGAGGAGCCTCTGGGCTAGCCGCATCGTTTGGGATTTCCAAAATTATTATTGGCCTTACTGTAGTAGCCTTTGGTACTTCTGCGCCGGAGATGGCAGTGAGTCTTCAGTCAGGATTTCAGGGGCAAACTGATATTTTATTGGGTAACGTAATCGGGTCTAACATTGCCAATATTTTGCTCATTTTGGGTGCTTCTGCGCTCATTGCGCCACTACGTGTGGACGCTAAACTTATTCGGGCGGATGTCCCCATTATGATTGGGATCACCCTTTTACTTTTTTTGATGGTTTTAAACGGGGTATTGTCTCGATGGGAAAGTATCGCATTATCACTTATTCTGGGTGCTTATGCCTGGTTTTTGGTTAAGGAAAATCGGGCTGAAACCGAAAAGGAGCCTACTGATAAAACGGAGTCAAAAGGAAAACTGGCACTACTGCTCATTGCGGGATTGGTGGCTTTAGTGCTGGGTGCGCGATGGTTGGTGAGTAGTGCCGTCAATATTGCCACTGCATTTGGGGTAAGTGAGTTGATTATTGGATTAACGGTAATTGCTATCGGCACTTCGCTTCCTGAGTTCGCAACCTCCATCGTCGCGGCCTTGAGAGGGGAGCGTGACATTGCGGTTGGGAATGTGGTGGGGAGTAACATTATGAATATTCTGGCTGTACTCGGTGTAACCGGTGCCATTATTCCTGCTGATATTCCAGTGTCAGAACAAGCGCTGAAATTTGATCTTCCGGTTATGATTGCAGCTACCATCGCCTGCTTTCCTATCTTTTTTTCGCGTAACCGGATTCGCAGATGGGAAGGCGCTTTGTTTCTCATCTATTTTGTGATCTATATCACATATCTCGTTCTGGACTCAACCGAGACCGTGGAATTGGATACCTTCCGACAAGGAATGCTCTTCTTTGTACTGCCGCTTACAGGTATAACCCTGCTTACCATTTTAGGAAGGGAGCTTCGGCGCCGATATCAGATCTCAGAATATCGAAAGCAGCCGAAAATGAATCTGACTGACAAGGGAGATTAGTTCATACGGATCAGATTCAAACGTGAAATGAGTTGAATATCCACGTTTATTTCATAAAAAAACCTCAGCAGGATCAGCCACTGAGGTCTTAATATATACCCAAAGATTGACAAATAATGTTTATCGGGTAATGTTCCATCCTGTCTGACGTAGTACTAATTCGTCTTCTGACATATCGTTAACCGATAGCACTTTTCCTTCTGAGGTGAATTCGAATCGGATGAGTGAATAAGATTCAGCATCCAATCCTGAAACATCGTCATTGTAGGATGTCCACGTTTTAACATACACAATACGCTTTTCGGGATCACCCACCTTTTCCACGATTTTATAATCTAAGAGACCAGAATTCCAGTTTTCTTCACTTGACATGTTAATCGATTCTAGGATTCTTTCCTTAGAGTACATAGGTGAAACGATACCTCTTGTGACCGATACGTTAAGAGTGGTTCCATTGCGCAAGATAGTTGCTTGAACGGGGACCCCAGGCTTC
>JAURMN010000072.1 GCA_030830725.1 Balneolales bacterium | reverse complement strand
TCGGATCTTCACCAGAAAAGAGTTGCCGAAACAGATTAGCCCTTCCACGAGTCGAGTCTTTTTCCTCTTTGGTGACATGATACGAGGGGCACATAGTTCCGCCACTTTCGGCGAGTTTTCGGCAGACACCCGCGCCATTACAGAGCCCGATGGCGGTTTCAAAACCTCCCTCTTTGCGCCATTTGTAAACGGTTGGGGGCACATTGCCGCTTCGAGTCTTTGTGGTTGCTGAGGACGCCAGAGCGTCTGGATGCCCCTTCGAGTGGGGTGGTAGACGGAGTGGCATTTTGCGCAATCCACTTCTCATGGGGGCGGCAGCAATAATCTTGCCAGGATTGAGGAGTGAACGCGGGTCCCAGAGCTTTTTCACCTGCTCCAACACCTGAACCATATCCTCCCCTAACACAATCGGAATAAACGGACTCCGAGCGCGGCCATCGCCATGTTCTCCGGAGAGGGTGCCTCGATATTTCTTGACCAGATGGGCAATTTCAACGGCCATTTCCTCCATTATCTGGCGATCGTTTTCGGAGGCAAGGTTCAAAATGGGGCGCAAATGCAGTTCACCGACAGACGCATGGGCGTAGAAAACACTCTCCGTGTCATAGCGGGCCAAAAGTTGCTTGAATTCGGCAATGTACTCAGGCAAGACCTCCACCCTCACAGCAGTATCTTCGGCAAATGTGGGAGTTTTGGCATCATCTCCGAGCCCCATCAACAGACCGAGACCTGCTTTTCGGAGATCCCAAATGCGGCGAATTTCATCACTGGTTTCAAACAGATCGTGAGCGTAGCCACGCTGCTGCTTAGTGAGCTCAACCATCGCCTTTTCGGCATTTTTGCGAGCCTCTTCGAGTGTATCGCCATCAAATTGAGTAAAGAGCACCGCCCTTGGCTCACCCTTGAGAAAAAATCGGTTCTCGCGCTGTTCAATATTTCCCTCGGTGGCGCCTATGATAATATGATCAATAAGTTCCACGGCGGAAGACTTGTGCTTCACCAACTCCACTGTGGCATGGAGGGAATCTTCCAAGGATTCAAACTGGGAAACCAGTAGAATAGACACCTTGGGGACTTCCACTAATCGGACTACGGCTTCACTCGTTAAGGCGAGAGTCCCCTCACTGCCACAAAGTAATTCAGCCAGATTGAAAGGGCGCCCTCCGGGTGTGATTGGGTCCATTTCGCAGAGGCGATCCAGAGCATAACCGGTATTTCGCCGGATCTGATCCGGATGGGGGTAGGCCTCAAGTATCTGTTCTTTATGGGAGTTTAGTAATTCGAGTATTCCGCGATAAATCTGCCCCTCGAGGGTTTTTAAAGTGCATTTTTGGGCAAGTTCATCGCTCGTTAGAGGCCGAAAATCCGCGATCGACCCGTCAGAAAGCACCGCTCGAATCTCCAGTATATGCTCACGAGTCGTTTTGTATTTGAGCGAGTAAAGCCCGCTGGAATTATTGCCAATCATCCCCCCGAGCATACAGCGATTCGTAGTCGAGGTGTCCGGACCGAACAGCAGACCGTAACGGGATGCCTCACGATTGAGCGAATCACGAATTACGCCTGGTTGTACGCGGGCAATTTTTGCATCAGGGTTCAGCTCCAAAATCTTGGTCAAGTGGCGTGAAGTGTCCACAATGATCCCGCCTCCTGTGGTCTGCCCGGCAAGACTTGTTCCAGCAGCTCGGGCGGTTAGAGAAACGCCCTGCTCATTCGCCTGATGCATTAATTCCTGCAACTCCTGCTCCGACTCGGGAAAGGCAACCGCTTGTGGAAGCTCTTCATACATCGAGGCATCCGTCGAATAGAGACGGCGCGTGAGCTCAGATTTGTCGAGGTGGATGGTACTCATACAGGAAAATAGGATGGATTACCGGATATTAATCGTAGACAGTATGCCAAGTTGAAACAAGTTGAACCTACAGTGCAAAATGCCCGTCCGCCTGGCGTACAATTTCATCTGCGATTGAAAGACAAGCCGTTGCCGCCGGACTTGGGGCATTCAACACATGGATTTGTCGCTCCCCATGCTCGTAGTAAAAATCATCCAGGATTTCGCCAGTTGGCAACAACGCCATTGCCCGAACCCCCGCCGGTGAGACATGTAAATCTTCCTCGCGGACAGCCGGGATCAATCCTTGCAAACCCTTCACAAACGCCTTTTTTGAAACCGATCGACGCATCTCCTCGAGCCCCATTTTCCAGTGCTTTGATGCCATTTTCCAGAAACCATTAAAGCGCAATGTTTCCAAAGCCTCTTCAAAGTCAATGTCGAGCTTATTATAACCCTCACGTTTGAATGCAAACACCGCATTTGGGCCGCATTCCACACCACCCAGCACCATTTTCGTAAAATGAACGCCTAAAAATGGGAATTCCGGGTTGGGAAGCGGATAGATTAGCGCATTCACCAGATGCTCCGCTTCCGAAGTCAATTCATAATACTCCCCGCGAAACGGCACAATTTGAACAGGTGTGGCAATTCCCGCCGCCTGTGCTACACGATCACTATACAATCCGGCACAATTCACGAGATGTCCCGTGTGAATATCCTCTTTTTGGGTCGTGACCACCAAGCCGGTTCCATTCTTTGAAATCCGCTCCACTCTTTGGCCAAATTCCACCGTGGCTCCGGCGTTTTCAAGAAGCTCACGAAGCTTTTCGCTCATTCCACGAAAATCGACAATCCCGGCTGGTGGTACATGAATGGCGCGAGTACCAGCTACAAATGGCTCGATCTCCTTCATTTCGGCCGCATCGATAATGCGAATTCCCTCGATGCCGTTGGCCACACCCCGACCAAAAATCAGATCCAATTTATCGGGCTGGGTAATCTGATCCTGTTCCGATTCGACAATGATTTTACCGCAAATCTCCACGGCTACGCCATATTGATGGCAGAATTCTACCAGCTGGTGGCGTCCGTCTACACAATTCTTAGCCTTAAAACTACCCGGTTTATAATAGATTCCGGAGTGAATTACCCCCGAATTACTGCCCGTTTGATGCTTCGCAACGCGTTCTTCCTTTTCAAGAACGGTAATTTTCGCGTCGGGGAATTTTTGCTGGAATTTCCAAGCAGTGGCCAGGCCGACAATGCCGGCGCCCACAATGGTAAGGTCTGGAGCAGGTGTTCTTTGATAGTACATCTTTAAAAGATCCTTTTTATCTTTCAAATCTTTGTGAAAATAATGAATTCCGTGCGGATTCAATCGAACTATTCTGACCCATGAAACAATTTTCTATTCTGTACCTGCTAGCAGGCACGCTTCTGTTCTTTTCCGCTTGTTCTGGTGACAATAAGCCCGCAGTACCTGAATTCCGTGAAGCCGCCGAAGTACTCGAAGGTGCACGTTTCACAGATTTGGATGGGAATGAAGTTGCTCTCGCGGATTACTACGGAAAATTTCTGGTCATCGACTTTTGGGAAACCTGGTGTGGACCCTGCTTGCAGGTATTTCCGGCCATGCAGCAACTCAAGGATGAGTATCCCGATGAATTCGAAATGCTTGCCGTTACTGTGGGCATGACCGACGGTATTGAGGATGCCATCGATTTCAAGGCCGAAGAAGAATACACTTTTGAATATCTTTTTGATGAATATGACGTGTTTGAGAAATTCCAGATGGGTGCTATCCCCTTCAAAGTGTACATTGCCCCAAATGGAGAGGTGATCAAAGCCGAACTCGGATCAAGAGGTAAAGAGGGGGATTATAACCACGTAAAATCCATTTTCCTGGAATACAGAGAGAGTGAATGATGGTTTCGTCATTCTCCAAAGAAATAAAGTCATCATTCGGGTACTTAGTCCCGAACCACAATGGGTGTAAAGCCCAATTAAACCAATAAAACCTATATCATGTCGACAAATACAGAGAAACTTCCATACAAAGTAAAAGACATTACACTAGCGGAGTTTGGCCGAAAAGAGATCCGTCTTGCCGAAGCCGAAATGCCAGGTCTGATGGCCCTTCGTGAAGAGTATGGACCTTTAAAACCACTCAAGGGCGCACGTATTGCCGGATGTCTTCACATGACCATTCAAACTGCTGTGCTCATCGAAACCCTGGTCGATCTGGGTGCTGACGTTACCTGGTCTTCTTGTAATATTTATTCCACCCAAGACCACGCTGCCGCTGCGATTGCTGCGGCCGGAATTCCGGTTTACGCATGGAAAGGAATGACTGAAGAGGAGTATGAATGGTGTATCGAGCAAACACTTTACTTTGGTAATGATGAACAACCTCTGAATATGATCTTGGACGATGGTGGAGATCTGACGAATATGGTCCTGGATCACTATCCAGAAATTGCCGCACAGGTTAAAGGGATTTCAGAAGAGACCACTACCGGTGTTCACCGTCTGTATGAGCGGATGAAAGCAGGAACCCTGCCGATGCCGGCTATTAACGTGAACGATTCTGTTACCAAGTCTAAATTCGATAACAAGTACGGCTGCCGCGAGTCTTGTGTGGATGCGATTCGTCGCGCTACCGATGTCATGATGGCCGGTAAAGTGGCCGTGGTTGCCGGATACGGGGACGTTGGAAAAGGCTCTGCTGCTTCACTTCGTGGCGCCGGCGCTCGCGTGATTGTCACCGAAATCGATCCGATTTGTGCGCTACAAGCTGCCATGGACGGCTATCAGGTGCTTAAAATGGCCGATGCTGTGAAATTGGCCGATATTGTTGTGACTGCAACTGGGAACAAAGATATCCTTACCGGTGAGAACTTCAAGAGCATGAAAGACAAAGCCATTGTGGGGAACATCGGTCACTTCGACAATGAAATCGATGTGAAATGGTTGAAGCAAAACACCGAGGAGATCAACATCAAGCCTCAGGTGGATATGTATCGATTCTCCGACGGACGTGAGATCATTCTTCTATCCCAGGGCCGTCTGATGAACCTCGGAAATGCTACAGGTCACCCATCCTTTGTGATGAGTAACTCCTTTACCAACCAGACTCTGGCTCAGATTGCCCTTTGGACACGTTCTGAAGAGTTCGAAATCGGTGTACACGTATTGCCAAAAGATCTGGACGAAAAAGTGGCACGGCTGCACCTGTCGAAAATCGGAGCGGAAATCGATGTTCTTTCAGCCGAACAAGCCGCCTATATTGGGGTGAGTGCTGACGGACCATTCAAGCCTGAATGGTATCGCTACTGATTCTTTAACGCAATTCAATCGAATGCGATGATGCCTCATGCAAACACAATTTTGAAAGTAGCAGGCATCATCACATTGGTTTTACTTAGTTCCGCTTGTGCCTCCCAATCAGAAGGTCAAAGCGGAGATCATTCGCTTCGTGTGATGACCTTCAACTTACGGTACGATAATCCTGGCGATGGAGTAAATCGCTGGGAATTGCGTCGTGAGTTTGCCGCAGATGTAATTCAGGAATCTAGTGCATCTCTTATTGGAATTCAGGAAGGTTTACATCATCAAGTTGAGTGGTTAGATAATATACTTTCTGACTTCCCCTATGTTGGAGTAGGGCGAGATGACGGAGCTCAAGCTGGTGAATATAGCGCCATCTTCATCGATACCTCCCGATTTGAGATTATCGATTCCGGAACATTTTGGCTTTCCGATATCCCATCAAGGCCTTCAGTCGGATGGGATGCCTCTATGGAGCGCATTGCAACCTATGTCATTGTGTTGGAGCGTAGTTCGGAACCGGTCTCACAGCAAACTCCATTGCTCATACTCAACGCGCACTTCGACCATATTGGTCAAGAAGCTCGCCTTGAATCCGCCCGTTTAATTCGCGATAAAATCCAGGTACTACGCCAATTTGGCGAAACATCATTACCCGTTATTGCGATGGGAGATTTCAATACCGGGCCTGGCACCGCGCCCATTGAGGTCTTTTCCTCATTCCTCTTAGACTCCTATATCGTCTCTGAAACACCCCCTGTCGGTCCTGTGACCACCTTCAACGGATTCAATGTGATTCCTAATGGTTATCGTGAAGCCGATGGTCGAATCGATTATGTATTTGTTAGTGATGAGTTTCGTGTCAACTCCTATTCCGCCATCGACGATTTACGAAATGAATGCTACGTCTCGGATCACTTTCCAATTTTGGTAGACATCACTATTGAATATTGAAAGGAAAGGCGGTAACTTTAACGTCTTTCCTTTCTGGAATGCGCCCGTAGCTCAACTGGATAGAGCGTCTGACTACGGATCAGGAGGTTGGGGGTTCGAATCCTCCCGGGCGTACTTCTTCTTTTGGCATCGACTAAAGTTCTCTAATCCCATCCCTTTTTCGACCATCGCAACCAAGCGTGTCCTATCCCAATTACAGATCCACTGCAAAGGATAATTACCATCCAGATTTCCGGGCTTAGTGTTTTAATCGACAAGACGCTCTGCAAAATCGGAATCCAATAAACGCCACCCAGCAATAGCAAACATATTCCCACTGCAAGCCATACCCACTTGTTTCGAATTACCTCATTCCGAAACAAATCGCTTTTCGGGCCTCGCATATTCAAGACATGTGCTAATTGCGACAAGGCCAGAATATAAAAGATGATCGTGATCAGTTGACTCTCTTTTGCTCCAAGATAATTCACGGATATCCAGGCTCCCAGTATGGATAACGAGGCAATTACAGCTCCATATCCAATGATTTCGCCCCAATGATGTCGGGTAATGAGAGGCTCCTTAGGGTCTCGAGGAGACTGCTCCATTACCCCATTTTCACCTTTGTTCATCCCGAGTGCAAGAGCCGGAAATACATCCGTTACCAGATTCAGAAATAGAATTTGAAGAGGCGTGATTAAAACACCATAGGTTGTAGTCATTGCAACCAGAAAAATCTCACTCACATTACAGCTCAACAAAAAAAGGATAAAGCGCCGGATATTTTGAAAGATGACGCGACCTTGGCGAATGGCTTTCACAATGGTACCTAATGCGTCATCGCGTAAGATCATATCCGATGCATCCATGGCCACTTGCGTACCTCTTTGGCCCATCGCTACTCCGATATCTGCTTTTTTTAAGGCAGGAGCATCATTCACACCATCACCGGTCATGGCCACCACTTCCCCTCTGTTTTGATAAAATTGGATCAAATCGAGTTTTTGGCGCGGCGTGATTCGTGCGAAAATGTTTGCTTCGTAGATCTCTTCCATTTTTGAGGGAATCGCTTCAATTTCTTCAAGCTCCGGCAAGTGATCTCCGTGAATGGCTCGGCCCGACTCCTCCGGATAGAGTAATCCCACCTCGCGTGCCACATAGACAGCCGTTTCGGGTTGATCACCAGTAAGCATGATCACTCGGATTCCCGCCTCTTTACACGATTCTATAGCCTCTCGCACATCTATACGTGGTGGATCAGACAGCAAAAGAAACCCGAGAAAAGTTAATGCTTCATACGGGTGCTCTGTGGCAGGATCACCCTTAGAGGCTTTTCGGGCCAATCCTAAGAGTCGAAATCCCTGAGAGGCATAGGTCGCGATTAGTTGACCCCACTTGTCTCGCTCTTCCTCCGTTAGAGGCCTGACCATAGCCTTTGAATCCTCCTTATGAATCGCTCCTTCCGATTCACTCGCCATATTTACACAGTGAGAAAGCACCACTCCGGGAGCTCCTTTCACATAGACCTCGTTCCCATACTCCTCTGAATGCACCCAAACTGCCATCATTTTCGTTGCAGAGTCAAAGGCTTCTTCTCGCAGTCGATCGGTGTGACTCAACGATTCTAATTTATCGTATTTTATCGATATAAAGCTTTCTAATAGGGCTATTTCTAATGGATCACCTGTTTTTATTTTTTTATCTACAGTTGCATTGTTACAAAGAATGGATACCCTTCGAATGACATTTAGTGGATAGGTGTTAAAAAGTTCCGGCTCAGATTCGGGTTCATACTCAAGTTTAGAGTCAGATTCAGGCTCGGTTAAAGTGGCCGAGTCCGAGTCCTCTAAACTCCTTTTTTTCCAAAAAGTCCCAGAAATCCACATCGGTTCATCCCTCAGATCCATGACCACACCTCTCACTCTCATCTCATTTTCGGTCAATGTCCCGGTCTTATCGGTACAAATCATTGTCGTCGAGCCCAGCGTCTCCACACTTGACAATCGGGTCATCACCGCGTTTTGACGAACCATCATGCGCATTCCATTAGCAAGCGAAATGGTGGCTACCACTGGCAACCCCTCTGGAATGGCCGCAACCGCGAGCGCAATCGCCGTTTCCAACATCTCGAGGACATCATAATCCCGCACATATCCAATCAAAAAGATCACAAATGCAATCACCAGGGTTATCAAAATTAATCTTCCCCCTAGTGCCTCGAGTCTTTCTTCCAATGGGGTTCGTTCTTCTTGAGCTGTGCGAACTAATTCGGAAATCTTCCCAAGTTCCGTTTTCAATCCAGTCATCAAGACCAGTGCCTGAGCCGACCCTCGCACCACAAATGTACCTTGAAAGACCATATTGAAGCGATCACTCAGGCCTACCTCCACTTCACAAACCTCAATATCCTTATCCACCGGAAGACTTTCCCCTGTAAGCGACGACTCATTCGTTTGGAGGCGTGAACTCCGTACCAGTCTACAATCCGCCGGAACCATGTCGCCCCCTTCCAGAACTACCATATCTCCGGGGACCAGTTCCTCAGCATCCAACCAGATCGTTTGCCCGTTTCGAACTACGCGGGTCGGTACTTCCCCCATGCGTAACAGAGCTTCCATGGATCGTCTTCCTCGCCATTCTGTCCAAAATCCAATCTGAGCATTTAGCATAATGACAACCACGATCGCAATAGTCTCTGGGATATCCCCTAAAAAGTAGGAAATCACTGCGGCGATAAAGAGCAGGAGAATAATCAGACTTTTAAACTGATTTAGCAGAATGGCCGCTGCAGAAACTCGCTCTGGTTCTCGTTTTCGGTTTGGGCCGAAATGACGAAGTCGCGCTTCCGCTTCTTGATCTGTCAGCCCCTCCTCGACCGAGCTCTGCAGCTCTTTCATAAGTTGATCGGCATCACGAGCCCACCCATCCTCCGGAACGGTGATCATATCTGATCCATTACAAGAGGTATCCCTGAAAAGAATCACATCTAAACATCGTAATCTCAATGTCCCAAAAATAGCGGGATACTAGACTCTTTGATCAGCTCATGCGTGGTCGATCCCAGTGTAAGCCGTTTAATCGCAGAAACAGAGTGAGCCCCAAGCAGGAGCATGTCCACCGGTGCCACCTCTAGACGTTCCAAAATTCTCTGCGCCGGATCTCCGTGTTCCAGAATCGTTTTCATGACATAGGCAAAGCCATGATCACGCAAAAAGTGTTCCGCTCGGCTGAGCAACCACTCTGACTCCTCTTCATCCGCCAAATCCTTACTCGATGGCACATGCACTAAGTCAATTTCAACATCTTTTCCATAAGGCTGCAGATGTACAAAATGTTGCAGGGTTCGTGCAGCTGCATCACTGCCATCAAACGCAATCAGCACCTTTTCTACCTCATGATATTCATCCAGAACCACCAATGTCGACGATATCCCTTTTTTGATCACCTGCTCCACTGTATCGGTTTTCTGCTCCGGCCGATTATAAAAAAAGTGAGACTCCCGACCAATCACCAACAGATCATGATATTTCATCTCATCCACGATATACTCATAGGGAACGCCCTCCTCTATCACCTCAAAGTGAACAGCTTTCGATTTCTCTGCCATTCCGGAGAATGTCTGGATTA
>JAURMN010000013.1 GCA_030830725.1 Balneolales bacterium | reverse complement strand
TGCTTGTGGTCAAAGATATAAAATACGACTCCCCCCGTATAGAAAAGCCCACCCACAATCACCCACAAAAAACCCTCTGTGGTTAATGCCTCCTGCATGGGTTTTGCCAGAAATAAAGCAAACCAGCCCATTCCCAAATAGAGAAGCAATGGGATAATCCTTTTTTTATCCCACGGTAAAAATTCTACAATAAACCCGATCAGTACCAAAGTCCAGACGATAAGAAATACTGTCCATCCTACGGTATCTCGTAATGGACCGAGTAAAAAAGGGGAATAACTTCCGGCGATAAGCAGATAGATGGCTAGGTGGTCTACTTTTTTAAAGAAGCCTTTGAGTTTTCCTGTAAAAGTGTGGTAGAGGGTCGAGGCCAAGTAGAGTAGAATCAGTGAAACTCCATAAATAGAAAACCCCGTGATTTTCCACGGATCGGATTCCTCCATGGCCGAAATGACCAAAATAATTGTGCCGATTAGGGCTGCTGCCGTCCCCAGTAAATGGGTGATCGTATTGAAGCGTTCTGAGGTTTCAACCGTTTTTTTATGAAGAAAGCGATCTTTTATCGATCGGTATGAGATTTGTTTCACTCTTGATTTTTTGTGTTGCGATTCGACTCCTATAACCAGAGGTTACACTCTTTTTTTTTAAACCGCTTGAAGTAAAAAGACAGCCGGTTTTCCCTCCACAGTCAATTTATCTCTAGAGGACCAATCGGAGATTTTTTTCGAAATCACCATTTCGTCTGGAGTTGTCAGAGAAGCGGCCACAGCCAGACGTGTATCGGACTGACAGACCTTAATTGTATCCTCCAATAGCACCCCGGTACGATGGGGTGTTTCGATCCAGATCTGAGTTTTGAGGTGCTGTCGTGATTCTTGCTCCAATTTTCGGACGGACTCCTTTCGTTTGTCTTGATCCACGGGTACATAGCCATGAAACTCGAAATGCTGTCCGTTCATACCAGATGCCATTAAAGCCAATAAAATAGAGGAGGGACCCGGTAAGGGAACCACATTATAGCCCATATCATGAGCAAAACGCACATACATAGATCCCGGATCTGCCACAGCCGGAGCACCGGTTTCGGAAAAGAGTCCGACATCTCCGTGTTTTAATAATTCAACCAGTGAAAACACCTCATGATCCGGAGTTTTTTTATTTACAATCCGATGAATTCGCTCGAAATCAGGAACGGGATGTTGAACCCAACGTAAAAACCCGAGAGCTGAACTCTGATTTTCGACAATAAACTGTCTAATTTGTCTCACTTTTTGAAGGGTGTATTCAGGCATGCCATGGTTTGCATGACCCTTACCAAGCGGAGTCGGAATTAAGTAGAGAGTTCCCATTACTCTTCTGTTATGAATTCAAGTTCAATTTCAGACGAAATCAGGCGAGACTTTCGGGATGCATATCGACTCACAAAGACCGAGAGGAAAGTCACTCCCAGAAATCCTAATCCAAGCATAGCTATATTAGTCAATACGACTCTCCGATGTAGCGTATAGGTGACGGTCATGACAATTGGCTCAAATGATTCTTTGAGATAACGAATAGGTACGACTTCCGTTTCCATAATCGAAGCAGCCATTTGAACAGATAATGTAAGTCTTTGGGTAACTTTTAGGCCACTCTCGGGCAAGAATTCCAGATCTACATAGCCATTTGTCTGTGCCGCAATTTGCTTAATGTCAAAATCAAGTACAGTGGCAATCAGACTTTCACCCTGTTCGTAAGTTTGTTGAAGCCCGTTAAAAACACGCCATTGGTATCCCGTCATGACGAGGAAATAGACAGGGAGCAGCCAGATCAAATATAGAAGATGAGTTTTTTTCACGGTAAATTCTGTTCTAAAGTGGAGATCATCTGAGATGTCTGTCGGATGAGGGTGCTGTCCGTGAGCAACCGTTGCAGAAAATCTTGATGCATATGATTGGCGGATAAGTGAAACCATAATCCGACTGGAAGTGACTCAAAAATAGCGGTTTGGATCATGACGGTTTCATTCTTTCCATCTACATCTTGGGTTCTGACCAGATGTAATCCGGATAATAACCCCATTCTTGAGTCGTACAAAGAACCGGTTTGCAGGATCTGAATGGATGGATTAAAACGAGACTCGCTCTTTAGTCCTGCCCAAGACAACCAGGTAAAGACCTGTTCCGAAGCTTCTTTTGAAAGAAGATTTCCGGCGATTAGTTGCTTCGTGAAGTGAGAGAGATCTGAAGAAGTGGTCTGTGGAAAAAGTACCAACGCATCCCTTTCTTGCATGAATGTGAGTCCAAGTCGTTTGTCTCTCAGAGTACGTTCCCAAGTCTCAGTGTACGTCTCGCCAGATTGAAATCCTATCGCTCGTTTCCAAGCATAGTCATGGATCCAGTTTCTGTCATCCGCCTCCTCAAATCCCTCTTGTTTCCGAATACGAAATTCCGGCTCTGAAAAAGGAGACATGGAGCCATCAAACCATTCCGAGGCCACCAAATAAAGACCTGAATAAGGAACAGGTTTCTCCGTTTGGGTGAGGCCTGCTTTTTCATAGAGTAGCGAGATTTTCTCCGATCCTATCTTGTGCAGCAGATAGTCATAAAGGGCTAGATCGGAGGAAGCCGGCACCCAGCTCACTAAAACGGACAAGGGGATAAGAAGATCGGGATATGAGCCCTCAGCGATCTCACGAAGCGATTGATGGGCTTGTTCATGCACCCCAGGTAGTTGCCATTTTGAAAGTTCATCAAAGGCAATAGATTCAGTAGGATTTAACCCGCCAGATCCAAATTCCTCCGCGTAGGCAGCCATCAGATAAATCGAATTTACAAGACCTGCCGCTCTCGGCCGAGAAGCATTGAGTTGCAAGGAATACTCCGTTTCGCCTTCGATTGGGAGTATAAACGTTTCATTTTGCAGGGAGACATAGGAGTTATGATTTCCGATAAACTGCACCAATCCACTCATCGAATAGGTTTCTTCAATCCATTCGCTTCCCTCTGCCATCCCTTCACGGTTTTCATGAAGAGTGCGGAAGGCGTCCCACCCAAACCAGACAATAGACCCTAATAGGACGACGGTGACAAGTATAAATACCAGAATAAATTTCAGAATGCGCTTCATGATGGTAAGATTAACGTGCCCTCTGCCACAAATCGTGCCGGACCGGTAAGGGAAATTCGTTTATATGAACTACTTTCTGCTTGTTCACGAGAAAGGGATTCTGTTGAGTGTTTCTCAGAATGAGGATCGGGTTTTTGCGCTGAGTGATAATCTAAATTGGTTGATTCACATTGCACGTGAAGGGTACCTCCGTTTGTATTCAGGACAATTGTGGTGAAGGTTGAGCCCGAAGAGTTAAAACCAGAAGAACCGATACCAGTAGGATCGGCCCCAGACTGTGTATCCTTTTGCTGAGTCTCACTGAGAAATGTCAATGCTGCAGCAATCGTTCCTGTACCACAGGATTCGGTAAAGTTGTCGACACCTCGCTCATAGGTCACCAATTCAAGGCAATTCACACCGACTTTTCGTACAAAGTTCACATTGACGCCATCCGGAGCAAAAGCAGGATCAAATCGAACCTCCTCAGCGACTTCTCTAAGTTGGTTTTTCCAAGCAGAACTATGGGGATATTTTGCTGAAAGGAATGAGATTTCTGAACTCATCATGAGCACAACGTGGTCTGTGCCAGGTTTCACTCTGTAGCCAGAGAATAGAGATAGGTCCAATTTCTTAAGTAATTCCATGAATCGGGTTGAGTTCTTAAGGATTGCCTGAATATCCAAGGGCTGCACCGAGACGGATTCTTGAAAGAACACGGTTACAATCTCAGGACTTTCCTCAGAGAAGTGGCTTTCATACAAGTTGTCATTGACCCGAAAGAGCAATGGACACTTCCATCCTAAAGACCAGGCAAATCTGGAAAAACATCGGGCCCCGTTCCCACACATTCGACTGTGACTGCCGTCCGGATTCAAAAAAAGCATCTCTAGCGATGATCCTGAACGTAAAGAATCTGAATCGCCGGTAGTAAGAGGCTGAAGGCAAATCAATCCATCACCGCCCACTCCATAATGCCGATCGCACAGAACACGAGCTAAATCAGAAAGGGTTAATGTCGTTTGGGATTCCCGTACCCAGTCACGGGTCGTAAGAATAAAGTCATTCCCAGTGGCCTGCATTTTCACAAAACGAAGGGTTTTATCTGACAGTTTTGAGTCCACTGATTTAGTGACCATCTCCACGTCCATATCCTTACAATCCTGTTGTAAAGGCCGGCAGGTGTTTCCAACCCTCTCGTGAGGAGATTTCGGGCTCTTTTCCGCGCATCATTGAGAAAAATCGAAGGGAAAGAACCGACATAACTAATTTAAATTGCACATTCTGAAAGAGGAGGGCCTTAAGCTCTGAGACCTGCTCCATCATCTCATCTAATAAGGCGTCATTTAGGGTATCTGCTATTTTTTGGATTACATCTCCCTGATCCTGATGGATGATAAATTGTAGACTCCCAGTTTCTCTGGTAATCAGAATATCTCGAAGGGTGAATTCCATATTGGTTAGCAGAGAAATCTGCGTTTCAAGATTGAGTCGAGTGTTCCAATCTTGGATAAGTTGGAGTAATAGGGAAGCGTCTTGCGTATAGGAAGCTCGTAAAAAATGAATAATCTGTTCCCGACTCTCTTTGAGCTGCGCCACATCCTGAATCTTGGCCAGTGCATAAAAACCATCAGAGATTCTTGCCAAGTATGAAGCATCCTCTTCAGGCATTCCATCCCGATCTATAAGAGCCGTCGTGACTTCATCAATGGATAGAGGTTGAAAGCGAATGAATTGACATCTAGAGCGAATGGTTGGCAACAGCGCATCACTGCTCTCTGCCGTGAGGATGAATAGGACCTTTCCAGAGGGTTCCTCAAGCAACTTTAGGAATGCGTTCGCCGTTTCGGTTCGCATGGTGTCAATTGAAGTTAAAATGACCACGGTCCGTCGCCCTTCATTGGGTTTCAGGACGGTGACAGGACGAATCCTTTCGCGAAAATATTGAATCGAATAAAAGGCTCTTTGATTTTTACTGCCAATTGATCCGCTAAGAGCAGGACGAAAGGTATAATCTACAATTTCATAAGGATCCTTTTTGAGCAGCTCCAAGCGGGAAGCGCGATCCGTTTCACCAACCGATGCCGGGACTGGAAAGAAAAGATGAATGTCAGGGTGCACCGCCCAGGAGGCTTTTGAAGACTGTTTTGTTTGACCCAACGCCGTCAAATGGTCGATTCCGTTCACCCATTCAGCCATGGCCAGTGCAAAGGCCGTTTTTCCACAACCCTTTGGGCCAACGAAAAGATAGGCATGACTGAGTCGATCTGATTGTAGAATCTTCGATAGTTGTTCTCTAACGAGTTTCTGACCAATAAGTCCGGGGACCCCAAATCGTGGGGGTTCACCGGAGGAAAGCATAAGATTTTGATCGCGTGCGACTTGGTTCTCTGCTTTTTCTGACAGAGTATCTTTTTGTGGCTCAGAAAGAGGTAAACTCGGGGATGCTCCAAATAGGTCCTGGCTCATAAAATCCTCACCCCTCAGCGGTTAAAAGATAGTCGAATAAGAGTACCCCGAGAGTAATTACAACGCCACAAAAGCCAGTTAGTGCCATGTAATCGGACAAAACCTGTTCGGGATTTCCAGTAATAAAGGCGTCTCGAGTGGTGCGAGTGACCAACAAGATGAGAGGGACTAACAGTGGAATACTCAACACTGAAAAAAGTGCACCTTTACGGTCCGCCTGCGCTATCATGGCAGACGTAATGGTCATGACTCCTGCTAATCCAATTGAGGCCGTAATAAGAGTGATGACCAACGAGAGTATTCCAACAATGGCGACATCGAGTAGAAACGTGTAAAGGATCAGGGTAATGAGCAGTAACCCACATAAAAACGCCGTGTTATACAAAAGTTTGCCCAAGTATATTGCCAAAGGTTTTGCATGAATAGTCAGCAGTAGTAATGTATTCCGATCGCGTTCTCGCAGAAAACTACCAGCACCGGCGGTTAAAGAGGCAAAAAGCAACACAATCCACATTAAACCACTTTTGGGTGTTGGATCCAGATACTGTGCCCGTATAGAGAAAATCATAACCAACAGTGCCGATGCTGTAAAGGCCAGAACGGAAGTCACCGCGAAACGGGTACGCTTTTCCTCACGCCACTCTTTATGGAAAATCGCCAATATAGACTGTAAATAGTGCATCTTCAAAAGTACAAAAAAAGGGGATTTACAGAGGGGTTAATTTCGCTTATCGTTGGGTCAAAAAAACGCCAATAACCATAAAAAATCTTTCAGACGGGAATTGGGTTCGAAAGGATGGGTTCCTATCTTCCAAGCAATATGAAAATCTCAGAACTTCTCACTCTCCAGACAATTCAGCCCTCTCTCTATGCAGAAAACAAAGAGGATGCGCTCGAAAAGATGATCGGTTTATTTAAACCATTGCTTGGGAAAAATGAGTTTGAAAGTGTAAATAAAGCCATCATGGAGCGTGAGAGCGTGATGTCTACCGGAGTTGGAAAAGGCATTGCCTTGCCTCACGGGAAAACTTCTGAGATTGAAGAGAATTTGGCGGCTTTAGCGGTATTGAAAACACCAGTGGTCTACGATCATTCCGACTATCCGCCTGTTGATCTCATTTTTATGCTGGCTGGTTCCGGTTTAAATAGTAGTGAGCATATCAGACTATTAAGTCGCATTTCTACTCTTCTCAACAGAGACGAGTTCACTAGTCGCATTCGATCCTGTAAAACAGCCGAAGAGATCCTCGATGTGTTTCGTAAAGAGGAGTTGTAACGAATCCCAACCAAACATTCCCTGACATGAAGCCTTCTTCCATTCCTCTACTCTTGATTGGGATCCTTTATGTTTTTAATTCCCCCGTTTTTGCACAACCCTCAGCGGATCTTCTAGGTGAATCGAAGGTGATTTCTGAACGGTTTAACCCCGATCCGATCCTGAACTTTATTCAGGAAAAAGGTCCTGAAGAGGCCTTATGGTCCGTACTTATTCGGGATGTGAAGAGCGGTGATATCGTTTTTTCACACAATCCAGCAATTATCCGACCAGCATCAAACCTAAAGCTTGTCACATCCGGAGCCTATTTGGATATTCTTGGTTCTGATCACCGCATTTCTACGAACGTCTGGCTGGAAGGAAAGCAAAATGGGGATACTTGGGAAGGAAATTTGATCATTCAAGGAGGTGGAGATCCGACAATTGGAACAGAGCTTGCCCATGAAGATCCGTTTGATTTTTTTCATCGGATTCGCGCTGCACTTGCATCTCATGGAATAGATCGAATTGATGGTAGTTTGATTGGTAACCACTCTTTTTTTGATACTCAGGAATACCCGATCGGCTGGTCTTGGGATGATTTTACCTATTACTATGCCGTTCAGAACGGGGCACTTTCATATCGTGAAAATACTGTGGGTCTGATTGTAGACGCCTCTGGAGAGACGGGAGCACGTCCCGAAATTCGTTGGGAGCCTATTAATACTCCCTACGTGCAATTTGTAAATGAACAGATCATCCTTCCGGATGGTGCGGCTTATGATGAAGGATACAAGCGTAGACCCGGAACTAACACCATAACCCTCTCCTCAAAACTCCCTAAAGGGATGATCGAAAAGGAGGATCTTTCGATCCACGACCCCGCAGCCTATTTTATGGCTGTCTTTTATCAGTATTTGGCCCGAGATGGTTTCACTGTGTCCGGAGCACCCTTAACGGAAGGTATTAACAGAGTTTGGGGGCAAGATGGATTGGAGTTGTTGATGAAGTACGAATCTCCCGAGTTGTCCGTTCTAGTGAGAGAAATGAATCAGGAGAGTTCCAATTTTATTTCAGAGATGTTGGCGAAGTATGTCGCCGCATATACGTTGAATGAGCAGGGTACCACCGAAAAGGGACTTCAGCTCATCCGGAATCATCTTGGCGCACTTGGCGTGGATACCACTAAGGTGGATTTGGACGATGCCTCTGGTTTGGCAGGTAGTAATTTAATCTCTTCCAATGAGATTAATCGTTTTCTGTTAATCATGAGAAGTCACCCGGAATGGGAAGCTTTTGAAAACTCTCTGTCTGTGAATGGTGAAAACGGCACCTTGAAGAGACGATTTTCCGACAATGGAATGGCCGGGATGTTTAAAGGAAAAACAGGATACATCTCCGGAGTGCGGACCTTGAGTGGGTTTCTAAAGGCCAAAAGTGGAAACGAATATGCGGTTACTCTTGCATCGAACAACTTTATTGTCAAAGTAAGAGAGATCGATCAGCTTCATAATGAGCTGATTGAATATTTATATGATCAACTCCCCTAAAACCCATTCAAGCTACGAAAAGAAACAGCCTACACTTGTAAGGGACAGAAACGAATTAATCCAATCAAATTTCCATCCCTATAACGCCCTGAATTTAGAGAGAACTAACCCGGAACTTCCCGAATTTATGGGTGAAAGCCAGGTAATTAAGAATTTTGTTGCCTCGATTCAAAAAGTAGCGAATAGTAAAAGTAGGGTTCTAATTCTGGGTGAAAGTGGTACTGGTAAAGAATTGGCAGCGCAATGGATTCATCGACAGAGTACCCGATCTGATCAACCTTTTGTGGCTGTGAATTGTGCAGCAATCCCTACAGAGTTAATTGAAAGTGAACTTTTTGGGCATGAAAAAGGGGCGTTTACCGGAGCTTTGGAGCGCAAAGTAGGTCGATTCGAGCAGGCCGAATCTGGAACACTGTTCTTGGATGAAGTAGGCGATTTGTCTCTCCGTGCCCAGGCTAAATTACTTCGCGCTTTACAGGAGAATTATTTTTATAGGGTCGGTGGCACAAAACCTGTACCCTTTAAAGCCCGAGTTGTATCAGCCACAAATCAGCATCTTCTTCAAGCTGTAAACAAAAAAACTTTTCGTCACGATTTATATTATCGGCTGGCCATAATCATACTTCACTTACCTGCACTATCTGAACGAAGAGAAGACATCCCACAATTGGCGGAAGTGTATCTTCATAAACTCATAGATACGCACGAGGTCGATTCCTGCTCCTTTACTAAAGGTGCCTTACATGCTTTACAGTGCTTGGATTGGCCCGGGAATGTTCGTCAGCTCCAAAATGTGGTTGAGAGATTGGCGTTATTAACCGAAGGTCCTCAAATCACAAAAGCACATGTGAGCAGCCACATAGAACCGGACGAGCACTATATATGGGGTGTGAATTTTAAAGTTATGGAGTTAGCTGATTCTATTCAGGATTTTTTAAAGAAGAGTGCTACCTTAAGGGAGTTTAAAACTCAATCTGAGGCTTGGTTTTTGGAGACGAAACTTTACCAGCATCAGTGGAATGTTGCGTTGACTGCCAGAGAACTGGGAATGACTCGATCGGCTCTCTACGCAAAAATCAATCAGTATAGCCTGCCGTTAAATAGAGGATAAACACCAAGGAAATCACTCATGATGAATGCAAAACTCATTGATGGCAGTCTTGTCTCTTCCATAGTCCGAAATGAAGTCAGAGAAGATGTGAACAGCTGGACAGCAGCCGGAAATCGCCCGCCCTTTCTGGAAGTAATCCAGGTAGGTGCGGATCCTGCATCTACGGTCTACATTGGAGCGAAGACCCGAGCCTGTCATGATGTTGGAATTCAGACTCACACGACGCATTTACAGGATACTATTTCTGCAAAAGAGTTAAAGGCACTTATTCGAGGCATGAATGAAAACCCTGAAATAGATGGGATTTTGGTTCAACTACCCTTGCCTGCACATTTATCTGCACTGGATGTAATCGAAAGTATTGATTATCGAAAAGATGTGGATGGATTTCATCCGATGAATGTGGGCCGATTGGCAATTGATCAACCTACATTTCGCTCCTGTACTCCCGCCGGAATCTTTGAGTTGTTACGCTATTACAGCCTTCCGGTAAAAGGGAAACATGCTGTGGTTGTGGGGGCCAGCAATATCGTTGGATCACCGACGGCCATTATGTTTTCTAGAGAAAATTCTACTGGGAAGGCAACAACAACGATTTGCCATAAATACACCAAAGATCTCACCGCCTATACCATTACCGCAGATATTTTGGTAGTTGCCGCCGGTTCACCGGAGCTTATCCGTGGAGAAATGGTCAAAGAAGGCGTTGTGATTATCGACGTAGGAATGACTCGCGTGGCTGATGAGACCTCCGAAAAAGGGTATAAGCTGGTTGGGGATGTTCACTTTGAAAGTGTAGAAAAGAAAGCGAGCTGGATTACGCCTGTACCGGGAGGGGTAGGGCCCATGACGGTAGCCATGTTAATGAAAAACACGCTTCTGGCAGCTAAAAAATCTATTTATCCAGAGGAGTAAGCCCAGCCAGGTCTGCGGCAATGTATCGAAGCTCATCTCGTCTGATTTTCCCGAGGGCGGTTTTGGTGAGCTCTTTAACTGGAAATATTCGTTTTGGTAAAGAGGAAGGCTCGAGTTTGGAGCGCAAATCTGCTCGAATAGATTCGGTCAGCTCATGAATATCCGGATCTGCATGAGAATTCACCACCACTAGTGCGACTACAATTTCACCCCACTCCGGGTCCTCTAAACCGGTAACAGCGGCCTCTTTGATGTAGGGCAACTCAAGCAATGCCGACTCCGTTTCATAGGGGGTAATATTCTTCCCACCGCTCACAATCCGATCCACTCTCCGACTCAGGACGGTCAAACTCCCGTCATGTTCGAGTCTGCCAACGTCGCCTGTTCGAAACCAGCCATCGCCGGTAAACGAGGAGAGTGTTTGAGTTGTGTCGAAGTTTTCGGCCGAATTATGAAGGGATGCATATCCACCAAAAACCTGAGGGCCTTTAAGTTCGATCTCATCGTGTTGATTAACCCGAATCTGATTCTGGGCCATCAGAAATCCAACATTTCCAAGAGTATCTGTTTTTTGCAAATCTCGACAGGCGATCATGGCAAAGGTCTCCGTCATGCCATAGCTATTATAAAGTGGGGGGATCGTTTTCTCAGAGTCCTTGCCTGATGGAGAGGCGGTCTTTAGTTTTTGGATAAAACTATCCGGAATGGGGCCACCTCCGAGTAAGATGGCTTTCATTTTCTTGTGAGGAGTAATTCCGGCATCTGAAAGGCGTTTCCATTGTGTATAAACCAAAGAGGCCGTTTGAATACGTGTTTCATTCTCCAAAAGCTCAGCAATCACAGGAATCTCCCTCGTTGGAGGCAAATAAACGGCTGTTTGCCACAGGATAGAGCGATACAAAATGGACAGCCCTCCGACGTGATACAGAGGTAAGGTTAACAGCCAGGCTTTTCCTTTTTCCGGCGCAAATCGTTCTTTTGCAGCCCTTGATGCTGCTTGAATTTGCCTCATTCTGATCGGTACGCATTTGGCATGAGCCGTGGTGCCGCTTGTAAAGAGCCAGGATACAATCTGATTTTCGGATGAAGAAGTATCCTCCGCTAAATCCTTGAATTCTAAAGGTTCAGCATACCCAGATTGGGAAGCAATCAGAACTGGAATTCCTAGTAAAAAATATCCAGCGACAGTGAAGACATCTTCAGTGGTAACCTCAGGAACTACAAGAGGAATTGGACGTTTATTCTCTGCTATCCGACCCGCGAGATCCTCTGTATAGTTGAGAAGATCTGCATAGGTGAACACCTGCTCTTTTGTGATCAGGAAGGGAGCATCCGGATGGGTGATCTTCGTCAGCAGAGTGGAGTCCATAGTGGAATGAAATCGGTTCATTTCAAATGATTAACCAGCCTGAAAAACAAGATTGAGCAGGGGGTGTCCAGTGTAAACTTGGCTTGGATCGACCCAGAGGTGCTGTTTCTCTTTCGAGAATGACTTTTTCGAGAATGACTCTTTTTTATTCTGACGATCCTGAGCGCTTCGGTTTCGGTGTATGGGATCTTCTCCAATATCTTGGGTAAACAAAGAACCTGTCCAAAGTCCGTGAGAGTGCCTTTTGGACCCGAGTAATTCAGCGAGACGGACCGTGATCGCACGGCCTACACTGCTTTCCAGCAGAGAGCTGAAGACCAGGTCCGTTTCATCTTCTGCAAAGGTTTGCCACAAATTAACCAATGAAAAAACCGAACCGAATAGGGGTGGTTTCACAACCAACACCTCGATCTTGCTCTCCTTCAAAATCGGACAGAGTTCGTCGTAAGGGATTTGGTCTATCAAAGAAAGTAACGTTTCGTCCAGTCCGATTGGGATGGACGTACTCACTCTGAGCTTTTCCAAATCAGATAAATTGGTAATGTCTACGGGATCTTCGAGATACGCGACGACTTGTTTCTCCTCTTGTGAAAGTTGTTCATCGATCGATTTTAAGTCATCCCAGGATAAACTCCGATTAAAGTCGGCCTTGATTTTCACACAAAACTCGGTGTTCAATCGGCCTGTAGTTCTGTTCCAATGCGTTAGGAATCCAGCCACTCTCTTTAACCGATCCAGGTCATTGTCACATTTTAACTTAATATCGCGAAGATCCTGATTCACTGCACGAGTCAGGCATTCGTGCATCCACATGTTTTCCTCCTCTGTTCCAGGAAAGGTAGAAGGGATCGACCAGAGATCGTTAATGGCCAGTTTCGACGAATTGTCGACTCGACTAGATCCTAAGAGAAGCTCCGTGTCTGTTATTTGGCTGGACTTAACATAGTGCTGAACGGCCAATGAAGAAAGCGCAAAGGCAAGGCCAGGGGAGTCATATTCGCGATCAAGGGCTTCTTTAATATCAGGCAGCGGATAGGATAATAGTTCAGTAGATCGATTAGCAAAATCCTGAAGACGTTTAGGATCTCGAAAATTCAAGATACCCGCTTCATCGGGTTTCCCAAATCCAGGGAGTGGAGCATACTCCGCCAAGCTGGTGATTCCTTCCCGCTGATATTTAAAAATCCAACCGGTTCTTTCCGTAAGATCGAGTGAGCTTGTTCGATACGGATTGGAAAAGGGGATCCGATAAAAAAAAATATCCAACATCAAATAGGCTTGAGTTCAAGGTCTGGCGAGTAAAAGGCCTGCCGAAAAAAGAAGACCGTACAACAGCATAACCCCTGCTGTTTGTTTTAACGTTTGATTCAATACCGATTTTTCTGAATGCGTCCAGACGGTTCGAAGGGGAAAAAAAGCCACAACTCCGGATAAAAGAGGCAAAAGAATCCAGTTAGATGGAACCCAGACGATTCGCGTCACCACGGGTATTATGATAGCGATGAGTAGCATCAGGCTATATTCTGCCTTTAAAAATTTTTCGCCTAGTAATACCCCAAGAGTTCGTTTATGGACCTGCTTATCCTGGTGAATATCTCGAAGATTATTTACCACCAGGATATTGATACAAACGGTTCCTATTCCTGTAGCGATCACAAATGAGAGAGGAATCCATTCCAACGTCTGAAGGTAAACGGTGGCGGAAACGGCAATGATGCCAAAAAAGAGAAACACGAAGAGGTCACCTAGGCCATTATACGCAAGTGGAAAAGGTCCGCCCGTGTAAAGAATTCCAAATAATAACGAGAGAAGTCCAATCCACAGAATGATCCACCCTCCAATCGAAACCAAGACAAGTCCTGTTAAAAAGGCAAGGCTCATCGCTATCCAAGTTGCCGTATACATTTGTTTTTCCGAGATCGCTCCGGTAGATGTGGGGCGCGCAAAACCGATACGATCTTTAGAATCAGCCCCCTTTTTAAAGTCATAATAATCGTTCGCGAAATTCGTGCCAATCTGTATCAAGCTGCCAGAAAGCAGGGCAATCCCCACGGGGAACCAGGAAAAAGCACCTAAATACCAAGCGATGGCAGCACCGGTGATGACCGGTGTGATGGCAGCCGGAAGTGTTTGAGGTCGAGCGGCCTCGAGCCAGTGGCGGGTGGATCTTAAAAAATTCATTTGTGGAAAATATGGTTTTTTACACTCAATTGAGTGGGCAAAAAGGTGTAAAATAGCGAGATAAGCCTTAATAAATTAGTTATCTCCACAATTCTATCGGGATTTCCGATGCGCGAAGCGCTTCCATGTGTGTAATAACTTAAAAAAATAAATATATGTGGATAATTAACTTAATATGTTAATTACTTTTACTAAAAATCCTAAAAATTAGTTTGTACATAGGGAATAGCACCTTATCTTGTCTCTCATGTGGTGCTTTCGGGTTTTCTATTTTCGATTCCCAACAAACATCCTGTGAACCACCTCCATATTGACATCCTCTTCAAACTTTTAAACTTCTCTACCTGATGAATCAATCGACTCGCCGATACGACACATTAGCTGCTGCAAAAAGCTGGAATAGCAATCAAAATGGCTCCTCTTCCAAACCAACAATGCATGTCACAGAAATTTTTGGAGAAAACACTCTCACGCTTGATGAACTAAAGGCCAGAATGCCGAAGGCTGCCTGGAAAGCATTAGAAAAAACGATTGTGAGCGGTGAGCAACTGGATCTTGATGGTGCGGATGCTGTTGCGATCGCCATGAAAGACTGGGCAACAGAAAAGGGTGCTTCCCACTACACTCACTGGTTTCAACCGCTAACCGGTAGTACAGCTGAGAAACATGACTCCTTTATAACACCAAATCAAGGAGGCGGGGCAATATCTGAATTTTCAGGGAAGGACTTAATTCAGGGTGAACCCGATGCGTCTTCATTTCCAAGTGGTGGACTCAGAGCGACATTTGAAGCAAGAGGATATACCGCATGGGATCCAACTTCGCCTGCTTTTATTATTGAGAATCAAAATGGATCTTATCTCTGTATCCCTACTGCCTTTGCCTCTTGGAAAGGTGAGGCTTTGGATCATAAAACCCCGGTTCTTCGCTCGATGGATGCGTTGAATAAACAGGCGAAAAGAGCCCTGAAACTTTTTGGTGTGGAAACCAATCGTGTAATCTCGACGATTGGATGTGAGCAGGAGTATTTCCTGATCGATCAAGAATTTTATTATAGAAGACCCGATCTGATGACATCTGGGCGAACCCTTGTAGGAGCAAAACCTCCTCGTGGGCAAGAGTTAGAAGATCATTACTTTGGTTCAATTTCCGATCGTGTACTGAGTTTTATGCTGGAAGTTGAACGTGAACTCTATCGTCTTGGAATTCCGGTCAAAACGCGCCATAATGAGGTGGCGCCAAGTCAATATGAGATTGCTCCGATTTACGAAAACTGTAATGTAGCCGCAGATCATCAGCAGCAAACGATGATTACACTTAAGCGAGTAGCCAAGAAGTACGGTATGGAGTGTATTCTTCATGAAAAACCGTTTGATGGACTGAATGGAAGTGGTAAACATACCAACTGGTCCATGGCTACCGATTTTGGTATGAATCTTCTTGAGCCTGGTGATAATCCGCATGATAACATGCAGTTCCTCTTTTTCTTTGCGGCTGTGTTGAAGGCTTTGTTTAAGCATCAAGATCTGTACCGTGCCTCAATTGCTACGGCGGCCAACGATCACAGACTGGGGGCTAATGAAGCTCCACCGGCGATTATTTCTGCCTATATCGGAGAGCAGTTGGAAGATGTGGTTAATCAACTGCTTAACGGCGGCTTGAAAAAATCTATGAAGGGCGGACTATTGGGCTTAGGTACTCCGGTATTACCTGAATTACCGAAACATGCCGGAGATCGTAACCGAACGTCACCATTCGCCTTTACAGGTAATAAATTCGAATTTAGAGCCGTTGGTTCGAGTCAATCTGTGAGCTTCCCGGTTGTTGTGTTGAATACAACTGTGACTGAAGCCATTGATGAATTGTGTGACAAACTCGAGCCCGCTCTCAAAAAGCAATCCATGAATGATGCGCTTGCAGCGCTCCTACGTGACACATTCAAGGAAATTAATCCGATTATTTTCAATGGTGATGGTTACTCTGAAGAATGGCAGGTGGAAGCAGCCAAACGAGGTTTGCTGAACTTGAAAACAACTCCGGAAGCTCTCCCAAAGATCACGGATAAAAAGAATATCAAGCTCTTTGATAAGTACAAAGTCTTAAATGAACGTGAGGTGCATTCACGTCTGGAGATCCTTGCGGAGCAATATACTAAGACGATTACCATTGAGGTGGATACCACCGAGTCAATTGCCAAGACCATGGTTTATCCAGCGGCTGTCAGATATTTGAAACAACTGGCGGATACGGCAGAAGAAGTCAAAGATTTAGGACTTGATGCCTCCGGTGCTATCGATATGCTAAAAACCGTCAATGATGCTCTAAATCGTCTTTCAGATGCATTGGCAAAATTGAAAAAAGTTCAGGAAAAATCTCATAATGAAAGTGTTTTGAAGCACGCCAAGTACATGCAGGAGAATGTGATACCTGCTATGAATGCGGTTCGTGATGCAGTCGATTTCCTCGAGCGCTATGTGGCGGATGATCTCTGGCCACTACCGGTTTATCGCGAGATGCTTTTCGTGAAGTAATTCGAAAAGAGAACGTTCAAAAAGAGAAGAGGTTACCCTTGTGTAGCCTCTTCCATCATTTTGGTCATCCGCTTCACGAATTCTCCGGGTGACTTCAAATCTCCTTGCAGTAGAAGAGCACCTTCATATAATTGACGGGTAATAAGCTCCACCCATTCTGTTTTCCCTTCTGCTAACTGTCCGCTTAGATTTCGGATCAGTGGATGAGAAGGATTAATTTCCAATACTCGCTTGTTTGGAGTATCCATTCCGGGATCCATCATCTTCATCATCCGTTCCATTTGCGAATCTAGACCTGACTTCCCAACGGTGAGGGTAATAGCAGAATCCACTAGGCGCTTAGATGCCACAACATCTTCTAAGCGATCTCCACCATGTTTTTTGAAGATCTCGATCAGAGCTTTTAACTCGTTTTCGGTGAGTTTTTCTTCGGTTTCGGCCTCCTTGTCTTCTGGAAGATCTAAATCAGAAGCTTCGATGCTCTTTAGAGGTTTTTCCTGATAGGAGCCGATAGCTGGGACCACAAATGCGTCTACAGGATCGTCTAGTAACAGAACTTCGATTCCTTTTTTAGTAAAGTATTCGAGTCTGGAATCGTGTTGAAGTTCGCTCAAATTGTTGCCGGAGAGATAATAGATCTCTTTTTGAGTCTCCGGCATTCGTTCCGAATACGATTTAAGAGAGATCCACTCAGGATTTTCTAATTTCTCGCTTTCGGATGGTTCATTACCCGACCAACTCGAATGAAAGCGAAGCAGCTCGATAAGTCGATCACGATTTGTAAAGTCACTATTCAATCCCGATTTGAAAAGTGGTCCAAACTCATTATAGAAGGTCTTGAAGGTCTCGGATTCTTTGTCTGCCCACTTTTCAATCTGCCCGAGTAATTTATTTACTAATACCTCCCGAATTTTGGACATCGCAGGAGAGTGCTGTGTGACCTCGCGTGAGACATTCAATGGCAGATCCTGGCTATCCACTACTCCTTCCACAAATCGTAGATACTCCGGAAGTAGATCTTTACAGTCATCCTGAACAAACACTTTATTGGAGTATAAATGCAGGGAGGAAAATTCCGCATTTCGATAAAAGTCACGTTTAGCTTTTTTGGGGATGAAGAGTAACGCTTTGAAATTTACACGGCCTTCAAGATCCAAATGGAGATGACCTAACGGTTCATTGTAATCATTGGATATGAATTGGTAGAATTCTTTACGCTCTTCATCTGTGACATCGCTCTTCGATTTGTGCCAAATTGCTCCTTTTGAGTTCACAGATTCACCGTTTACCTCGATCGGATAGTCCACGAAATTGGAATATTTGCGAATCAGTTGTTTGATGCGATATTCCTGAGCGAATTCCTTATGCTCTCCTTTGAGCGTGAAGGAGATTTTAGTGCCTCTCGTAGTGCGATCAGTTTCAGTAATGGAGTAGGTGCCTTTCCCGTCGGAGACCCATTTCCAACCTTTTTCTGCTGGATCGGCGTGACGTGTTTCGACTGTGATC
>JAURMN010000071.1 GCA_030830725.1 Balneolales bacterium | reverse complement strand
TGATTCGTTTATGGGTAGTGATTTTACGTACGAGGATTTCTCATCACAACAATCGGATGATTATCGTTTTTTGGAGTTGGAAGACCGAACCTTTTGGGTAATTAAAGCCGAAAAAAAGGAGCCCTCAGCTGAAGATCGATTTCAACGGCTTCGTTTTTTTGTAGATAAAGAAACCTATGCAATTCACCGTATTGTGTACTTGAATTCGGAGGGCGAGGAAGTTCGGAGGTTGACCTCGGAAAATTTTACTAACCTTACAGCAGATCTATGGAGTCCTGGAAAAATGACGATGCAGGATATTGAAAGAGGCTCACAAACCACATTAGAATGGAAAGAAAGAGAGCTAAACCCGGAAATCGAAACCTGGCGATTTACTGAAAGAGGGTTAGAGCGCGGCTTATAGATCAGGCTTCATTAGCTGCAACTACACAGATTTATATTTGCCGAAAACACGATAAGTGGAAGTATAAAAAAAGGGCCGGATGATGGGTCCGACCCTTTTAAAATTCATCAGAAATTTTCAGAATTACTTATTGCACGCCTTCTGTGACTGGAGTCAATCCGCGACGACGCAACAGTGCATCTGGAGTTGGTTCTTGTCCACGGTAGTTGATGTAGAGCTTCATCGGCTCCTCACTTCCTCCGCGAGAAAGAATCTCATCCCGGAATTTAGTTCCATTCTCGAGAGTCGGTCCGCCATTTTGGTTGATGTATTCAAAGGCATCGGCGGCTAGGACCTCACTCCAGATGTAGGCGTAATAACTTGCGGAATAGCCTCCCGAAAAGATATGCGCAAAGTATTGTGATTTGTATCGTGGAGGAATTGCTTCCACATCCAATCCATATTTCGCAAGAGCGGCCTTTTCAAACGCGGTAACATCTTCCACATTGGATGGGATTTCATCTGCACTCAAGGAATGCCATTCCATATCTAACAGGGAAGCAGCCAGATATTCTTGTGTATCAAACCCTTGATTGAACCCCTTTGCAGCGATCAAGCGCTCGAGTAGATCGGCTGGAATTGGTTCACCGGTTTGATAATGCTTGGCGTAGTTGGCTAAAATGTCAGGGTGAAGTGACCAGTCCTCTTGGAATGTGGATGGATACTCCACAAAGTCACGTGGCACAGATGTTCCAGCAATCGATGGATAGGTCACATCAGAGAAAAGTCCGTGTACGGCATGACCCATTTCGTGGAACATGGTCGACACATTATCATAACTAACCAAACTAGGCTCGCCTTCAGCCGGTACTGGTATGTTCATGTTATTCAGAATCACCGGTTTCTGATTGAGCAATCCGGACTGACTCACAAACGAGCTCATCCAAGCACCGCCACGTTTTGAATCGCGTGTGAAATAATCTGCATAGAAAAGACCTACCAATGACCCGTCCGCATCGTACACATCGAATACGCGAACTCCTTCCGCGTAGACCGGAATATCAAATCGCTCTTCGAAGGTCACTCCAAACAGAAGATTCATCGTGTGATAAACACCATTCTGCAATACATTTTCGAACTCGAAGTACGGCTTGAGCAGATCTTCGTCCAGATCATATTGAGCCTGCCGCACTTTTTCAGCATAATATTCCCAATCCCACGGTTTGAGGTCGTGATTTTGCCCCTCTTTGGCAATTTGACCACGAATGGCTTCGGCCTCGGCTTCTGTATTTAGCACTACAGAAGAAGCGAGATTTTGAAGCATGGTAGAAGCTGCTTCCGGGGTTCCCGCCATTTGAGGTTCGAGTGCATAGGCGGCCCAGCTCTCATACCCAAGTAAAGCGGCTTTTTCTGCACGCAAGCGGGCAAGTTTCAAGACGAGTGGTCGATTATCAACGCCACCATTTAGCCCAGTTGCTCTATTGGCTGAGGCCTCCCAAACTCGTTGACGAACGTCGCGATTATCCAATTTGACTAACGCAGATTGACGTGTTGTGTTCGTGATTGGAATCATGAATTTTCCTTCATATCCACGAGAGGCTGCTAACGCAGCAGCAGCTGAAATATCGGCCTCGGAAAATCCGGTTAACTCCTCGGCAGTTTCTACCAGTACTGCAGCTTCACGACCAGCTTGCAACAAGTTTTTCTGAAACTCCGTTGTTGCGCTCGAAATCTCAGAATTGATTTCGCGGATGCGTTCTTTTTGAGCTTCGGTGAGTTTAGCACCGGCGCGGACGAATGATTTGTACGTATCGTCAAGAAGTTTCGATTGTTCGGTTGTGAGACCAAGACCAGACTGTTGATCTTTTAGAGTTTGAATACGGCCAAAGAGATTCGCATTTAGATAGATATTATCTGAATGCGCTGCCATTTTAGGAGCTAATTCGGTTTGAATGGCCTGAAGCTCCGGATTCGTATTCGACGAGGTCATATTGGAAAAGACCCTGCCTACACGAGTAAGCATATCACCAGTCCGCTCCATGGCGACAATTGTGTTTTCGAAAGTTGGGGCCTCAGAGTTATTGGTAATTTCATGTCCTTCGGCCAATTGACGCTTCATGCCCTCTTCGAATGCAGGCATATAATGTTCAGGCTTGATTTTCGCAAAATCAGGTGCCTGAAGGGGAAGCGAACTTTCTTTAAAAAAGGGATTCTCCGGATCGGTGTGAATCATTGTGGTAGATACTTCGTCTGGTTGAGTGATGATGACTATTTCAGTGGATGGGTTTGTAGCCACGTCGGACGCAAAGAGTGCATCGGTCGTGTTGACTGGGAAAACCCACCAGACTGAAAACATGGAAATTAGTGTCCAAACCATGATATTTTATGGTTAAGTGAATGTTTTCTATCTCCGAAATGTAACGGAATTGCAGGAGATTTAATAT
>JAURMN010000070.1 GCA_030830725.1 Balneolales bacterium | reverse complement strand
TTCATTTATTTATTTTTTTATGACATCTTCAAACGACGTTCAAAACGACGATCTTCTAATCGATGCCTCAGCAAAAGCCTTATTTTATTACCATGAGAATAAACAGAAAATAGTGGGAGCTGCTGTAGGCGTAATACTGACCCTTGGCGGAATTATCGGATACGCTTTTTGGAGTAATAGTCAGGAAAATGAAGCACAAATATTATTGGGTATCGCAGAGCAATATTTAGCCTCGGGTGATTATAGTGGTTCACTTTATGGAGTTGAGGGTGATTTCACCATAGGATTTACACAAATCAGCGATCGTTACGCATCTACTGACGCCGGTAATTTGGCCCATTATTACGCTGCTATCGCTCATTTTGAACTTCAAAATTTTGAAGATGCAGCTTCTCATATTCAAAAATATGACCAACCAGATGGAATATTGGGCGTTGGTGCTTTAACTCTTCAGGGTGAGATTTTGACTGAACTGGGTAATTTTAAAAATGCTGCCGAGATCTTTGTGCGCGCTGCTGAATGGAATCAAAATGCAGTGACAACTCCGGAACTTTTGTTGGAAGCAGCGCTGGCCTGGGAAAGAGCTGGTGAGTTGAAAAATGCTTCAGAACTGGTTGATCAAATCCTTTCTAAATACCCTCAGAGCCTTCAGGTAACTCAAGCTGAAGTACTCAGAGGATCTATTGCATCACGTAGCTAAATCTTCAATCCTCCCTTTTAGGAAAGCCGCCTGTTTAACTCATGAAGAAGATTAATCTTATTCAGACAGGTGGCACAATAGCCATGAGTAGGTCTGAAGGGAAGACCATTCTTGATTCGGATCGATGGACGCAAACCCTTTATAAGGAAATACCCGAGCTTAAAACGATCGCTCATATTCATCCTGATCAGCTTTTTCTAGAGGATAGCTCGGATATCACTCCTGCTCATTGGGAGGCCCTAACCTATCATATTCGAAAGCAGCAAGACCATTTTGACGGATTTGTGATCCTTCATGGGACAGATACCATGGCTTATACAGCCTCGGCTTTGTCTTACAGTCTACTTGGATTGGATAAACCTGTTATCCTGACCGGTAGCCAAGTCCCAATGAGCATGCTTCGCAGCGACGCAAAACGGAATCTTGTAAATGCAGTTGAAGTCTCAACTTTACCCATTCCGGAGGTTGCCATTTGTTTTCACGATACTGTATTTAGAGGGAATCGTACATCCAAAATGAGTATCAGTGATTTTAATGCTTTTGAATCCCCAAATTTCCCGCCGTTGATCAAGATTGGGTTGCATATGGAGATCAATGAAGACCTACTTTTAAAATCTCATAATCCTGCACCAAATAGTCTCTCTACTGACACTCGCGATCCGAAGTATTCTCTTTTTTCCGATCGAGTTTTTGTACTGAAATTGTTTCCTGGACTCTCTTCAGATCTCTTGATGAGTGTGCCTTTTCATAAAACCGAAGTGATTGTTTTAGAAGCCTTTGGAAGCGGAAATTTTCCCACCAAAAGCCAAACGTCAATTCTACCCTTTTTAGAGGAGGCCTCTAAGCGGAACATCCTTGTGATTATCACCTCTCAGGCACCTTTTGATTCCGTCGATCTATCCAATTATGAAAGCGGACAGTTGGCTCATAAATTGGGGGTTATTTCGGCGCGAGATATGACCATTGAGGCCGCTGTTACAAAGTCTATGTTTCTTTTGGCTCGTCCTAAGGGAAAAGATAAATTCAGAGAATATTTCTCAACTTCAATTGCCGGAGAGATCTCGAACTGATTCATAAGAAACGATCTTAACCTTACGCATGAAATTCGTTTTTGATTTAGAGACAATACCGGATATCGAGCTACTTCGCGATATTCTGCAGGACACTGACAGCTCACCCGAGATTTTAAGAGAAAAAGCCGTACAAGAGATAAATAACGGAAAAACGGATTTCTTGCCTCCCATGCTACACCGTATTGTTTCTTGGGTTGGACTATGGATTGATTCTGCCGGAAATCCTGTACAACAGGCTTCTTGGTCAGGAGAAAATGAGGCGGAAGGACTAAGACAACTTTTTGATACGTTGCTAACCTATAAAGATTTTGGTCTTATTCATCATAATGGAAAAAGCTTTGATCTTCCGGTTCTGACCTATCGAAGCATGAAGCATGGCATTTCAATGCCAAGAAGACTTCACCATCGGGACATCCGATATCGGTATAGTCAGGAGAATATTGACCTGATGGATGAATTCAGCAATTATGGAGCAAGCAATTATCCTAAATTAAAACAGCTGGGATATTTGATTGGAATACCCTTCAAACAGACGGCAGAAGGAAATCAGGTACTGAGACTTTTTGAGGAAAATAAACTAAAAGAAATCGAACATTATTGCCTTGAAGATGTTATCGCTACCTACATCATCTGGATCCACCTTCAATTCACAAGCGGGGAAATGAATGAAGAGAACTTTAAAAATCTAAAATCAAGAGCCATGAAAAAGCTAAAGGAAATTCAAGATTCCGCAACAATATGACGGACTTCTTTCGATATTTTTAAAACCGGTACTTTTTGTTCCGGAACATGTACTTCCACATTTGAACGAGGATTTCGAGCCACTCTTGCTGCTCTTTGAACGACTTTAAATGTTCCAAAACCACGCAGTTCGATGGTTTCCCCTCTCTTAAGTGCATCAATAACTGTATCTAAGAAACCCTTCACTACGGATTCCGTTTCGACTTTAGATAGACCTGTGCTGGAGGAAATCACATCCACAATATCGGCTTTTGTCATATGAGTATCAGATTAGCAATTGTAGTTAAGTCTGTTAATATATTGAATTTTCGTAGCCTTTAAAGTAATAAAAGAGCCATTTAACCCAAATTTTTCAAAAATCTTTTAGTACATTCAT
>JAURMN010000001.1 GCA_030830725.1 Balneolales bacterium | reverse complement strand
TCTTCCTGGCGAGTCACTCGTCGCTGTGATTCGTCGAGCCGGAGAGGTACGAATTCCGCATGGGAATTCGATACTACAGGAGGGAGACGAGCTCTCCATTATTGGAAATGCGAAAGATATCGAGGAGCTTCGGGCGCAATATCTACAGTAAGTTTGGTGCATCCTATTAGCTTGATGCGATTTGGCATGCATTGAGCCTAAGTGAATAGCCTAACTCACAAGTTTAGTTTGTCAACCTTTTAAAAATCTCTTCCAAGCTGACTTTGCTTTCCGAACTGTCATGCATGTTTCGCAAGGTGAATAACCCTTCTTCCAGTTCAGAATCGCCAACGATGATGGCATAGGTTGCCTGAACGCGATTAGCCTCTTTCATCTGGGCTTTGATGGATCGAGCCTGATAATCGGTTGTGACGCTGACGTTTTTTTTGCGGAGTTCAGAGAGGGCTTTCGAGGCCCATTGTACCGCCGCTTCCCCACGGGTTACGATATAAACGTGCGGTGTTGGAGTTTCTCCGAGGTTGATTCCCAGTTCTTCAGCAGCTAGGAGCAATCGCTCCATTCCAGCCGCAAATCCCACAGCCGGAGTTGCCGGTCCACCTAATTCCTCAACCAGCAAATCATATCGCCCTCCACCGGCCAATGCATCTTGAGAGCCCAAATCGGGGCTGGTGAGTTCAAAAGCGGTGCGTGTGTAGTAATCCATTCCTCTCACTAGACGCGGAGTGATTTCATACGCAATTCCCGAAGCGTCTAAATACCCTTTTACCTGCTCAAAATGAGCGGCCGTTTCATCATTCAGATAATCTAAAATGGAGGGGCACATCTCAATGAAGGGTTGATCTTCCTCCTCTTTTGAATCGAGTATTCGCATCGGATTTTTTTCGAAACGAACTTGAGAAAGTTCGCTAAGCTTACTCAAATGAGGTTTTAGTGTTTCTTGTAAAATCTCTTTGTAGCGGGCACGACTCTCAGGATCCCCAACGGAATTTAGTTTTAGTGTGGTGTTTCGGACCCCAATTCGATTGACCACATCGATCATAAATCGAATTGTTTCGGCGTCTGCCAGAGGTGAGTCCGATCCCAACAGCTCCAGGCCAAATTGATGAAACTGGCGTTGACGACCTTTCTGTGGTCGCTCCGCACGAAACATGGGGCCGATATAATAAAGTTTTTGGGTGCCCCCGCGCTGATCCAGGTGGTGTTCAATAAAAGATCTCACTACCGGCGCCGTACATTCCGGGCGCAAAATGTAGTGATCATCACCCTTTTCAAAGGCAAATATCTCTTTGGTGACAATATCACTAAGCGCTCCAATTCCTCTCACAATCAATTCAGTTTGCTCCATGATCGGGGTGCGAATCTCCTCGAAATGATAGAGGCGGGCTGTATTGTGTATGATTTCTTCTAAGGCGCGCCATTTTGGAGTCTCCTCAGGAAGGAGATCCACCATGCCGTGATGGGTGCGGTATTTTAATTCAGCCATTTGTCGTGTGGGAATTTTGCGGATAAAAAGGCAAATTAAGGGAAATCTCTGAAAAACGTTTGGAGCTTTTCTATCGGGGCCTGAATTTGACTGAACTTGCCAACTGAATTACTTGCATGATGACTTATTTTCGATTCACTGTACTACTCATTCTACTCATTCTTCCATTTAGTTTCTCTCAAGCCCAGCAACATGAATTGGGGCTGGTAAGTCGTTCAGAATCTGGCGGGACACTTCACCCATATCAGGCTGCCTACGACGTGCAACGCTATGTATTGGATCTGGTTGTGGATCCTTCCGATAGCACGCTGGCAGGATTTTCCGAAACCCACGCTCGAATTGTAAGTCCAACGGATACCTGGCGATTGGCACTCGATCCTCGTTTTGAGATCTCGAAAATTGAGGAATTGATGCATAACCGCAACCCAAAGCCAGGAGAGGGCATGCATCTCAATGACGCCAATGGGGAGCGTATTTTGGAGGAGCGCGAGTGGACCAGGCCTGTCGCCGAGTCGAAATATATGGACATTGAATTCCCTCGAACCTTAGAAATTGGGGAGCGAGTAGCCATCCGGATTCATTATTCTGGTGCCCCTCGAGTGGCTCGTCGTGCGCCATGGGATGGTGGATTTGTCTGGGCGAGAACCCCTTCTGGAGCTCCTTGGGTAGGGGTTGCCTGTCAGACGGATGGAGCCTGGATCTGGTGGCCGAACAAAGATCACCCATCAGACGAACCGGATCGTGGAGCGACGTTGAGATTTACCATGCCGTCCGATTTAAAAGCGGTATCCAATGGTGTGCTGACTTCTGAAGAGGTGCTGGATAATGGGTTTACCAAGTGGACTTGGAGCGTCAAAAATCCGATTAATTCCTACACGGTAACGCTGAATGCAGCGCCTTATCTTGAAATGAGCGAGGAGTATGTGAGCGTGGCCGGCGATACAATGCCGATTCAATTCTGGGTCCTGCCGGAATATGAGGAAAAAGGGAAGTGGCTCTTTCCGCAGTTTGCACAGCATTTACGGTTTTTTGAAGAGGTGGTGGGTCCTTATCCCTTCCGAAATGAGAAATATGGAGTGGCACATTCCCCGTATCTAGGAATGGAGCACCAGACTTTAATTGCATATGGCGCTAACTTCTCTAATGGCAACATGCTTGGTCAGGGTGTTGGTTTTGACGATCTGCATCATCATGAATTGGCCCATGAGTGGTGGGGGAATCTGGTTACCGCCTGGGACTGGCGCGATTTTTGGATTCATGAAGGATTTGGAACCTACATGCAGGCTTTGTACGCTGAGCAACTTGAAGGGCGTGAGGGGTATGATCGAGTGATGGGTTTAACGCGGATGCGCATTGTGTCTCAGCAAGAGATTGTTCCACAAGAGTTTCAGACAACCAGAGACGTCTATGGAACGGGGCGTGGAGGGGATATTTATTATAAAGGAGCCTGGGTTCTTCACACGTTGCGTGGGATGATTGGAGACGAGCTCTTTTTTCAGCTTTTGAGTGAATTTGCCTATCCTAC
>JAURMN010000069.1 GCA_030830725.1 Balneolales bacterium | reverse complement strand
AGTCAAATACCCTCTCACTACGACCTCCACCGGGAATGGGTCGCATTTTTTCGCAATCGTGACATTAGGATGAGGTACTTCCAAAAGATGTGTACCGACAATATCCTCCACATGTCGGAGAGAAAATGCGGCCAGTTGATTCAGGATCTGTCCCTTGAACGGAATCGCTTGTCGCATAATAAAATCGAATGCTGAAATTCGATCTGTGACGATAATGCCCAATCTTTCTTCTCCAAGGGCGTAAACATCTCGTACTTTTCCTCGATAGGGTTCACCCAAGAACGAGACTGATGTCGTTGTTACGCATTGAGAAAGCGCCTTCATCATGTCTTCCATCACTTAGCCCGTTTTTGAGTCGATTTCCGAACCACCAATTCCGGTTCGATCACCTTTTGAAGTGGGCTAATGTCCGGATTATCCAGCATATCCATCAACTGACGAGTGGCCTCTACACCGGCCTCATGCATATGCTGATTCATCTTGGTGAGTTCGAGATAACGGGTTAGTTTGATATTGTCATACCCCATTAGGGCAATCTCTTCCGGTACGCTAATTCCTGCCTGATTAAATCCGTATAAGGCTCCAACTGCCTGCGTATCATTGGAGCAAAAAAGAGCATCAGGTACCTGCTCGCCACGATTTCGCATTTCGATAATATGTTGTGCAGCCTCAAATCCGGCCTCTTCTGTAAAACCGGCGTGTTTAGTGTTATCCCCCGTAATAAAAAACTCTTTGACCGGAGTCAATCCGGCATCCAACAGAGCGTCGATAAAGCCTTTTCTTCGTCTTTCGGAGGCTTTTGTTGCCAAAACGGGAAGGATCATTCCCGGTTTTTTAAATCCTTGTTGTGTAAGATGTTTAGCTGCGATCCATCCTCCTTTATAATCATCCAGGTCTATATAACTAAAAGACGGGTGCTGAGATTTAATTAACACCGTTGGGATTCCACTGGAGGCTATTTGTTTTTCCAGTGTGGAAGTCATTTCTATGGAAAGAATAATTACTGCATCGGCTGTTCCCCGATCAAAAAAACTGTCAATCGCTTTCTCTGGATTCGCAGAGCCAGTATTGTAAATCATGATGTCCAGATCCCGACCTCGCATTTCATCTTTGATTCCCTTTAAAATTTCGTTGTAGAAAGGAGTCGTGAAGGACGGAACGGCTATTGCCAGCATTTGGGGCTGTTGCGTTGCCAGCAATCGGGCACTGGCCTGGGGTCTAAAGTTTAATTCCTCAATTGCTTTTTCCACCTTCAATTTGGTAGTCTCCGACACATTTGGAGATTTATTTACAACTCGTGAAACCGTGGAAATGGCCACGCCGGCGCGTTTCGCAACCTGATAAATCGTTGTTTTTTTACTTCGGCTTTTCATGGGTGGAGGAAGGGACTGTACGTGTGAAATTTCAGATTGATGTAAAAGATAAATTTCATCGTTAGAAGTTAAAAGAAGGCCAGTTTTACAGACTTCTGGAGTGGAAGATACTACAAATGCATAACAAATTGAGTGCGGAACGATTCGTATTTGATTCTTATTTATATATTGAAGATGTATCGGTCACTCGTTTGAACTCCATTATAGCTCATTCGATCTTCGCCAAAACTCCAAGTTCTCGTTCACCCATGAACAGTATTCTCAGGGCTCCTTATGATCTGGTCCGCCCCCTCTATGAACGGTCGTCGTTTCATCGCTCTGTAATCGAGGAGTTGCCCGATACCCGTCTCCAAACGGCCTATACCCATTGCCGATGTATTACAAGAGATTATGCAAAGACATTTTATATGGCGACTCGTTTTCTTCCCAATGAGAAACAGCGATCCATTTTTGCGATCTACACGCTTTGTCGTTATGTAGATAATTTGGTAGATGATCATCAGGATTTGCTTCAAAATCAAGAATCCAACACCTATACTCCACTCGAAAAACTCGATTCTTTCAAAGAGACTCTAGCCGAAGCCTATGAGGGTAGACAAATGGACGATCCCGTCCTCACTGCCATCACAGATTCCTTGCTCTCTTCGGGAATTCCACTTCGCTACCCACTTGAACTCATCAGCGGCGTGGAAATGGATCTAGTGAAAAATCGGTATCAGACCTTTGAAGAGGTCTACGATTACTCGTACAAAGTGGCTTCTGTAGTTGGATTAATGACATCAGAAGTCTTTGGATATAAAGAATCCAAAGCACTTAGTCATGCCGTCGACCTTGGGATTGCCATGCAACTCACGAATATCTTGCGCGATGTAGGAGAGGATCTAAATCGTGACCGAATTTATCTGGCTAAAGACGAACTGGAAAAATTTGACTTAACTGAAGCAGATCTTTTTCAGCACAATCTGTCTGAGAAATTCATTGCCTTTATGAAGTTTCAAATTGAACGGACCCAGGAGTATTATGAGTCCGCAAAACAGGGTGTCAATATGCTCTCCCGAGACAGTCGACTACCTGTTTGGTTGGCCTTGGAAAATTACAGCCGTATTTTGACCAAAATTGAGCAAAATGGCTATGATGTATTCTCACAGCGCGCTCACTTAACTTCTGCCGAAAAATTCAGTATTCTTCCACGTATTTTGTATCGACTTCAGCGAGCTTAAACTGGTTGTCCAATTCCATCGTCACGTGGGAAAAAAAATCAAGAAAATTCTGATTGCGAATCGCGGGGAAATTGCCTGCAGGGTAATCCGTACATGCCGGGACCTGGGGATTTCTACCGTAGCCGTCTTTTCGGATGCGGATAAATGGGCACCTCATGTGCAAATGGCGGATGAGTCTATACCTATCGGACCTTCGCCATCAACTCAAAGTTACCTGGTATCGGATAAACTTATTGAAGCAGCTCACCGTACAGGTGCAGATGCTATTCATCCTGGATACGGATTTTTGAGTGAAAATGCCACCTTTGCGGAATCCTGTCATCAAGCTGGATTACTTTTTATCGGTCCACCCTCAGAGGCCATACGGGTAATGGGGGACAAGACAGCAGCACGTGAATTGATGTCCAAATCCGGTGTTCCATTTCCTCCTGGTACGCAAACCGCTTTTAACGATATCTCTGCTGCTTCTCAAACAGCGAAGGAGATTGGATACCCAATTCTAATCAAAGCAGCGGCAGGTGGCGGGGGAAAGGGGATGCGTATTGTATACTCTGAAACCGATTTTGAGAGCTCTGTAAGGGCGGCTAAATCCGAGGCGAATAGTGCTTTTGGTGATGATCGGGTTTACATTGAGAAGTATTTGGAAAATCCACGTCACATCGAGTTTCAGATCATAGCCGATACCCATGGAAACATCCTGCACCTCTATGACCGGGAGTGTTCTATTCAGCGCAGACATCAAAAAGTGATTGAGGAAGCACCCTCTTCTGTTTTAGATGACGAGCTTAGATGTCAAATGGCTAAAGCCGCCGTCAAAGCGGCTAGGGCTTGTAAGTATAGTGGAGCCGGTACTATAGAATTTCTCGTAGACAAGCATCGAAATTTTTACTTCCTGGAGATGAATACCCGCCTTCAGGTTGAACATCCCGTAACCGAATGGGTTACAGGGCTTGATCTTGTAGCCTTGCAGATTTTAGTTGCGGAAGGAAACGTGCTTCCTTTTGCGCAGGAGGATATCCGTCTTCTTGGTCATTCCATCGAATGTCGAATTTATGCAGAGGACCCTGAGAATCAATTCCTTCCCAGTACAGGAGTTCTTATCCGACATCGAGTGCCTGCAGGCCCCAATGTCCGAGTAGATGCGGGTATTGAAGAAGGACAAGAAGTACCTATCTACTACGATCCGATGATTTCAAAGCTCAGCACGTTTGGTGCCACGCGTCATGAAGCAATCCATAGAATGAAGAGAGCCTTACTCGAGTATGAAATTGCAGGATGCAAAACCACAATTCCATTTTGCCGTTTTGTAATGGATCATGAAAGCTTCAAATCGGGTGATTACGACACTCATTTTATACAGCATCATTACACTGTTGAAAAAATGAGCGAATATGCAGAAAGAAATAACGAACCCGCAGTCTCGGGTCTTGCAGCAACGTTACTAAAGGCGGTTCCGACCACAACATTGAGCAATTCCGTTTCAAAAAATATTCGCAATACGAGAATTGTATCAGAAATGGAGACCCCTACTAATAGCGCAGAATTAACTTCTAATTGGAAATTTAACAGATCCTAAGTATGCCAAAAGGGTTATTTGATCAATTACAAAAGCTGGAGACAGAGCAACGAAATACTCACTCAACAGATCTTCACTCCATGTCGGCTCTTCAAATTGCCTCCTTAATGAATCAGGAAGATGTAAAAACAGTTGAAGCCGTGTCTGATATTCTGCCTCAGATTTCTCAGGTCATTGAAAAGGCAGCTAAATCTGTTCATGAAGGGGGTAGAATATTTTATGTTGGTGCTGGGACCAGTGGACGACTTGGAGTTTTAGATGCAGCGGAATGTCCACCTACATTTGGGACTGCCCCTGAACTTTTTCAGGGGATCATTGCAGGCGGGGATCAGGCTATGTTTAAAGCGGTTGAAAATGCTGAAGATTCTCAAGTGGAAGGGGGGAAAGCTATCATCATTAAAGAAGTAGGACCTCTGGATATCGTATGTGGGCTTGCTGCCAGCGGAAGAACACCGTTTGTTAGTGGGGCTATTGAGGAGGCTAAAAAACGAGGAGCATATACAGTATTAATTACAGCAGTTTCCAAAGAGAAAGTTCCTTCTGATCCTGATTTGCTGATTTCATTGCAGGTGGGCCCAGAAATTGTGATGGGAAGTACACGGTTAAAAAGTGCCACTGCCCAAAAAATGGTTCTTAATATGATATCAACCGGAGCAATGGTGCTCAGTGGCAAGGTCTATGAAAATGTGATGGTCGATCTTCAGGCTACAAATCAAAAGTTGCGTGAGCGATCGATCAGAACCCTGCTCTATTTTCTCCCTCTCGATTACGATCAAGCAGCTGAATTATTAAACCAAGCAGGCGGGCATGTCAAAACTGCACTGCTTATGCATATGCGTTCGTTGAACAAGCTGGAAGCACAACGTAAACTGGAGCTTGCTCATGGCCATCTTGACAAAGCACTTCAACTTTAGTCAGCTCTGCTACAGACATCGGGTTCTCACCTCACTGATCATAGTCCTTTTGTTATGTAATATGGTCATTCAATTGTGGCCCGTCGATCAAAGGGGGTTTATCGAGTTTCTACCCTCAACAACTCAAGAGGATTTAGCCTTCATGGAATCTATCGTAATTACCCGTCAATCGGCATCCTCTATTCCGGTTGCGTCTCGAAAGCCTGTAATTCCCCAACTCGAACCTATTATAAAGGATGTCGAAATTCCTGATTTGGCGGACTTTATGCATTTTTTAGACGTGGAATTGAATTCATTACCGATTTCAAACTTTCCAGGACCTGAAAGTGGACTTATGTTAAACCCCAATCGATCAGCTGTACCAATCCGAATCGTTGAGCCTGAACTCGAGACTCTTTTACCAGAACCATTAAGAGGGAAAATTAGAATCGACTTTACGATGAATGTCAGTGCAAACGGAAGGGTAGAGTCTGTGAGTATCGATGAATTTATCTTCTTTGAGCCAGTTAAAACTTCTCTATTAACTTCGTCTATTGAAACTGATCTTCGAAGCGCTTCAATCCGCGCTGCCATGCAATGGAAGTTCAGGCCGGCACAGTATGACCAACAGAATGTGAAGAGTCCTTTTCGATCAAGTTTTCGTTTTTAGTGTGAAAATTTTTTCAAGGTCTTTTATTTCCTAAATATTTTTCTTTTATTAAGAATTGTAAAAATTTATAGACCGAAGAATCTCGTTCTGTAAATCTTTTAACACTCACACGCAGCTGTTCTGAACCGATCAAGTCGTGGCAGAAAAGCTCTGATAAAGATATAAAGGTGTCTACGAGAAGAGTCTTTAAGTAACGAAAGCTTTACACTATTGAGCTGTTCAGCATAAATAACTCTTCTCAACAGAAACGAATTCACTCTTTTAGTAATGATTTCACTTTACTATCTCTTATCAATAAACTAAAACACTGGTTCTGAGGACAAAATGAAGAAACACATCTTTTCGTTATTGCTGATCCTATTTGCAATTTCCGGATCTGCATTTGCGCAAACAGCCACCATTCGTGGGGTTGTAACGGATGCAGAAACTAATGAAGCCGTTCCACAGGCGAATGCCTTTATCGTGGAAATCCTTCGTGGTGATGCAGCAGATTTAAATGGTAATTTTGAAATTACCGGGGTGCCCTATGGTGAATACACATTTCGAGTCAGCTCGATTGGATATGTTACATATGAAGAAGCAATCTCCGTAAATCAATCGCTAATCACGGTTAATGTTGCACTTGCACCCGATCTTGCACAATTAGGCGATGTTGTGGTAACAGGGTATGCATCCGTACAGAAAAGAGAACTT
>JAURMN010000068.1 GCA_030830725.1 Balneolales bacterium | reverse complement strand
TCTTGGTTCTTTGCTTTAAAAACCGGTTCAATGTGCAAAAGTTGATGATAAAGAAGCATTTTTTTGGAATCAGCGTCTAGCATATCCCATAACTCACCTGAAATCTCTATCAGGTAGTCATTACCAGAATAATATTTGACTTCTCTGTTGGCTTTGATGCAGGTAGCTGCCTTCATTTTGGATAAATTCGGGTAAACCAAAAAATATCCGATTTGTGCCGGTCCAAATTCGAGATTATGTGTTTTAATGACCTGGCTAGCTAACTCTTCGACCTCTGCGGATTCCGTGAGTTGTGATGAAGTTAATTCAATTGTTTCTGATGGTTTTAAAAAAGAATCAGACATAGCCATTAATGCTTATTCGTGATGATTAAGAACGGAAGTTGTAAGTAATCTTTATTTTTTATTGAAAGAAGGAAAAAAACTTCTCAATAATCCCGTAATTCCTTTACCAGGTTTAGGGAATTTAGTAGCCCGTTTAAGTGCTTTATCCACGATCTGAACCTCAACGGCAGATGTACTTTTTTGCTTTTCCTGTTTTGGAATAAATACGGGTTTTGCAGTGTTCTTTTGGGAGTTTTTTGAGTTATCCTTGTTTTGAGAAAGAGAAGGCTCTGTTATAGTGGAAATTGTATCTGCCTTTTTAGGCATAAAGGAATTCGATTGCTGGGATTTGCTTATCGAATAATCCGTTCTGACTTGAGTTCTATCCGTAGACTCGATGACCTCATTTTTCGGTTTTGACGAGTTCGTGGAACTCTTGGGACGTTCTATGTTCGCTGTTTTCTCATCAAGAAGTAATGGATCTAAGCCTAAATTTACGGTACTCGATCCTCCATGATAGGATTCAGGAATATCCACGATTTTAATCTCACTATCTTTGATCGATGATATCTCACGAAGCGCATTTGCATCTCGCTTAGTGGCAAATGTGATCGCCACCCCGGACCGATCATATCGCCCAGTTCTTCCAATTCGATGAACATAATCATCGGTGTTATTTGGCACATCATAATTGATGATCATTGAAATTCCTTTGATATCAATACCTCTAGCCAATACGTCTGTAGCCACCATTACGGATATTTCACCATTCACAAACTTTTGAAGTGCCTTATTTCGCTCTTCCTGAGTCCGATCACCATGAATACTAACCGCTGCTATCCCTTCTTTTTTCAGTAGCCTCTCTAGCTCGTCAGTTCCTTTTTTGGTAGAAGTAAATAGAACACAGGACTCCCATTTAATTTGATGAAGAATCTCCTGAACCAAATGAATTTTTTGGTCGCTAGATACTCTGTAAGCATACTGCTTGACATTTTGATTTGGTTTAGATCTGGCAATATTTACCGTTACCGGATCCTTCATAAAAGCATTTGTGAGCTTTACTATTTCATCTGGCATTGTAGCCGAAAAAAGTAAGTTTTGTCGTTTTTCAGGAAGCCAGGAGATAATTTTTTTTATGTCCGGTAGAAAACCCATATCGAGCATGCGATCTGCTTCGTCAAGAACAAAGATATCAATAGTGGAAAAATCAAATTCCGTTACTTTTTTTTGATCCATCAAACGACCTGGAGTAGCTACGATAATCTCTACTCCCCCTTTGAGTGCCTTAGCCTGAGATGCAAAATCACTCCCTCCAATTACCGTAACCGAAGACACTCCGCTGTGATAGCCAATGGCATAAATTTGTTCATCAATTTGTTGAGCAAGTTCTCGTGTAGGACTTAGAATCAAGGCTTTAGCTCCTTTACGATCCGAATCTACAACTTTTTGGATAACAGGAATGGCAAACGCCCCTGTCTTACCTGTTCCGGTCTGTGCTGTTGCTATTATATCACGTCCTTCAAGAACTGCCGGAATACTTTTCTCCTGAATGGGAGTAGGTGTTTCGAATTGCAGATCACGTAAACCATCTAGAATTGAATCTGCTAATTTAAAATCTGAAAATTTCAATCGTTTTTATTGCAAGTGTTTTGTGTGTAATTTGGCAATGAAGATACGAAAATGATGATCGAAAACCGTCCCCGTATCGAAACACTTCAAATTATGATACTAAAAACCATGAGAAAACACTCTTTTCTACGCGATTCTGTTCTGGCTACCACCTTCTTGAGCATTACATTTGTGTCCTGTTCTGACTTAAACAAACCCGTTCAAGCCTCTCTTCAAAATGAGGTAGACTCTCTAAGTTATAGTCTTGGTTATTTATATGGCAAGCAATTCACGCCTGCCGGTTATACAGACTTTGACTATCAAAATTTTGTAGCTGGTTTTCAAGAGGGAGCATCTGGAAGTGATGGAATGATTACAGAAGATGATATGATGCAGTCGATTCAAATCCTGCAGATGAAATTAGAAAAAATGACCACTGATCAGAACCAAGCCAAAGCCGAGCAAAATAGAGCCGCTGCACAAGCATTTTTGGATGAAAATGCAAAAAGACCGGAAGTGGTTATAACAGAGTCTGGTCTTCAATATGAAGTGCTTGTAGAAGGAACGGGCGTAAGTCCAACAGCACAAGATCAGGTAGAAGTTCATTATCGTGGCACTCTTCTTGATGGTCGCGTGTTTGACAGTTCTTACGATCGTGGACAGACGGCAACATTCCCGCTTGCCAATGTGATTGCAGGCTGGACTGAAGGTGTTCAGTACATGAAAGAAGGCGCTAAATTCAAATTCTATATCCCTGCTGATCTAGGATATGGTGACAATCCTCGTCCAGGCGGCATTATTGAACCAGGGCATTTATTAATCTTCGAAGTTGAATTAATTGATGTTAAGTAACTTAATGATAGACAATCTGTTATGTCTATTTATATGTAACTTAAGATCGGCTTAAGCAAGCGTTCTACTAGCCATACATCGTTACGATGTATGGCTATTTTTTTACCTGTTCATTCTGATACTCTCATTCTGCGAGACTTATCTATCATATAGTGGATACAAGAAGACTCACAAAACTTGTACGTCTAAAAGCTGATGAACTTGGCTTTGATGGGTGTGCGTTTAGTAAGGCGGATTCTCTAGATAATGAGGCCATAAAACTGGAGAATTGGCTGAATCAAGGATTCCATGGCGAGATGAAGTGGATGGAAAACTATTTTGATATGCGAATGGACCCACGTAAGCTCGTTGAGGGAGCTAAAAGCGTGATCTCGCTTTTTGTGAGTTACCACTTCGAAGAAAATGAAGAAATCGATCAAAATGAGAACTCGCCAAAAATCGCGAAGTATGCCAGAGGTCGAGACTATCATAAAGTTCTCAAAAAGAAACTACATCAACTCATCGATTTCATCCAAAAAGAGAGTGGTGCAATTCATGCCCGAGCCTTTGTAGATTCTGCACCCGTGATGGATAAAGCTTGGGCAGTCCGTTCAGGAATTGGTTGGATGGGTAAAAACGGGAATGTCCTTACAAGGAAGTATGGCTCATGGATTCTTCTAGGAGAAATTATATTGGATGTCGAATTCGAGTATGATGGGCTAACAACAGACCATTGTGGATCATGTACACGCTGTTTGGACGCCTGCCCAACAGAGGCCATTATCCAACCTTCCGTAATTGACGCAACTAAATGCATTTCCTATCTCACCATTGAACTCGAAGAAACTATTCCTAAAACCTTTCGAAACTCGATGGAAGGATGGGTTTTTGGGTGTGATATTTGTCAAGATGTGTGTCCTTGGAACAGAAAGAGTAGTTTTGGGAATACTCAAGATCTTAAACCTAAATCAGTTTTTACTTCACAATCATTTAGCTTTTGGAATACGATGACTAAAGATCAATTTACGCATACGTTTAAAGGTACTCCCCTGATGAGAAGCGGGTATGAAAAGATGAAAAGTAACGTGACTCTTGCTCAAGAATCCATAAAAAAGGGATAATATGGCAATGTTTTTTTGGACAACGCCAATTTATGACCAAAATCAGAAACTGTCTTTTGCGTCTTTTAGTTGCTTGTATAACATTTCTCGAGCTCTAAACAGGTGAGCCTTAACCGTTCCAAGAGGGATCGATAATTCCTGAGAAATTTCATCGTAATTCATTTCAAGCATATGTCGAAGTCGAATTACCTCACGATACTTTTCTGGCAGTTTTTGGATTGCTTGATGTAGAATTTCGCTACGTTGGTTTGAGAGCATCGGAGCATCTGTAGCAAACTGTTCATCAGGTATCTCTCTGGATTCAATCTCACCATCTTTGGTACTCATAGGCTCATGAATCGAAACGGCTTCAATCTTTTTTTTGCGAAGAAAATCGATGGTATGATTAGTAGCTATTCGGTAAATCCAAGTAGAAAATGCATAATCATCCTTGTAGGAGTTGATATTTTCAAAAGCCTTAATAAAAACTTCTTGCACTAGATCTTCCGTTAAGCCTCTACCCTTGTTTAGCTTTTGAATATGATAAGTTAATGGGACCTTGTATTTTTGAACCAATTGTTCATAGGCTCGCATATCTCCTTGTCTTATTCTTCGAACCAGCGCTTTATCTTCTTGAATATTGGGCTGTTGAGACTGAGACATGGTCTTTTTTGAGCTTGGCAAAAATGGAATATCCTATTAGGAGTGCCTTAATCGGAATAAAGACCACTCTTTTTCTGTGATATGCTCGATAAGATGTAGAGAATTCTGCTCAAATCGCTGAATAAAATCATCTTTTTCTGACGTAAGCAGACCCGATAAGATTAACTCCCCATCACTTCTTAATAGTGATTTCAGTAGTGGAAGAGTATGTCGTAATACCACGCTGTCTATATTGGCCAGAATAAGATCATATACAGTACCTGACGGTATTACTTCAAATC
>JAURMN010000067.1 GCA_030830725.1 Balneolales bacterium | reverse complement strand
GCTGGAAAAACACATGCCGACTTTCAGTCTCGGCTCCATTGTGGTTGTGGTAAAACTGTCGGAATTGAGTTGAATAAAGTGAAGTAGACCCATCTCTGGTGGGTCTAGTTTCGATTTTAGCTATTGAGACACTCGAAGACAAAGGGTAAGATGGCATTCTGAGAAGGCTGCTGTATATTTGGAGTCACGAGCTAGTACAATTGATCGAGATGATATCAGGGTACTCGTTCATCCTAAAAGTACTTAAGAAGTAAAATACCCACTATCCGTCTATGAAACCATCCTACTGGGAATTGACATCCACGTATGCGCCGGCTGACTTGGTTGTCATTGGCGGGGGAATCACCGGCGCCTCTATCGCATACTATTATAAAATGGCACACCCATCCGAGAGGGTTTTGATTCTTGAAAAAGGGTCCCTTCCCTCTGGAGCGACGACTCGTAATGCTGGATTCGCCTGTTTTGGATCGGTGTCAGAATTGCAGGCCGATATGGAGATTTCGTCGGCGGATCGGGTCGGCGAAAAGGTGGCCCGACGGATTCGAGGACTTCGACGATTACGTGAAGAGTTGGGGGATGAGGCGATTGGCTATGAAGCGTGTGGTGGAACAGAGATTTTTACGGATTCTAAAACGTTTGAACGTAGTGCGAAGGCCGTAGAGGAGGTAAATCGACTTGTTGAGCGGCACACCGGATTCAAAAATGCCTTTCGAGTGGGAGAATTTGAGGGATATCCTGCCATTTTTTGTGTGGAAGAGGGGGCGATTCACTCTGGGCGGATGATGCAGGCCCTGCATCAGAAGGTGATGGCATTGGGAGTGGAGTATCTGCCGGGCATGCATGTGGAGAGGATCGAGGCAAGCAGAGAGGAGAACAATGCCCAAAAGGCTCGAGTCCATGTGAAACTTGCTGATGCCACCATCACTGCACGACGTGTCGCTGTTGCCACGAATGGTTTCGCATCTAAACTCTTGGATATTCCGGTGCAGCCGGCGCGTGGCCAGATTATCGTGGGCAAACCGCTGGAAAAAATGCCGTGGAAAGGGGTATTCCATTACAATGAGGGGTATGTTTATTTCCGCCATGTGAAAGGAGAGGATGGTGAGTTGCGATTACTTCTGGGCGGTGCACGCGATGTGGATCCAGAAGGTGAAACCACCTTCGAAGAGGGACAGAATCCTCAGATTCGGGAGTGGTTATTGAGGTTTTCCGAAGAGGTGCTTCACATTCCGTTACGCGAGAAGATTGAGCTAGAGTGGAGCGGGTTTATGGGCTTTACTCCGGATAAGGAACCCTTGCTCAAGCTCCTGAGCCCCCAAACGTTGGTGGTAACAGGACTCAGCGGTATTGGAGTGTCTATCGGCTTCGAGGTTGCCTACGAAGCGCTGGAGAATGCTGGATGGTTGCGATAGAGTGCACGCGCCAATGGAATTGTGTATCTTCCTTTATTCTAAAAATTTTTTCAAAAATGGGTTTAAGAGAGGTAAATCCTTCCAAACCTATACGAAATCTTAACCTGCATAAAGTCCTGATCTCATGAGTCTGCTTGTTGTTGGATCGATGGCCTATGATGGCATTGAAACTCCGTTTGGAAAACGCGATCGAATCCTGGGCGGTTCGGCGACCTATATTTCGTTGACCTCGTCCTATTTTGTGAAGGATGTGAATTTGGTGGGGGTAGTGGGGCGCGATTTTGCCAAGGAGGATATTGAGTTGTTTCGCGGGAAGGGGGTCAGTCTGGATGGATTGCAGATAGACGAGACTGGCGACACGTTTTTTTATCGCGGGAAATACAGCTTTGATTTGAATAATCGGGAGTCGTTGGAGACGTCGTTGAATGTGTTTGAAACGTTCGACCCGGTGATCCCGGAGCTATATCAAAAGTCCCGTTATATCGCGTTGGGAAATATTAAGCCGGACCTGCAACAGCGCGTGTTAGATCAGGTAGAGAACCCCGATTTTGTGGTGATGGATACGATGAATTTTTGGATTGAGGGGATGCCGGCAGAATTGCGTACGATTATTGGCAATGTGGACATGCTGGTGTTGAACGATTCGGAGGCGCGCGAGCTTACCGGGGAGTCGAACCTGTTTAAGGCAGCCGATGTGATTATGGCGATGGGGCCTAAGCACTTGGTGATTAAAAAGGGCGAGCACGGGGCGTTGCTCTTTACGGGTGGGGAGATTTTTTCTGCACCTGCGTTGCCTTTGGTGGATATTTTTGATCCGACCGGTGCGGGGGATTCTTTCTTAGGTGGATTTTTGGGTTGGTTGGCGTACACCCGGAACCATTCGACACTGAACATGCGTCGCGCGGTGATTTTTGGGTCGGTGATGGCGAGTTTTTGTGTGGAGGAGTTTGGTCCAGATCGCTTGCGCAATTTGACGAATGATGAGATTTTTGCTCGCTATTTGAAATTCCAGCAGTTGAGCCAAATTCCGGAAATCGAAGAGTAATATCTGCTGATGATGGAGAGTGGAGCCAAAATGTTACTGTTAGCCACGGCTAATCCACATAAAGCAGGGGAGTTGCGCGAATTGTTGAGTGCGATTGGGGTGCAGGTGTTGACGTTGGCGGATCTTCCTTCTGAAATCGAAGCTGAGCAGGTGGAGGAGGATGAGCCCACATTGGAAGGTAATGCACTGAAAAAAGCGCGCTATTGGGCGGAGCGAAGTGGATTTACGACCTTGGCCGACGATACCGGGCTTGAAGTAGAGATGCTTGGAGGTGCTCCAGGTGTGTATTCGGCACGTTATGCCGGCGAAGATGCAACCTACGAGGACAATGTGCGAAAGTTATTGGCGGAGTTGCAGGGGGTGGAGGAGAGAAAGGCCCAATTCCGAACCGTATTAGCCTATGTGAGTCCGCAGGGGGAGCATCTCGTAGACGGCATTTGCGATGGTATAATTGTAAAAGAGGTTCGCGGAGCGGGTGGTTTTGGGTATGATCCGATTTTTCTTCCGAATGGATTTGAGCAAACCTTCGCGGAAATGAATTCTGCGCTAAAAAACTCCATCAGCCATCGTGGAAGAGCGCTGCAAGCTTTTGCGGAGTGGATGAAGACGAAAGCGCATAAGACGTAATACATTTGGAATGGTGTACCTCTCTAACCTTGAAATTATGAAACCATGACATCTGGATTCAGCCTTTTTGACACGCTTATTGTGATTGCTTATCTGATCGGAGGGATGCTTTTCGGATTACGACTCTCCGGAAAACAAGCCAGCTCTTCAGATTACTTCTTGGGAGGCAGATCGATTCCCTGGTGGGCAGTACTTTTTTCGGTGGTGGCGACGGAGACGAGTACGCTGACGTTTATTAGTATCCCAGCGGTGGCATATGGTGGGACACTGGTCTTTTTGCAGTTAACACTCGGGTATTTATTGGGACGGATTCTGGTGGCGCTATTTTTCCTGCCCGGCTACTTTAATGGTCAGTTGACCACGGCTTATCACTTTTTGGAGGAGAGATTTGGGCTTTCGCTTCGCAGAGCGGCAAGTTCGACCTTTATTGTGACACGATTATTGGCAGATGGAGTTCGCCTGTTTGCCGCAGCGATTCCAATTACTGTGATTTTTCGCTTCGCAGGTGTTTTGGAGGGTTTTAGCGACCTGCAGCTGTACATGATTTCGATTGTGCTGATTACGCTCATCACAGGGATCTACACGTGGTTTGGTGGAATTCGTGCGGTTATCTGGATGGATGTGTTACAAATGGGTCTCTATTTGTTTGGAGCCGGAATGGCAATGATTTTACTGCTCCAAGCTCTTCCACAAGGGATAGGAGAATTGGTTGGTGAATGGGCTGCGTCTGGAAAATTGGAGTTTTTAAGATTTTCGGTGGTTGGCTCAGGAGATGGCGGGTTTGGGACCGGATTATTTTCTGATGCCTATTTATTTTGGATTGCTGTACTTGGGGGAGCCATTTTTTCCATCGCTTCTCACGGGACGGATCAACTGATTGTGCAACGCCTTCTCACTACGTCCTCTCTCAGAGAGAGCCAAAAAGCGCTGATTTTTAGTGGCGCATTGGCTATGATGCAATTTGCCTTTTTCCTCTTTATCGGACTCTTATTGTGGTCATTTTATAGTGGTGCAACTCCAGAACAGCTTGGGATTTCCAACTTGGACGAGGTCTTCATTACCTATGTGGTCAGTCAGATGCCGTCCGGGATGCCTGGT
>JAURMN010000066.1 GCA_030830725.1 Balneolales bacterium | reverse complement strand
TTCTTGGACAAAGAATTTATGGATGTGGCCATGCGCCTGAATCCGGCGGATAAAATGGCGGGTAACGGGCGAATGGAAAAGTGGATTTTGCGAAAGGCATTTGAGGAATATCTACCCGAAAGTGTGGCCTGGAGACAAAAAGAGCAATTTTCCGATGGGGTCGGGTATAGCTGGATTGATACACTGAAAGAGATGGTTGCTGAGGTAGTTTCGGAGGCGGAATTTGCTACAGCCTCGACACGATTTCCGGTACAACCTCCACGCACGAAAGAGGAATACTATTATCGCACGATCTTCGAGAAGCATTTTCCGAGTTCAGCTGCTGCATTGACTGTACCCTCAGTGGCTTCAGTGGCGTGTTCAACACCTGTGGCTTTGGAATGGGATGAGGCGTTTAAGAAAATGAATGAGCCAAGTGGACGGGCAATTGGGGGTGTTCACCAGGATGGGTATAGATAATCAGTTTATATAAAATAAGGCCAGCAATCTAATACAAGTAGGTCAGAATCATCACTGCTGCCATCATGATCATTAACCCGTCTTCGATAATGGTTACGGTACTCATAGGTAGATCAAACACTTTACCCAAACAAGCGCATTGGATTACTTGCTTGTTTAGGACTTTCTGAAGCACGCCGACGATACTGACACTCATTACGGTAAAGGTAATGAGACTTGTAAAGAGCGGATTAAATCCAATGAGATAAGCGACTCCGAGCAGTAGTTCGGTGTAGGCATAGATGTAGCCCCAAACCGGAAATTTTTTGGCCACAACATCATACATTCTATAAGACGTTGCAAAACCTTTTAGGTCGAGAAATTTAAAGAAAGAGAAGGCAAGGAAGAATCCAGCCATAAACCATCGCATCCAGTTCATCCAGCTAAAAGTTTTGGATGTCAGTTCAACAAGCGTAGAGACGGTACCGATGTAAATGAAGAGGAGAATTACGGGTTTGTAGGTTTCGAACCAAGTGCGGGATTCGACTATCGGAGCATCGACATGTTCGGCAGCTGTAGCGCCTGCTGATGCGCCTCTGAAGGTATACTGCTCATCAATTTCATATTTATCTCCTAACTCTTCAACCACCCGCCTGATCGTAGCAAAGGGAACTTCTTCATCCATACTAAGAATACCGTTGTTCTCTTTATGAGAAACGACTACAGAGGAAACGTGTGGAATTGCTTCAAGAGCATTTTTTACCTTTGCTTCACAACCCCCACATGTCATACCTGTTATGCGATAGGTCTTCGTAATAGATGTCGCTGATGCGGAGTCTAAATTCGCCATACTAGGACTGTTTGCTTCATTATTTTACTTCTTTGAACTTCAATAGCTGACTATTTTACCAATAACATATTCCGTGTTAGCGACTGTTTGAAGCCAGTGCTGTTTACTCCTGTGAGACGATATAAGTAGATTCCACTCGGTAAATGATCCGCTTCGAAAACTGATGTATATTCACCAGCTGACTGTTGTTGATCAATTAAAAGTGCAACTGTGTGTCCCACTACGTTGAACACTTCAAGGCGGACATCCATGGTTTCTCTAAGTTGGTAACGAATCTGTGTAGAGGGGTTAAATGGATTTGGATAGTTTTGAGCGAGCGTGAAACTAGAAACGGTATTCGATGTTTCTTGAACTGAGGTTCCCACGAACTCAGAGATGGCTCCCTGTACATCTACTCTCATCATAAAAGCGTCCGATCTGCCCTGAAACAGACCTTCAAAATCTCCATCGCTGGATTTGGTTGTTCCATGAAGGACATAACCACCATCTGGATGCTCCATGATTTGCTCAACCCAATCATCGAACTCCCCACCATATTGTTTAACCCACTGCTTATTTAAGTCTGAATTGAACTTCATTAAAAACATATCCTGCCCGAAGTCACCACCATTTGATGCAGGAAAATCTCCATTGGCATCGGCGTAGGTCCAACCAGTTATCATAAACCCGTCATCAGAGGTAGTGATCACATCGTAAGGCCTTTCACCCGAATCACTGCCATAAGCGCTCAAACTAACTTTATTTCCATCTTCATCTAATTCGGCGACAAAGACATCATATAGCCTGCCATCTTGGATGATTCCTTCAAATTCACCATCTGTCGTAGATGCGGTTCCAACCAATACAAAATGACCAGATTTAAGTTCCGTTGCGGCTTGACCCTGTGTCATACCAAGAGTTGCGCCGTAACCTGTTGTCCAAAAGACATCTCCATCAGAATTTAACTTCATAATGAATGCCATATTCGAGCCTCCAGCATGCATTTGGTCAAATGTTCCATTGTTTGAACGATAGGATCCGGATAAAAGTATACCACCATCAGATGTCAATTGAATAGATGTAGGAAGTTCGTCATCGGTACCCCCATACGTTCTTAGCCAAATGGGTTCGCCAGCTGAGTTAAACTTATAAACAAATATATCCTGGCGGCCTAAATCGAGATCCTCAAATTCAACGTTATCTGACCAAGTATAGCCTGTTAGGTAAATAGATCCATCTGCTCCAACTACCATATCTAAGGGCTCCTCATCTCCTGTTCCTCCCAAAATATCACTCTATACTTGCTCACCATTTGCATCTATTTTAAATATGTACACATCTAATTTTTTGAAAGATGCCGTAGCATATACAGCCGATATAACATATCCCCCATCGGAAGTTCTTACGATACTCTTCCCATTGTAGGACTTTTCTCCCCCATAAATTTTTGTCCAAGCTTTTGAACCGTCTGCATTAATCTTGGTGATAAAAATATCTTGGTTTGTACTATCCTCTCTTACGGCAAAATCACCGTTTGTAGAACTGGTGCTTCCTGTAATCATATAACTACCATCTGGATTCATCACGAAAGAAGAACCATAATCAAAGTAACTACCTGCAATTAAGACTTTGCTTTGTTGTGCATAGCCAGTAGAGAATAGAATGGTGCAAGCTAATATGGTGAGTGATAAGTGAATCAAACGGTTCGTTTTAATAGTCATAAAAGAGCATCTCAATTGATAAATGAATTCCTAAGAGTAATATATTTCGCCTAGAACAGTATTCAAATTCTCATATTCAGAACCTTTAAATAGTCCCGAAAAATTGAGGTTCTTTAATATAATAAAGTATAAGAAATCGATGGCGTGGTTAATGATTCATTCCACCGTCACCGACTTCGAAAGATTTCGGAGTTGGTCGACATTACATCCACGATTCACGGCAATGTGATAGGACATCAATTGAAGGGGAATCATATCCTTTGTACTCAAGTCTTTTGAGCCCTTTAACAAGGATTTTCCCCGCATCTCTCTCTCCGATGAAGCCTACAATCCCACACATATGGCCTCCCTTACTTTGAATTCATAATTGACAGGGACTGAATGTACAGTATATATTATTTGATGCACAATGTACATATTTCAAAATTGGGCATACCCCTACACAAAAGAGAGTTAATCCTATCATGACAGCACAAATTTTATTACATGAAGATCAAGAGGTTCAAAGATTCCACCCTCTTACTCTCACTCGTCCGCTTTGGGATTTACGATTAGGCTTCTTTACCCTCGCTGAAAAATGGGCCCTTGAGTTTCCACAGACACTTATTTATGGACAATTAAGAGAAGAGTTCAACGGGGTTTTTGATTCACAGATTCAGGATGGTGCTCAATGGAAATTGAGGGGGTTTGGAGATCCTGAACATTCGGATTCGAAAGAGAATCCATTGTTGCAAATAAACGCTCGATTTTTACCCACAAAACCACTTGTTGAGAAGCTGATCTCATGGTTAGATAGACCCGAATCTTCCATTAGGTTTATTCATGAGCATCAAGGGAAGCGAATTGTAGTGGCTAACGGCATTACGGCAAAAAGCGAGCCATCCCTTTCACAAATTGATGAGAAGACTACTGAAGTGGTGATAAATGATGTGGAAGGGTTGGAGTATCCATGGAGTCTTCTCGAGAAGAATGGAGAAGAGATTAAACGAGATCTTACGCGCTTGAATTCGTCAAATAATCGTCTTATCAGGGTGTTGGATATCTTGCCAGGCCCTCAATCGGGCTTTCACTCAAATGCCTATGTGGATGAACCCTCAGCGCTATTCATGCATCCGACAGCTATCGTAGAACCGGGGGTCACGATGCAGACAAGTGAGGGCCCGATCCTAGTTGGAGCAGGAGCTCGCATCATGGCTGGAAGTCACTTGAAGGGCCCTATTGCTATTGGAGAAGGTGCCATAGTAAAGATGGGGGCGTTGCTTTACAAAAATTCAACGATTGGCCCTCATTGTAAGGTGGGTGGTGAGGTGAGCAATTGTATTTTCCATTCCTACAGTAATAAAGCCCATCATGGGTATGCCGGGAATTCCATTTTTGGTCAGTGGGTGAATCTGGGAGCAGGAACAACTACTTCGAACCTGAGAGGGAATTATGGAGAGGTTCGGGTAAGAGACTGGGTCAGTGGTGAGGAAATTGCGACAGGGAGGCAATTCCTTGGATCTATTATGGGAGATCATGTTAAAACGGGTATAAACACGATTTTAAATACCGGTACCATCATTGGTCCTAGTTCCATGATTTTTGGCGCCGGATTTGCTCCAAAGTGGATTGATTCGTTTAGCTGGGTTAATTCTGATGAAGGGAAGTTAACAGATTATAATGTTGAAAAATCATTGCTCGACATGCAGAGAATGATGTATCGAAGAGATGTAAAAATGAGTGAATACTTTATAGAAATGATGAGGTCTATAGCTAAAAACAAACGTGGATATCCTTGACTATAGACTCAATAACCCACGTTGTTTGCTTTACAGGGACTAGACTAATATTCCTAAGATTTCGTTAAATTTAGCCTAAGCCCGGGTGGCGGAATTGGTAGACGCGTGCGTTTCAGGGGCGTATGCCAGCAATGGCGTGGGGGTTCGAGTCCCCCCCCGGGCACATCCTTTCAGAGCAAACACCCCTGATCCAACTGTAGAATCCACGCTTATTTCATTGGAAGATCAGACTCCCAAAAATGGTAGCGATCGAAGGCTTTTGACCTCGGATAGATTTCATTTAACGAATCGGCTTCGTAGAGACGTCCATTCATCATGACGTAGGACACTGTGTTGGTGTTTCGAAGATCTTCTAATGGATTTTTATCTAAAATGACGATATCTGCAATTTTTCCTGGTTCCAGAGATCCCAAATCTTGATCGAGTCCGATAGCTTCGGCACCAATCAGAGTCGCAATTTGAAGAGCCTCGAGCTCTGTTAGACCACCGGAAGCCATAGCCCAAAGTTCCCAGTGATATCCAAGCCCTTGTAGCTGTCCGTGACTCCCCACCCCTTGAATCACTCCTCCATCATGAAATGCTTTTGTCTTCTTCGCATGAATTGGAAATACCATCTCATCCTCTCTAGCCCAGAATGCTCGACGTCGAGTAGATGATGCCAGAACATCCCAAGGAGTAAATCGGGCTA
>JAURMN010000065.1 GCA_030830725.1 Balneolales bacterium | reverse complement strand
TTTGGGGAGTATTGGGAATCTTGGCACTGAAAGACTCCGAGACAGGCTACACAACGTTTGGTCTACCCTGCCAATAGACGAAAATCGCGCGGCTCTTCAACGATTATTACAGCCGAGATAAATCTTACGGTTGATCGAGCGCCTCATTGCACGTTTCGCCGTAGCTGTCTCCACAGCTGTCCCCACAGTGCAACGGGATTATGGTTCTTTTCACTGCGAGTTCATTGTAGAGATAGGACCCTGCACCTGTCCACTTCAAAAGGAACATCACCGGTAAAAGAATCCAGAATAAAGGGAGACGCAAAGAGATCATAAGAAGTGTATCAAACCCAAAAAAGTGTCCTCCTTTGGGCGTGATCGAGGCAAGCGAACTCAACCCTTTTTCACAAAACTCCTCGCTGGGCACTTCCGAGCGTCGAATATCCTCCACTCGGACCAGATCAAGAAAGTCCAGTATCCCCACAAACCGGCCAGCCCGCTTACAAAGTGGACACCAGCTGTCGATATAAATCGTGAATTTGGGAACGTCCAATTGGAGAAAACCCTTTTTCCGCCTCTTGGCGTGTCGCCATGATAATTTTCGCTGTTTACTCGGCCGTCTGAAGCTCATTCGCTACTTTTTGTACCTCGTCTAGAACTCGAAGAAGATTACCACTCCAAAGCTTACCAATTTCTTCTTCAGAATAACCTCTACGTACGAGCTCAAGTGTTACCGCAAAGGTCTCGGATGCATCCATCCAGCCATCAACTCCCCCTCCACCGTCAAAGTCAGAGCTGATTCCTACGTGATCGATGCCGATTAAATTCACCATATAATCCAGGTGATCAATAAAATCATTGACGTCAACCGGTGCGGCTTCCAATTCATTTTCAATACGTGACTCAGCGACCACTTGAACTTCTCTCCAGCGCTCCATGTAGGCCATTTGATCATCAGTAGAGAGCTCACGCATTTCGCCCCACCCGAGTCGGGTGAATTCCATCTCAGCAGCAACTTCATCTAAAATAGCATTTGCACCCTCTTGCCATGCTGCATGTTTGTCAGAATCGATGTAGCTACGGAAGGCTACGGTTTGCACCACCCCGCCATTTTCTTTCAATGCAAGAAGTTCCTCATCATCCAGATTTCGACTTACATCATTCAAGGCTCTTGCGGAAGAGTGAGACGCAATCACAGGTGCTTTTGAGAGCTCCATCATCTGCATATTCGATTCTTTGGATGGATGCGAAATATCAATCATCATGCCCAGGCGGTTCATTTCGGCAATTACCTCATGTCCTAAATCACTCAAACCGCCGTGTAACCAGACTCCATCTCGCTCGCCGGTATTGGAATCAGTAAGTTGACTATGTTCATTATGTGCCAACGACATATAGCGCCCTCCGCGATTATAAAACTCCTCAACACGCCCTACATCGGTTCCAACCGGATATCCATTTTCAATCCCAATCATCAAGGCCATTTTCCCCTCACCGATTATACGACGAACGTCATCCGACGTCACGGCAATTTCAACCTGATCCGGTGCATATTCCTCAGCCAGTCGATGAATCGCTTCAAATTTATCGATCGCATTGGCATAGGCCGCTGCATATCCCTCATCCGTGAGGTCACCTTGCCCGGTGTAGACGATTAACCATGCTACATCCAATCCACCAGCACGCATTTTAGGCAGAGTAACCTGTGTTGGCAAATCTTCCGTATAGTTTCGATGTGTTGTAAAGTTTGCTGTATTGATGTCCACATGAGTATCGAGGGTAATCACACGATCGTGGATTTCGCGAGCCAATTGCTCAATTTCTGCCTCAGATGGAGCGCAGGCCGACATTCCGAGAAGAATAGCCAGGGAGGTAACCGAAAGTTTCAAAGGATTCATAAGTGAGCAGATAGGAGTTTAGCAGTCTGGAGTTTAGCAGTCTGAAAGTGGATCAGGTTAGGATAAACTCAAGAAAAAATGTGAAACTGTTGGAGTATACAAAAATAGAATGGTTCTTCTGAATTAGACTTCTTAAACTACGCTTGAATTCAGCCTAATTACCATGTCCACATTTTTCGTCGCTGCAACGGGTCAACATCAGGGAAAAACGACCACCACTCTAGGCCTCTGCTCTACACTGAAGGGTGAAGGACTCGATGTCGGGTACTGCAAGCCCGTTGGACAGAAACACCTGACTCACAACGGATTCATTGCTGACAAGGATTCTATTCTGTTCAGTAAGATGCTCGATTTTGATCTGGACCCTATCCTTCACAGCCCGGTCATTTTGGGACAGGGGATTACCAAAGAGTATTTACAGGATCCTGGTGAGTTTCATTTTGAGGATGCCATTTTACATGCTGCCCGGAAACTTGAAGCTCAACATGATGTGGTGGTTTATGAGGGTACCGGTCATGTTGGAGTTGGAAGTGTGGTGAATTTATCCAACGCACAGGTAGCCAAATTGCTGAATTCAAGAGCCATCCTGGTAGTCGAGGGCGGAATAGGGAACACCATCGACCAATTAGCCCTTAATGTTTCTCTCTTTCGAAAGGAGGGTGTACCGGTGCATGGGGTGATTATCAATAAAGTAAAGCCTGAAAAGCTAGATGAGATTAAAGAAATTCTGACCCCCAAATTACTCCAAATGGGGATTCAGCCCCTGGGTTTTATCCCCTATGACCGCACCCTTTCTTTTCCCATTTTATCCACCGTAAATCATGCCGTAAAAGGCAAGGTTCTGCTCCATCCAGATAGAATGCTGAACAAAGTACAGGAGGTTATGGCGGGCTCTTTAATTGAAATCGATCAATTTGACGAGCAGGAGGGTATTGTACTTGTAGTGAGTAATGCGCGATTTCACGAGGCAATCGAACGCGTTATTGAGAAGTCAAAAGAGCTGGAACTGGATCAAAGTCCGCTGGCTGGAATCGTCGTAACCGGTGACGGTAAGCATAACCGATGGTTCAGTGCCGAAACCTTTTCTCATCCCTATTTAATGCATCACAAAATTCCGCTGCTGGCTACCCAATTGGAGACGTTTGATACAGTAGTCATGATCAGCCGTATCGAGGTGAAAATTAACACCGACACTCCTTGGAAAGTTCGCCGAGCTATTCATTTATTTAGAGAAAGCGTCAAATTAGAAGCATTTTTGTAGGGGACAGGGGGCTTCAAGCCTACTCGGGGAACTCGCTTTTCGATTCGTTCGTTTCTGAAACATGACAAGTGAACGAAATCCTATCTCAGCTTTTTTTTACACCGCTAGATTTTTTCCTCAACCTTCGGTAATAAGGATGCCAAGGGTATTGTTTTCTACATTGTTTTTGCTCCTCTTTCAACTTGAATCCATCGCTTTTCAAGGGGATGCCAATGCTCAATCTGTACAAACTCTTTTCCAATCTGAATCCATTCCGGAACTCCATCTTGAGAGTACCATACAGGATGCGGAGCGCTTTTTGAATTGGAGGATTCACAACAATTCAACTGGATTTTCAAATCAAACTCAGGTCTCCACGGAACCAATCAAAGGTGAGCTTCCCTCTCAATTCACGCTCTACCCGAATTATCCGAATCCCTTTAATCCAGAGACCACGATTCGCTTTTCGCTTCCATCCATGCAATCGGTGGAATTCAAGGTATTTACCCTTACCGGGCAGCTTGTGATGAAAAAGTCCTTTGAGAAGTTACCATCCGGTCAACATAGGATTCCGATGAACTTCTCTACACTTTCAACAGGGGTGCACCTATACCGTCTATCGACCCCTTCAGAAGGTCGGAGCGCCTATTTTTCTCTAATAAAATAAGGCTGAGCGCGAGTTAGTTCTCTACCGCTGGAGTCGAATCATCCTGTTCTGCTGTAGGCTCACCTGGTTGGCTGGCAGGGGCAGTTGCCGGTGCAGTAGGTAGATTGCCTGGTAGAACACTTTGCTGAATTGCACTTCGCGTAGGCTGTTGACGATCGATCGCAAAATTGGCAAGAACACTCAAAATCAGAAACGCAGCAGCGAGATAGGTTGTACTTTTGGACAGAAGATCCGCAGTTCGTCTAGCGCCCATTCCACCACTACCTGTCATACCTGCAGCCAAACCACCTGAAAGGCCTTCACGTTGGCCAGGCTGAAGCAAAACCACCAGAATGAGCAATAAAGCTAAAATAACGATAAGAGAAAGTATAATTCCGTAAAGCATAGGGATAAAATCGGTTTACTGACAATCAATAAAATTAAGGATTTTATCCCAGATTCTGCAATCTTTTTGTACTTTTGAGAAGATGGGAGATAATTCGATACCAATACAAGCAACGGAACTTTTGCAACAGACCTTTCAGGACGGAGGGAATGTTACGCTTCAGGTGATTGAAACGATTGCCGTACTGCTGCTTCTTGGGATGGCCAGATCCATTGTCAAACGGTATCTGAGTAAACGAATCGAGGATAACTCGACCCGATATAGCTGGCGAAAAAATATCAATTATCTTCTCACGTTTCTGGCCATATTGGTAATCGGAAGGATTTGGGTAGAAGGCATTGCGTCGCTGGCCACCTATCTGGGCCTTCTCTCTGCCGGTATCGCCATTGCCCTTCGGGGACCTCTGACGGATATTGCTGGCTGGACGTTTATTCTCAGCCAGAAAACATTCTCAGTGGGGGATCGTATTGAAATAGGAACCGTCAAAGGAGATGTGATTGACATCCGGATGATGAAATTTTCGATCCTTGAGATCGGGAATTGGGTACATGCAGATCAAAGTACCGGCCGAATTGTCCATATTCCCAATCATAAAATCTTTGATCAGGATGTGTTTAATTACACGGCCGATTTCGAATTTATTTGGAACGAAGTCGAAGTGTTAATCACATTTGAAAGTGATTGGCGTAAAGCCAAACAAATCATCGAGGAAGTGGCACAACAGCTTATGCAGGACTTTACCCGGACCGCACAAAATGAAGTTCGGAAAGCCAGTCAGTCATATCTGATCCATTTTCAACATCTGACTCCCTTTGTCTACACAGAGGTAGAAGAAAGGGGAGTTAAATTAACCCTTCGTC
>JAURMN010000064.1 GCA_030830725.1 Balneolales bacterium | reverse complement strand
TCTGCAGGTGGTTGAGGATCCAGTAAAAAATTGTGAAATGTCCAGGATGAACCCCCATCAGTAGAGATGTACGTACCAAATGCACTTGGCTCAGTCTCTCCGTTCGTTTCCACGGTTTTGCCTATTCCAGCAACAATGACTCCTTTTTTAGTTTCCAAGGAGAACACTCTTCCGGAGGCGCTCAAGAGTGAGTCAGCCCCATTAGGCTTACTCCATTGAGTTTGACCCCTGATTTTTGAATTTAACCCAGGGCCAATCCAAACGGTATCGCCCATAACACCGAGACTCGTTACAGCATTTTGGGACATCCCCTGGAATATCCCCTGAAAAGGACCCAATACTTGTGCATAACTCAACTTGCCAGGAAGAATATTCCCAATAATCATCAAACAACTAATGACTATCCGTTTGATCATGGCTCGACTATTCGAAGTTCAGTTTGAAGTGTATCCCCAATAAGACCGGATTGATCTTTTGGATACCAATAGACATCATATGTGTCTGCACTATTCTGATTATTTATTGCCAATAGTAACGTGTAAAGGGAGTCGCCCGCTACGGCATCATCCTTACCAGAGGCAACTTCCTTAATTCCGTCATCAAAAAGTCTGAATGAACTTCCATCTGAGGGAATACGATTCGCTTTGCTATCCACAAGAAAGAGAAAAACTCCGTCCATCAAATGTTGACCAATTGGATGCACAGCTTTTGCTTCAAATCGAATTTCTTGTATGCCGGATATTGGAATAGTAACGGTTTCAGGATTTGAAACGGATTGAAGCTTAGGAGCCTGGGTCGCAAAACCGCGAATAGAGAGCTTTGCAAATAACCTCTCACCCTCTCCATTTTCATTGTAAGCAAGCAGAATAAGGTCTATCGAGCGCATATCCGTTGTATTGGTAGAAAACGAGAACGCTGCGTTGAAATCAAATCCACCTTTAGTCGGGTCTGAGGATAGCTCAAAAGTACTTTGATGTAGAATTTCATCCCCCTCTATCACTGAGAAACCAGTAAAATCAGGATTCGGATCCCCTGAAATTATACCGGATAGTGTAATCAACCGCGTAGTATCCCGAATCCCCTCAATGGGTGTAAACTGTACGCTAGAAGGAGAAACCGTAAAATTTAAAAATCTGGGACGAAGTAGTGGGGTTTCATTAACTTGTTGTTTACAACCTACACCCCATAAGATCGATCCAATAACGACAATAAAAGCGACAGCCAATCGCGGCATAACATTTCGAAGTTTTGTGAAGTAAAGTCGTATCTGTAGATCGATAGGCGCATCGTATTTTGAATTTTAGATGATTGTTGAGTATACCGGCTTATCACTCAAAATTCAAGAGATTATGGAAATATGGATACCGGAGTTGCCTTTTTGTTAGATAAGGTGTACGTTCCTTCGTCAAAAAAAACTTTGTCAGACAGGAATTATGAATTTAGACCATTTCTTTATCGCTTCTGTGCTCACCATGGTAGGTTGGTGGCAGGGGTATGGGATAAGTTGGCACAGATAAATCAGCTGTTTGAACTTCATTTAAACCCGCTGTACAATCTGTGCAGCGGGTTTTTTTTTGACTCCATTATGTAGTACTAACGTCTATCTATTGCACTATACTTCCTAACCATAGCCATGAAAACCCTTTCATTTCATGAATTCTCTGAACTTAGTAAAATATTCAGAGCCGTTCCTTTACACAGAGAAATGATGGCGGATATGTTGACACCCGTGTCTCTTTTTCAACGATTAAAAGATCATTTACCGGATTCAAAATGTTTTTTGTTTGAGTCTGTGGAACACGGTACCAACATTTCGAGATATTCGTTTGTTGGATATGGTCCAGTGGAAAGTCTTGTTTCAAAAAATGGATCTACATGGATACAGAAGGAATCCATAGAACTGAACCCGGAAGAATGCCCAGAACCTCATTACCTCTCAGATGATTTCTACACTGAGTTAACCCGATTTCTGGAAAGGTATAAAGCTCCAGAGATAGATAATCTCCCATCCTTTACCGGCGGTCTTGTCGGATACTCTTCCTATGATACCATTCGACAAGTTGACCCTATTGGTGAATTTGGAATTGATGATCTACATCTTCCGGACGCGGTCTGGTCTTTTTACGACAAGGTATTCGCTTTTGATCATGTCTATCAAAAATTATTTGTTATTCACCTTGTTCTTCTCGAAGGGAATGAGACTGAAGCAGAGCTTAAAGACTTCTATCAACATGGACTTGATACACTCGAGGGGATGAAGGTAGTACTCAGAAGTCCAGAGTTATCCGATCGTTCTCCATTCTTTATTCCAGAAGAACCATCCGAAAAGGCTCTTATCCCTACCAGCAGCACAACTCATGAACAATTTTTATCGATGGTTGAGAAAGCTAAGCAGTACATTTTTGAGGGAGACGCATTTCAGATCGTACTATCGCAACGTTTTGAACTTCCTTTTAATGGAACCTCCGTCGATCTTTATCGCAGCTTGAGAGTAATTAATCCTTCTCCTTATCTGTTTTGCTTAGATCTAGTAGATTTTCAGTTAATTGGTTCTTCACCCGAAATTTTAGTTCAAAGCAATAAGGGTGAAATTACCCTCTTACCCATTGCGGGCACTCGGCCAAGAGGGGAAACAATTCAAGAGGATTTAGCCATGGAAAAGAACCTTCTTTCAGATGAGAAAGAAATCGCTGAGCATACAATGTTGATCGATTTAGGAAGAAATGATCTATCTCGAGTCTGTTCTTCTGGATCTGTTCGCATGATGCGTGAACTTACCATCGAACGATTTTCCCACGTGATGCATATCGTATCCGAAATAAAAGGGGTTTTAAAAGATGGAAAAACCTCTTCGGATGCCCTTAAAAGTTGCTTTCCAGCAGGTACTGTGTCAGGGGCACCAAAAATTAGGGCCATGCAGATAATTGAAGAACTTGAGCCTTTCAGAAGAGGACCTTATGCCGGTGCCGTCGGCTATTTTGATCTCTCTGGAAATATGGATACCTGTATTACCATTCGAACCATCTGTCTTGTAAATCGAAAGGCCTATATTCAGGCTGGTGCAGGAATTGTGGCGGAAAGTGATCCTCAGAAAGAATACGAGGAGACACGGCATAAAGCAGGAGCACTTTTCCGTGCGGTCGAATTGGCGCAACAGATTCACACATTAGCATGAACAAACCATAGCCATGAATAAAAAAGTCATTTTATCAGGAATTCAACCCTCGGGAACTTTGCATCTGGGGAATTATTTTGGGGCGATGAAACAACATATCACACTTCAGCGGGAAGGTGAGGCGTACTATTTTTTGGCTAATTATCACGCATTGACTTCTCTTCAAGATGGGGAATTACTTAGGAAAAATACCCATGATGTCGTGCTAGATTATCTCGCACTCGGACTTGATCCCGATAGTTGTACTCTCTTTGCACAATCAGATGTACCTCAAACCACTGAATTAGCCTGGATTTTAGGTTGTTTGACCCCTGTTTCATTGATGGAAAAAGGAGTCTCTTACAAAGATAAAATTTCACAAGGTCTGAGTCCGAATATTGGATTATTTACCTATCCGATTTTGCAGGCTGCAGATATCCTGATCTATCATTCCGATCTGGTTCCGGTGGGTGAAGATCAGAAGCAAAACATTGAAATCGCACGTGACCTGGCAAATAAATTCAATTATGCCTACAAAGGGGAGTTTCTGAATGTACCTGAGGAGCGGATTGTAGAATCGGTATCGATTGTACCTGGACTTGATGGACGGAAAATGAGTAAGAGTTACCAGAACACAATCCCTATTTTTGAGGAAGGAAATGCGCTAAAGACCCGTATTGGATTAATTCAGACGGATTCTACTCCGCTTGAAGAACCTAAAAATCCTGATACTTGTAATGTGTTCGCTTTAATTAAGTTATTTGGAACGCAAGAAGAGGTAAACGAGATTTCGGATCTCTATCGTTCGGGTGGATTTGGATATGGTCATGCCAAACATCGATTGAAAGAGCTCATGGACCGAGAATTCTCCGAACCCAGAGAAAAAAGAAAAGAATTGCTAGATCGTCCTGGGCTCGTAGAAGAAATTCTTCAGGAGGGTGGTAGAAAAGCTCGAGAAAAGGCTGAATCTGTGATGGGACCTATCCGTGAAGTAACGGGTTTAAGCAGGAGGAGTGAATGATTCTCATTATTGATAATTACGACTCCTTTACTTACAACTTAGTGGATATTGTTGCAGGATCAATATCCGAGTATCAGGTCGTTCGTAACGATCAGATTTCTGTGAATGAGGTGGGGGTATTAGGACCGAAAGGGATTTTGATTTCACCGGGTCCGGGACGACCGGAGGATGCAGGGATTTCAGAAGATGTGATCCGTGTATATGGTGATAAGATTCCCGTGTTTGGAGTATGTCTTGGGCATCAGGCCATCACACAAGTGTATGGCGGTGAAGTTGTGCATGCACCTCGCTTAATGCATGGGAAGACGTCACAAATACATCATCATGGTCAGGGGATTTACAGAGGTCTCTCCAATCCTTTTACTGCCACACGCTATCATTCATTGATATCTAGAAATGAGACGCTTCCGAATTGTCTGGAAGTTACCTCTTGGACCCAAGAGAATGAAATTATGGGCATTCGACATACCCATCATCCTGTTGAGGGTGTTCAATTTCATCCAGAAAGTATTCTCACAACAGAAGGTGCTCGTTTGGTAATAAATTGGATAGATTCGTTACAGTCATGATTCCAGATATTCTCGATAAGATTGCATTAAGACAAGATTTAGAAGCAGAGGAAGCTGAATATCTCGTCACGTCCATGATTAAGGGTAATTTGGACGAGGTGCAATCTGCGGCAGCTTTGATAGGACTAAGAACGAAAGGGGAGTCTAAACAAGAAATCGCCTCTTTTGTAAAGGTTTTACAAACTCATGCAGTTCCAATACATCTGAATGCTTCAGGTGCCGTAGATCTGTGTGGAACAGGGGGAGATCGATCCGGAACATTCAATATTTCGACGGCTTGTATGTTCGTGGTTGCAGGTGCCGGAATACCAGTGATTAAACATGGGAATCGAAGCATCTCCAGTCAAAGCGGAAGTGCTGACGTTCTTGAAGCACTTGGTGTACACCTAGAATTAACCCCGGAACAATCTTCTGATCTGTATGAAAAAATTGGGTTGGCCTTTTTATTTGCTCCAAATTATCACCCCTTGCTCAAACAAATCGGCAGTGTAAGGAAACGGCTCGCTGTAAGAACAATCTTCAATCTACTCGGTCCCCTATTGAATCCTGCAAAAGTGTCTCGTCAGGTAATTGGGGTTTATGCGAAAGATGCCGCAGAAAAAATTCATAGTGTCGCGGGGATACTCGATAAAGAAGTCTTGATTGCGATTCATTCTTTAGATGGGCAGGATGAGGTTTCATTGAATGCTCCCTCATGGATTTTTGAGTATCGAAATGGAATATCATCGGATGAACCGACTCTATTTGATCCTGCATCTATGCAGTTAAGTTGCTACTCTCTTGGAGAAATTCGTGGAGCGGATGCCTTCAAAAATGCCGAAATCATTCGTTCCATATTAGATAATCAAGCTACGCCCGCTCAACGCGATGTAGTGTTGATCAATTCCACATTTGGGATTTTGGCCGGGCAAGACGGAATCCTTTTTTCTGAAGCCTACCAAATGGCTAAGGAAAGTCTTTTTTCAGGTGCGGCAAAAAACAAGCTTTCTGAACTGATTCAGCATTCACAAAGCTAAACACAATATTTCTATTTAAAGCCTTAAATCCGATGTCGGATATCTTAGCTCAAATCATGGAAACGCAACGTGAACAATTGCCTAAAGCGAAGCGAAGGACGGCAGAGGCAGATTTTCGATCGTTTCCCGGTTATGAAAAAGTACGAATTCCTTTTTCTACATCTTTAAAGCTAGAATCGACGGTTTCAGTGATTGCCGAATTCAAACGTGCCTCACCTTCCAAAGGAGATATTCGAGTCCACGCTAATGTTCAGGAAATTACCAACCAGTATATCCAAAATGGAGCGTCTGCATTATCTGTACTCACTAATGAACCCTATTTTAAAGGTAAACGTGAAGATATTGAACAAATATTTTCAGCATGTCCAATTCCGATATTGAGAAAGGAATTTATCTTCGACCCTTGGCAAATTACCGAATCGAGGGCGATAGGATCAGATGCGGTCTTGCTTATCATGGCTGCTCTTGAATTTAGCCAAATTGAAGAATTACTTTATGCCGCTTCGGAGGAAGGACTTGAGGTTCTGCTAGAATGTGACCACGTTTCTCATATTGAGAAACTCACGGATTTACGGGATAGAGTACGAGTAGTAGGTGTAAATAATCGCGATCTCAAGTCATTTACAATGGATCAGGACGCTGGACTAGCATTACTAGAAAAAATACCAGAGAGCTATGTACGAGTATCCGAAAGCGGGCATAAGTCCACTGAAGATCTAAAAAAAGTTCATGATGCCGGAATCGAGGCTGTGTTGATTGGAACATCTTTAATGCATGCTGAAAATCCAGGAGAAGAACTTAGTAATCTATTGAAATACAATACGTAGTAAATATTATATAAATCGTTTTCGATGCTTTTAAATAAACCGTTTCAATTAAAAATTTGTGGGATTACAAGACTTGAAGATGCTCGCTATATTTCGGGGTTAATGGTTGATCGACTCGGATTTATTTTCGTGAAAGAGAGTAGACGAAGCATAGAACCAGGAAAAGCCGGAGCGATTATAGAATGGCTTGGAGGTATTGAATCGGTAGGAGTATTTATGAATCAACCTTTGGAAGAGATTGTCCATATTGCAAAACAAACGGGCCTTAATTGGGTTCAGTTACATGGAGAGGAACCTCCTTTTTATTGCAACGAGGTACCGTTTCCGGTGATAAAGACGATCTCAATTTCTCAGTCGTCTACATCGGCTGAAATTCAGGAGGAGGTAGATCGTTACTCGTCTGTTGTAGAGGAATATCTATTTGACACATCTATTTCTGACGGTGATTCGATGATTTATGGGGGTACAGGAATTCCATTTCAATGGGAAATATTACAAGAAGTGTCGATTCATAAGCCTTGGCATGTAGCAGGAGGAATTACACCTGAAAATCTATTTCAAGCGTGGAATCTTCTTAAACCAAGTGGATTTGACCTTTCAAGTGGAGTTGAATCAGAGCCTGGAATCAAAGATTTTGATTTGCTCGATAAACTTGTTCACACTATTCACCAAATTGAGGACTAAAAGATGACAGCTTTACCACTAATACAAACTGAACCGACTGAAGAAGGCTATTTTGGTGATTTTGGTGGAAGATTTGTCCCTGAAACGCTTATTTCGGCATTGGATCAACTTGAGTATGAATATGGACTACTCGAGCAAGATCTAGTTTTTCAGGAGCAACTACTTTCCGAATTTAGACAGTTTATCGGTCGTCCAACCCCTTTAACCTTTGCCAAGCGACTAACAGAGACCTATGGTGGCGCAAAGATCTATCTAAAAAGAGAAGATTTATGTCATACAGGTGCCCATAAGATTAATAATGCCATTGGCCAAGTCATGTTAGCTCAAAAAATGGGCAAGCAGAATATTGTCGCTGAGACAGGTGCAGGACAACATGGAGTGGCCACTGCCACCGCATGTGCAAAACTTGGATTAACGTGTATTGTCTATATGGGTGAAGAGGATGTACATCGCCAAAAATTGAATGTAGAACGAATGCGACTGATGGGTGCGGAAGTCATTCCTGTAACGTCTGGAAGTAGAACTTTGAAAGATGCAACGAGTGAGGCGATCCGTCACTGGGTCACACATGTTCGAGATACTTTTTATGTAATTGGTTCGGTGGTAGGACCACATCCCTATCCCAAAATGGTTAGAGATTTTCATCGTTGTATCGGATTGGAAACTCGGGAACAACTCGATCAATTGGAAGGAAAAGGACCAGATCATCTCATTGCCTGTGTTGGTGGTGGGTCAAATGCTTTGGGTCTTTTTCATCCATTTTTGGAAGATCTCTCGGTTTACATGACTGGAGCTGAAGCGGCCGGATTTGGAGTGGACTCTGGCAAAACAGCCGCAACCCTTACTAAAGGTCGTCCAGGAGTTCTGCATGGATCATTGAGTTATCTCTTGCAAACTATGGATGGACAAGTTGAATTAGCACATAGTATCAGTGCAGGTCTAGATTATCCTGGAATTGGACCCGAGCACGCTCACCTTTTTACCAGTGGAAGGGTAACATATAAGGCGGTAACAGATGATGAAGCCATGAAAGCCTTAAAGGAAGTTTCGATGCTTGAGGGTATTATCCCTGCCATAGAAACTGCTCACGCATTTGCGCTGCTGCCGGAAATAGCATCTTCCATGAATAAAGATCAGATTATCGTTGTCAATTGTTCAGGAAGAGGGGATAAAGACATGACGACCATCACAGAGTATTTCTCACATGAATAATCAAAATAGACTCAGCACTCTGCTGACCCAGCATCAGGAAAAAAAGGCTCAAAATCCAAAGTTAGAACCCCTTCTTACGCTTTTTATTACCGCTGGTTATCCTGAAAAGGAAACTTTTCACGATTTAATTCGCTCACTCGATCTGGCAGGAGCCGACATCTTGGAAATTGGTATGCCTTTTAGTGATCCGCTTGCGGACGGTCCGGTAATTCAAATGTCTAGTCAGAAAGCACTCGAATCCGGAGTAGACTTGGAATGGATATTTGATTCTATTCAAGAACTCAGAAAATCTACTCAAATCCCTATTCTTTTAATGGGTTATTTTAATCCGGTTCTCTCATATGGAGTTGAAAACTTCTTTGTAAAAGCTGCATCTGCTGGAATTGACGGGATTATTTTACCAGATCTTCCTGCCGAAGAAACAAAACGAATAAAACCCTATGCAGATAAGCTTGGTCTTAAATTGATTGGGTTTGTTACACCGACTTCTACGGAGGAACGCATCCGCCTTATCGATCAAGCTGTTGACGGCTTTATCTATACCGTTTTGGTTACGGGAGTGACGGGTGGCACGTCTTTGAAGGACTCTATTGATGAAATTCAAAACTTCTTAAAAAAAGTTCGTCAAAATACCACCAAAAATCCGATCATGGCTGGTTTCGGGATTCGATCAGGTCAGGACGTCTTACCAGTAAAAGAGTGGGTAGACGGGTATATTGTAGGAAGCGAACTCATTCGTAAAATTGAGCAGGCTTATCCGGATATAAATTGGATCGAACAGGTTCAAGAGTTTGTCAAAGCTTTCAAAATCAAATAATCTGATTCAGTCACGAGTATCGACATTTAAAGTTAGACCTATGCGAATTCATTTATACTTTCTTTACCTCCTCTCTGTGATTTTATGGGCTAGTTGCACGGGTGATTACAGGCCAACAGCTAAGGGAGATTTAGATACAATTGTCGTTATTGCAGACACCACGCAGGAGGGATCATATCTATTTTATGAAGCCTTGATGGAGACATTTGGAAGACCCATTGAAACCGTTCCTTCGTATGAAACCATGTATCGGATTGTAATTGAAAATCCGATAACAGAGCAGGATTTAAATCGCTTTAAGGAAAGAACAAATGTAATTATTGCGGCTCCCATAGACGAATCTTCTAATCCAGGATCCTTAATCCGCTCCATGTTAAATGAAGAATTGGAGAAACAGGTTTGGGCTAATCAATCCTTTGCGTTTCCTATTCAAGAACTCTGGGCCAAGGAGCAGTGGCTTCTTCTGTTGACCTCTACCAATTATGAGGAACTTGCTGAAAATCTTCGAAGCACAGGCCAATATCTGACAGATCGATTACTTGAATCTGAACTTCAGAGACGGGAATCTGAAATTTACGATAAAGGCGAGCAGACCTATTTATCTGATTCCCTTATGAGTAAGCATGGTTGGAGTGTTCGAATGCAACATGACTACTTTCAGACAATTGACACGACGAATTTTGTTCAATTCAAACGTATGCTGGCCGATAATGAAAGATGGATGTGGGGTTGGTGGGTAGATGGAATTACGAATTTTGAAACGATCACTCCAGAATGGATTAATTCTACTCGTGATTCACTCATGCAGAGCTATATTCAGGGCAAAAGAGAGGGCTCTTACATTCAAACGGAATATCGAAGACCGGTTATCACAACCGCACTATCCCACGATCGCTATCAGGCTTATGAAACCCATGGTACCTGGCGAATGGAAGGAGATTTTATGGGCGGACCCTTCGTTAACTTTGTTTATTATGATCCAAGTTCGCAACGATTATATATGATTGAATACGGCCAATTTGCCCCGAATGTCGGGAAAAGACGCTTTGTAAGACAGTTTCAGACAATGGGTAGAACCTTCACAACACAATCCTCAATCCAATGAATACAACCTTTATACGTCTCATTTCTCTTTTATACTTCTTGATCATTGGTTATCAAGGTTCTATTTATGCCCAAAATGCTGTGATAAATGCGATTCCACCGGGGACGACCTTCACCTCTTCGAATACGGTGACGATAAACGGTCAGAAAATTCCTTATCAGGCAACGGCAGGAAGTCTGCCTGTCATGAACTCTGAAGGGCAGGCTGAAGCTTCTCTGTTCTATGTTTATTACGAACGTTCTGACGTTAAAAACAAACAACGAAGACCTCTAGTGATTAGTTTTAATGGGGGGCCGGGTTCTGCGTCTGTCTGGATGCACATTGGCTATACAGGTCCACGATTTTTGAATATCGACTCAGAAGGGTATCCCGTTCAACCTTATGGCTTTTCTGAGAACCCACATTCTATCTTGGACGTCGCAGATATTGTTTATGTGGATCCTGTGAATACAGGATTCTCCAGAATAATCAATGACGAAGCCAAGCGAGAAACATTTTTTGGGGTTAATGCAGACATTAAGTATCTCGCGGAGTGGATTTCTTCTTTTGTAACCCATATCAATCGATGGGAATCTCCTAAATATTTAAAAGGGGAGAGTTATGGAACGACACGTGTCTCCGGACTTGCACTTGAGCTACAGCAATCGCATTGGATGTTCATAAATGGGGTTATTTTGGTCTCTCCAACAGGATTGGGAATCGAGCGGGATGGACCCGTATCCGAAGCCCTGAGTTTACCCTATTTTGCAGCCACTGCCTGGTATCATAAACAGCTTAAAGAAGAGTATCAGGATAGATCACTACCCGATTTTCTACATGAAGTAGAATCCTTCACTTTAGAGACATTAGTCCCAGCTTTTATTAAAGGATCTACACTTACAGATCCTAAGAAAAGAGAGATTGCGGAGATTATGTCTTCATATTCAGGATTATCGATTCAGACGTTGCTTGATGAAAATCTCAGAGTATCAACAGGCCTTTTCTGGAAAGAATTGCGTCGCGATGAGGGATTAACCGTCGGAAGATTGGATTCTAGATATTTAGGTATGGACAAAAAAGATGGGGGAGATCGTTATGAATTCGATCCGGCTCTTACAGCATGGAATCATGCCTTCACTCCAGCAATTAATATCTATTTACGAAATGAGTTAGGTGTAGAGACTGATTTGAGATATTGGATATTCGGTCCTGTACATCCATGGGATCGATCCGGAGACCAGACTGGAGAATCTTTACGTCGGGCCATGGCCATGAATCCATATTTACACGTGTTAGTGCAAAGTGGTTATTTCGATGGGGGTACTGATTATTTTAATGCTAAATACACGATGTGGCAAATGGATCCCGCTGGAAAAGTGTCAGACAGAATGGAATGGAAGGGGTACGAAAGTGGTCATATGATGTATCTGCGTCAGGATGATCTAGAAACATCAAATCAAGATATTCGCGAATTTATTAGGAAAAGCATTCCAGCTTCAGGCGATCCGGCTAAGATAACTAAGTCTAAATAAATTAATCCAGAGACGCGTGTTCGGTTTCCATCAACTCCTGATAGAGTTTAAATTCTTCAGGAGTGATATCGGCAAACAGATATTGAAGAGGATTAACGTTAGTTCCGTTTAGAAGAATTTCATAGTGAAGGTGTGGACCACTCACTACACCTGATTTTCCTGTAAATCCGATTAAATCGCCTCGTTTCACATTTTTTCCACTGCGGATTCCTTCGGCATACCCTGAGAGATGAGCATATCGGGACTCAAACCCAAATCCATGATCGATTGAAATCATTCGACCGTATGTGCCTCTTGTTGCAGCAAGTCTAATGGTTCCATCACCCGTAGAATAGACTGGAGATCCAATTTCCGATCTAAAATCTACCCCTTCGTGCATTCGCTTGTAGCCAAATACTGGATGATCTCTCATCCCATAGGCACTAATTACGATATTGTCCACCGGCTTTATGACCGGTATGTGTTTCATTCTCTCTGTATTTTCGTTGTAATACGCTTTTATTTCTTCAAAAGACATATTTTGAATCTCAATACGTCTATCCAGATTGTCAATGGTTGAATTAATCCAAAGAAGAATGTCACTAGTTTCCGCTGAATAAAAGTCAAATTCTTCATAGATCCGAGATCCACCGATCCCGGCATTTCGAGCCTCTTCTGGAATGGGTTCTAATCCAAGAATAGAGCGATACATCTCATTATCGAGTTCGGCCATTTTATCCATTCTGGATTCAAGACGCTGAATTTCTTCTCGAGTCTGTGTCAACTGTCTCAAAAGGGTTTGATTTTCAGCTTTGAGTGCTAATTCTGCAGGAGTTCCATAAAATGAGGAAAGTATGGCTAGTATAGTCCCTGCCAGGATGAATCCATTTAGGATCCATAGAGATGCTGAAAATAAAGACACTTCAAGGCGGTTGTACTGAACCGGTACGAAGGTACAACTCTGTTTATCATAAATATAATGTGTCTTTTTGGACATAGACAAAAAGATATGAAAATATTTAATAATCTACTTTTTTGTGGTTATTCGATGTCTCCCTCAAAGTAATCCACTGCGCGTTTTAAAGAATTTGAGTCTTCTGCCCGTAATTTTTTTGATTCGATCGCCGATTGAACTCTTTTTTGGAACGCCATTGCGGGGTCATATCCATAATGCTTAGAGAGATGGTTCATGGCAATCGTTTCAGCAACGACCGTGATATTTTTTCCCGGTGTCATAGGTAATCGGATGATGGGGATATCAAGGTCGAGGATATTGATTTTTTCATTTCCTAATCCCGTACGTTCCACAGAGTCATGCTCGTTCCATAACGTGAGTTCCAGTACTACTTCTAGTCTTTTTTGATAACGAATGGCTCTGATTCCAAACATGGAGAGGACATCCAGCACACCCAGACCTCTTATCTCCATAAAGTGCTTGTTAATATCGGTGGCAGAAGCCATTAAAACAGACCCTTTACGGGTAAGCATAACGGCATCATCAGCTACGAGTCTCTGTCCTCGCTCAACCAAATCCAAAGCCACTTCACTCTTTCCTATTCCCGATTTACCAACAATCAAAATACCGATACCATACACATCCACCATTGTGCCATGCACCATAGTTTGTAAAGCAAATTGATCCTCAAGAAAGTCTTGAAGTAGGGCCATAAAATGCATCGTTTCAGCACTCGTATACCCCATAGGAATCTGTTTATCCCGAGCTAAATCTTCCAGATAGTGAGGAAGTTTATTGTTATTCGTAATAAAAAGTATTGGAATATCAAAAGTCAGAAGTGAAGCGAATCGCTCAATTTGTTCAGACTTACTTAATGCTTTCAGATACTCTGTTTCTGTATTTCCTAGAATCTGTATGCGATGATGAGTAAAGAGATCGTAATATCCCGAAAGGGCCAGCCCTGGTCTGTGAAGATTTGCTTCACAAACCCGTTTCTGACTACAAACATTCTCTCCGGCACAGAGATCTACATGAACATGAACTTTTTCACGCAAATTTTCGACTAAAAATTCCACGTCGATCCATTCTCTTCGCGGAATTGCCGGAGGGGTTT